>JAWWBX010000327.1:0-5012 GCA_033720735.1 Saprospiraceae bacterium
AGAACCGTCGTCCCACCTCGCTTCCTCACGGATCTCATAATGAAAGACGGTGCCGCCGGCGAATGCCCCTTCCGTGATCTCATCGGTCGTCGCCAGTGATTTGACGATGAGCGGGCTCAGCTCAAAGGTCTGGGGGTCGTGCTCGGCCAACGGGTACATGATCAGTCCCTCGATCGGGGTGGCATAAATACTCCTCGACCGGGTCGGATTCAAATTGTCGGGTTCAGCGGCGAGGCGGATGGTCAGGGTGAATGCCTCGTCCTGCACGGCGCGTTCGGTATCGCACGCACTCAGGAAGATCGCGAACATCAGGAGCCAGACAGGTGTTAGGACAGGGGTGCGGCGCATTGAATCAATTGTTTGGTCGCGAATTGTGAAGATACATCTTTTGGAAGCTCAGCACATGCAAGACACTACACAACCACACATCGTCATTGCGGGGGGACAAGGCATGATCGGCTCGGCCTGTGCCGCATTGCTACGCACACAGGGTTATCGCGTCTTGACCCTGACACGAAAAGCACTGGATGATCCGGACAGTATCCAGTGGGCGCCTGCCGACCGTTGGATCGAACACAATGTGATCGACGGATGTGCCGCGGTGATCAACGTAACGGGTATCTCCATTGCAGGGAGCAGGTGGACCCCGGCCTACAAACAGAAGCTGCAAGACAGCCGTACCGTACCTGCCGCCTTCCTCGCGTCACTGATCCGGGATGCAGCACAACCGCCGCCGGTCTACATCGGGGCTTCAGGCGTAGGCATCTACGGGAATACCGGTCCCGGTGCGGTCAGGGAGGATCATGTGAGCAATGACGATGGCTTCCTGCGGCGCCTCGCCCATGACTGGGAATCCGCACACCTGGCACTCGACCGGCTGACGCGGGTGGTGGTACTGCGCATCGGGGTCGTGCTTAGTAACGAGGGCGGTTTTATGGAGCGCCTGGGCCCGCCGGCCAGGTTCGGATTGTACCCGGTATTCGGTCATGGAGACCAGATCATGAGCTGGATCCACATCGAAGATCTTACCCGTGTTTTTCATACGGTCATGACATCTTCGTCTGTGTTGGGTCCGCTAAACGCCGTTGCGCCCCACGCACTCAGCTTCCGCGCCTTTGCCAGACATTATCGCGCAGCCAACACCGGCTACGGGCTGATCTTCAGGATTCCGCGCTGGGTAGCCCGGTTGGTTTTCGGGGAGATGTCCGATGTCTTGCTGGAAAGCACGCATGCCTCTGCCCAAACCCTGATTGAGCACGGATTCAGCTTCAAGTATCCCGATGCCAGGGGAGCGTTGCACGCCCTGTTGGGCCGATAGTTAGTTGAATGCGATAAAGTTTTGGGGATCCACCGGCTTGCCGTCGACCCACAGCTCAAAATGCAGGTGGGGCCCCGATGTTTGCTCGCCGGTATTACCGACAATGGCCACTGCCTCACCGGCTTTCACGAAGGACCCGAGCTGCTTCAGATTGCGCGCATTGTGTTTGTAAAAGCTCACCATGTTGTTGGCATGCTGAATGCCCAGCGTGTTCCCCGTCTCGAGCGTCCAGTCAGATGTGATCACATAGCCATCCAGGACAGCTTTGACTGGTGTATTCTTGGGAGCCAGCACATCGACGCCAAAATGCGCATCCTCCACGCTGTACCCCGCGCTGACGGGCCCTTTCAAGGGTGGGATCAGGTAGAGGAAATCGATGTCGTTTCCGTTCGTCAGGTTGCTTTTGACCGTGCGGCGGTCTACGGTCGGAATGGCCGGATAGAATGACCCGGGGCCGGGTGAAGGCTGGCTGATGGTGGGGCGGTTGGGCTGCTCACCGACAAAGTCGTCAGTGGCAGAAGAAATATCGAGCGCTGATGAATCGGCACCTGCGAGGATGAGAGCGCGGAAGCGTTCAGCGTAGAGTTGCTGTGCCTTGACTTCCTCTTCAAGCGTGCGGACCTTCTTGTACAGCTCGACATATTCCCTGTTCTCATGAATATCGCCATAGCCCGGCACCAGACGTTTGACAGGCGTGAAAAACACGACAGACAGTACCAGAATCGAGGTAAGTACAATGATCGAAGAAACGAGCAGGTACACATTCAGCAGCGACAGCCGGTAGGATGCCACCTCTTCCAGGGTCTCCTCTTTCATCAGGACCAGGCGATAGGGGTCCCGCAAGCTCTTTTTTGGTTGATCTTCAGTCACTTCCGCTCTCCTAATATTTGCGAAAATTAAAATAAATTTGTGCGCATTTTAGTTTATATGTTGACAGCTCTGGGCGGTGAGTTCAGGGCATTTTTTCAAGACGCAAGAGGATCGACATCAAAGCACGATTTACGCGGGAGTTCAGGTTGATTGCATGCTGCTCGGCCATCGCCCTGCTCGTTTGGGGCTGCGCCACCCAGAAGAGCCGCGAGGATCAGTCCGAACTCGGGAAATTCTACCACAACCTCACCTCCAAGTTCAACGGTTACTTCAATGCCAACGAACTGCTCGAGGAGAGCATTGTCCAACTGGAGGCGCAACACCAGGACAATTACAACGAGATCCTGCCTGTCTACCCTTACCGGGAAGCTCCCAATCCCGAACAGGTCGCGTCAAGTCTCGACGAAGCCATCAAGAAGGTATCGGTGGTGGCAACCCTGCATGAAAACAGTGACTGGGTAGACGACTGCTACCTCCTGATCGGCAAAGCGCAGTATTTGAAACAGGATTTCGAGTCTGCACAGAACTCACTCGAGTTCTTCATGGATGAGTTCAACCCGGATGGCACCCGCATCAACGCACGTCCGTCAAAGAAAAAAGATCGCGCAAAAACGAACAGGTCCAAAACGGCGACCAAGTCGGTCAACGCGCGCAAGGCCAGCAAGCGCAAGAGTGCAGAAGCCAAAGCTGCTGAAAAGGCCCGCCGTGAGTACAACAAGCGCGTCCGTAAGAATCAGCGGAGCAATAAATCCAGTCGCTCCAAGGATGACAGTGAGCGCAAATCGGCAGACGATATCGTCCTGACCAAACGCAACACGACCGGGCCTGCAGAAGAAGTGCCGAAGGAAGAGCCAAAGGTGGAAACCCAGGGCCCTGAAAATCCCGGCGGCCTCAAACACAAACCCGCCCACCAGGAAGCCACCCTGTGGCTGGCCAAGACCTATATCGAACGGGAAAACTACCCCCGGGCGGAATACCATCTCAACAGACTGCGGGCCAAATCGACGTTGCAAGAGGATGTCAAGCGGGAGTTGCCGGTAGTGTATGCCTACTACCATATGGTGCGCGGCAATTACCAGGGCGCCATCCCCTATCTCAAGGAAGCGATGGCATCAGCCCGCAAAAAGCGGGATCGGGCGCGCTACGCCTACATCATTGCACAGATCTCAGAACGAGAGTCGAATGCCAGTGAGGCCCAGCAATACTACACGGATGTACTCAAGCTCAAGCCCGATTATGAGTTGGACTTCAATGCGCGCCTGAGCCTGGCCAGGACAGCGCTGGCGTCCGGCAAGCAATCGAATGCAGAAGTCGTCGCCTCTCTCGAAAAAATGCTGAAGGACGACAAGAACGAGGAATACAAGGACCAGATCCACTTCACGCTGGGCAAACTTGCACTCGCTTCAGGCAACACACCGGAGGCCATCAGACAACTCGAGTTGGCGGCTGATCATGGTGGTCGCAGCCGAACCCAGGATACCGAGACCAACTACCTGCTGGCCCAGCTGTATTTTGATTCAGGCGATTATGTGGCGGCCAAAGCGGCCTATGATGCCACCCTCGCCACCATGGAAAAAGAGGACGAGCGCTATCCGCAAACACTACGCCTGAGCAAGAATCTCACAGATATCGCCAAGCACCTGTCGGATATCGCCTTGCAGGACAGCCTGCTGCGCGTCAGCGCGATGTCGGAGGAAGAACGGCGGGAACTGGCCAGGGAGATCCTCAAAGAACGTGCTGCGCTGTCGAGCGCCGAATCACAGGACGGCAACCTGCCCTCAGGACGTACCGGCAAGGGTATTTCGGATAGTCAGTTTGCGGCCTCCAGTCAGTTTGCGGGTACGGCGCGGAGGACATCAACGGGCTCTTCAGGGGGCAGCAACTTCTTCGCCTATGATGAGCGTGCTGTGCGTCGGGGCAAACGCGAATTTGAACGGGTCTGGGGAGATCGTCCGCTGGTTGACAACTGGCGTCTGGCATCACGCCTCGAGGCCGCCGAAAGCCTGACCGAGACGATCCAGACTGACGACGGAGAATCGGTGACCATCGCCCCGGATGATATCGAAAGCGTCTTCACAAACATCCCCAAAACCGAAGCAGAGATCTCATCGGCACATGCGGTGATCCAGAACGCGATGCTCCAGCTTGGCACCCTGTACCGGGAAAAACTCGAGAACTACGATCTGTCTGTCGAAACCCTCCAGCAACTGCTGACCCGTTATCCCGAAACGCTGCACCGACTCGACGCATACTATCAGCTATACCTGAGTTACATCTCAATGAACGATATGGCGAAAGCCGAGGAGTACAAAAACAGGATCATCAACGAGTTCTCCCAGTCGAAATATGCGCTGGCGCTGTCTGATCCGGACTACATCAACCGCCAGTTGTCTGAGGAGCAGCTGCTGGATCAGTACTACCAGGAAGTTTACCAGCTGGTCGATGAGGGCGCCTATGAGGAGGCACAAAACCGGATCAACGAGGCCAAGCAGCGCTTTGGTACGACCCACGCGCTTCAACCGAAATTTGCGATCCTGGAAGCGATGTGTACCGGCCATATCGAAGGCAGAGAGGCCTACATCGGAGCACTGCGCGCCATTGTCGGCACCTACCCCAACACACCGGAAGAAACCAAGGCCCGGGATATGCTCCTGCTCCTGGGTGAGTACCAGGGCAATCGCCTCAACCTGGCGCGCGGCAACGACGCGAGCGGTCCGAATTTCAAACCGGCCCCGGATGCCGTGCATTTCATGCTAGTCATGGTACACAATCAGGACGACGAAGAACTCAACACCAGGGACCTCAAGATCTCGGTCTCGGAGTA
>JAWWBX010000328.1:0-4990 GCA_033720735.1 Saprospiraceae bacterium
AGTGTTGTGGTCAACGGCCAAGGAATTTTTCAATGCGCTCCAGGGAACTGGACAGATTGTGCACTTCCACATGCTCAGAGATTGGCCATGAAGAATCCACCGGCGCGACGACCAGTTTGAGTTGAGCCCCGATATCGTCACAAGCCTGATAAAATCCTCTGGTCGGTTTTGGAGCACTGGACACTTTGCACTCAATGGCGACCGGGCCCTGAGGTGTGAACAATACCAGATCGATCTCCGCGCCATGACCTGACCGGAAAAACGTATGATCGACCCCCGGAAAGGCATGGATGATATTTTCAATGACTATGCTCTCCCACAGAGTCCCGTAAACCGGGTGGCCAAGCAGAGCGTTGTAATCCCTGATTCCCAGTAACGCCATGAGGATCCCGGAATCCCTGATATAAACTTTGGGGGTTCTGACCAGACGCTTTTTCAGATTTCCATGGTATGGTTCCAACATGCGGATCATAAAAGTCCCCGTAAGCAAGTCCGTGTACTTTTTTACAGTTGGGCTCGATACGCCGAGCGATCCGGAAAGTTGGCTGTAATTGATCAGCTGACCGTGGAGGTGAGCGAGCATTTGCCAGAGTCGACGCACCAGTGGTACCGGAATGTTGAGGCCAAACTGACCGAGATCACGTTCAAGATAGGTGCGGATAAACTGCAACCGCCATTCAAAACTGTCCTGGTCCGTATCTGCCAACAAACTGCGTGGAAATCCACCTCGGACCATGTACGCGATCAGGTCGTGCGTTGCGGCCACTTCGCCAAACGAGAACGGTGTAAGTTCATGGAATGCAATACGTCCCGCCAGGGTCTCGGCTCCCTGGCGCAATAAATCCGGGGAAGCCGAACCCGTTATCAGAAACATCCTTGAACCATTCACTTCGTCTACATGAGCTCTGATCACCGGGAAGAGATCCGGCTCGCGCTGAATTTCGTCCAGACACACCAGGCGATGGCGGTTGGCATTGAAGAACGTCTCCGGGTCAGTGAGCCTCGCTAAATCTGAAGGCCTTTCAAGGTCGAGCAGAATCGGAGCTTCTTGACTGCCTGTTGTGATGGTCGACAACATGTGTTTGATCAACGTCGACTTGCCACATTGCCGCGGACCGAGTATGGCTGTGACTGGCGCCGTGTCGAGGCTTCGATGAATGCGGTCAGTGATATGTCGATTCAAATACATAACCGCGCAAATTTAAAATAATTTTTTTATTTTGCACGGTTCAGGTTATCGCCTCATGGCAGAAACTACATCGACTACGCAATCACCTTCGGCCCCTCCCACTCCACATACTCATCCAGCCCGCACTTCTCGAGGAACTGATTGTTGAAGATCGCCTGGGCCTCTTGCGACATGATACGTGACCGCTGCTCCTTCCACTTCTTGAGGCGGGCCGTGCCATACATCTTCCGGACGCGCGTCTCGTTGAGGACCTTGTTGATCTTGCCCCAGTGCAGGGTGTACCTGATCTTTGCATCCTCAAGGGCCTCGGCCAGTTTCTTGCAGTACTTGTAGTTGACGCGTGCATCGGCGCCGTCGATCTCGAGGACCACGGTATTGCTCCATTTTGTGAATCCCAACGTCGCTTTGGTACCCTTGACAAAGCGCAGAGCCAGGACGCCGGCGAGCTTGGTCTTCTTGTTGATCTCCAGGCAGAGCTTGATGGCCTCGACCACGTCCTTGCGGTCCATCGCAAAGGCCGCGCTGAACAGTTGGCCCCGGAAGATGGTGTTGTTGAAGGTCTCGCCGATGGTACCTACGGCATCCTCGGGCCGGTCGTAGGCGGTGTCGAAGAGCAGATTGACCATCTTGGGAATGAGCAGTCGGTTGAGGAAACCGGCGGCGGCCTCGATGGCGTCGAGGACCGACTGGATCAACCCCAGGGTGTCGTCGCCGTAGGTATGCCCGCTCGTCGGCCGGTTGATCCGCACGTAGTCGTCCCGGTACGGCACCTTGTGCATCACCCGCAGATAGAGCCCGCTTTTCACGCTGTTGAACTTGAAATCGTGCGGATTGAGTGCCAGCTCGAAGTGGTACAACGGGTGGTCCTTGTCGGAAAGCTTGTATTTCAGATGGTCCTCGATCCCGCTAAAATCGCCTTCGGTGATCGCCTTCGTCATGTCATCGTCGAAGGACACCTTGCGCAATTTTTGCTCAAGCAGGAATTTGTCTTCCACCTCGACGAGTACGCCATGGATGATCCCGAAGCTGCCGAATGACACCAGCAGCGCGTTAAACAGATCATCGTCAGCAATGTAGGTGGCACCGATCTTGGCATGGAAGGCCGGTGAGGTCACCTGCTCACCCTTGCGCTCCACATAAAAGTGGATGTGCGGGTCGGTGACCACATGGATCCCCTTGATCATCTCTGGCAGCGCCCCGTAGTCAAACGCGGCACCATGGGTGTTGGTCGAGAAGGCCCCGACCACAGTCTGTCCATTGCTCCCGCCTGACACCCGGAGTGATTTGTTGAGCTTGGTTTCGAGGTATTCGTTGATCTCTATAATGGTGTTGCCGCACTGGAGGAACAAGTGATCCTCCGCACGGTTGCCCTTGTCAAGGAAGGACTGGTTAAAGTTCTCATCCGACAGCCGGAACTTGTGCCGGTAGCGCTTGGTGTTGATCAGCGCGTCCTCGCTCACCGCGCACTTGCTCAGGGACCAGCCGCTGCCCATCGCACGCACGCTGAGGCGACGGTCGATGGCCGTTTTGATGATCCACTGCAGGTTGCGCGTGCAGAGATTGTACTGTTCGAGTTGGGAGAGGCCGCGCCACCCGGGATCCTTGAGGTGCAGGTCGAAAGACTGGTCCTTGTCCAGCGGCTGGACGAAATTGAGATGCGCATTCTCGAAGCGGTCGATCTTCCATTGCGCAATGCCTGGAGGTAATGCCATGGGTTCAGGGTTTAAGGTTGCCGGGATCGGGTACGTCGGGACAGCAGGTGTATTCCACTTTCATGGGTACGGCGATCCCCAGGGTCACCGCGCTCACGAGGATGGTGCCAATATTGGCCTTGGTGGTCACCGAACAAATTGACTCACAGAGCAATGGATCGGTGCGGATGTCCACGGGTTGTTTCAGTCCCCAGAAGTACGCCCAGCGGGTTTCCTTGTGCGGGACGGGATTGTTGCTATCGTACTTGGCAACGACACGCATGCTCATACAGCTCATCATCGAGAGCAGCAGCGCAGCGACTACGAGGCGTTTGGTGATTTGGAGTAACATGATGGTTGTTTGAGGTGACCGGGTTTGGGTTTCTGAATCGTGTGTTGGTAATGGGTGTACTGAAGATACGGAAATGTGACGGAGAACCTCCCCCAACCCTCGGGGAACCCTCCCCAACCCCTCCCTTGGAAGGGAGGGGCTATAGGATTGTTGAAACAATAGAAAGCCCCCTCTTTCAAGAGGGGGTTTGGGGGAGTTGGGGAGGGATCGTGGAAATGTGGGGGTGAGTAAAATTCCTGTGCGAAATTTCACCTGTTTTTCAGGGAGTTATGTGTTTTGAAAGTGCACTTTTTTCGCAGAAAGCCTTTGTTATTGCAGCAAATCAATCTACATTTGCGCACGCTTTTGAGAGGCGTTCCGTCAGTAGCGGATCTTTCATCATTGAAAATCAAGTCGAAGTGGACACTTTGAGCTATAAAACCAAATCCTTCCGTAAGGAGGATGTCAACCGCGACTGGTACGTCGTTGACGCTGCCGAACACAACCTCGGCCGCATGTGTACCCGCATCGCAGAAGTCCTGCGCGGCAAGCACCGCCCGGAATACACACCCCATGTCGATTGCGGCGATCACGTGATCGTGCTCAACGCCGACAAGGTGCGCATGACCGGCAACAAGATCGACCAGAAGGAATACCTGCGCTACTCCGGCTACCCGGGTGGACAGAAAAAGGCGACGGCACGCGAGATGCTCGCCAAGAAACCTGAATTCATCGTGGAAAATGCGGTGCGCGGCATGCTGCCCAAGTCCAAGCTGGGACGTGCCATGTTCCGCAAGCTGCACGTCTATACCGGAACCGAGCACCCGCACCAGGCGCAGCAGCCCAAACCACTCAACGTATAATCGATTATGGAGACCATCAACGCAATCGGAAGAAGAAAAGCATCGGTCGCGCGCGTGTACATTTCCAACGGCAAGGGAAATGTCAAGATCAACGGCCGCACGATCGAAGAATACTTTCCGCAAAAACACATCCAGGCCAAAGTGCTCGATCCCATGAAAGTGGTCGACCAGGCCAAGAGCTACGACATCCAGGTCAACGTCTCCGGCGGTGGCTTCAAGGGACAGTCGGAAGCGATCCGGATGGCGATTTCACGCGCACTCGTCAAGATCAACGCGGATTTCAAACCGGCACTCAAGGACCATAAGTTCCTGACCCGGGACGCCCGCGTTGTCGAGCGCAAGAAGTACGGAAAACCCAAGGCGCGCAAGAGCTTCCAGTTCAGCAAGCGCTAATTGTTTGATTCATCAGCGAAACACGGAATATGCAAGTTCCCACCTATAAAGAGTTATTGGATGCCGGTGCACATTTCGGGCACCAGAAGAGCAAGTGGAACCCCAAGATGGCTGAGTACATCTTCATGGAGCGCCGCGGGATCCACATCATCGACCTCAACCAGACGTCAGACTGCCTTGGCCGGGCCTGTGCAGCCGCACGCCAACTGGCCAAGTCGGGTAAGAAGATCATGTTCGTAGCGACCAAGAAGCAGGCCCGTGAGATCGTGGCCAATGCAGCCCGGTCGGTCAACATGCCGTATGTCACTGAGCGCTGGCTGGGAGGGATGATGACCAACTTCTCGACCATCCGCCGGTCGGTCAAGAAGATGCAGAACATTGAGAACATGCTCAACGATGGCAGCCTCAGCAGCGTGACCAAAAAGGAACGCCTGACACTGACACGTGAGAAAGACAAGCTGGAGAAGGTGCTGGGTGGTATTGCCAACCTCAACCGCTTGCCTCAGGCCGTCTTTATCATTGA
>JAWWBX010000329.1:0-4987 GCA_033720735.1 Saprospiraceae bacterium
CCGGGCAAGACAACGGCATGTGCATCTGGTATGGTCTGTTGCCCCGCATCGTTCAGAGCATTGGCGCGTGATTTGTCTCATTCCTGCTGCATCGCCTCCCTGACCGCACCCCGTCGCCTTCTTGAAACCTCGGCCTGCGAACCATCACGCAGCAGCAGGATCGAGTCCGACATGCTCTCCACATACATGCGGTTTATGATGTGTGATTTATGACAACGGATGAACATCTTGTCCGGCAACAGGGTGCTGTAGTGCCCCAACGGCCTGGAGGTCACAATCCGCTTGCCGTTGTTCAGGTAGAAATGCGTGTAGTTGCCATCCGCTTCACAGCGAACAATCTCGGCCGGGTCTACATAATGCGTTCTTTCAGTCGTCGTCAGGGTCAATCGCAACTTCGCGAGGTGCTTCTGTTCCACGTTGTAGAAAAGATTCTCGTACCTGCTTTGACGGTCAGTTGCGTGCAGGACATAGCGGTCGATCGTCTTTCTCAATTCCTCAGGATCGACGGGTTTGAGCAGGTAATCAAAAGCGGAAAAGCGGATCGCCTGAATGGCGTATTGATCAAACGCAGTAGTAAAGATCACCTCAAACGGCCGCGAGGCCAGCGACATCAGCCATTCAAACCCACTTATGCCCGGCATCTTGATATCCAAAAAGACCAGATCCGGTTGAAACCTGGTCAACTGTGATGAAGCGGACGAGGCACCGGAAGCGCAGCGCACCTCGCTGATCTCAGGTACATGCACGGCAACCATCAGTTCGAGAACCTCCCTGGCCTTGGCTTCATCATCAACGATCAACGCTTTCATTGTACACGACTTGGTAATAAGATAGCGGAAAATGTCCTGCCTCACTTTCCATCCCACACTCAATGTATTGCCGGTACCAGGCAATTGACCATCGGTCCGGATGTTCTTTCCGGCTTCGGAGGCATTCCCTGAACTCCATATCTTACCGCACAATTCCAAATCCATGACAGATCTTCCCAAGGTTCTGACCAGCGAAGCCACTGTCCGTTTTCAGGACTGTGACCCGTACGGCCACCTGTACAACGCCAAGTACATTGATTATTTCATGAATGCCCGGGAGGACCAACTGATCAAATATTATGACCTCGACATCTACAAGATCAGCGAAGAGACCGGTCTGGGCTGGGTCGTGGCACAAAACCAGATCGCCTACTTTGAGCCGGCCCGGCTCATGGAACGTGTGGAGATCTCATCCAAGATCGTGCACTACACACCCAGCGTGATCACCGTGGAGTTTCTGATGTCACGGCGCGACCGCCCATTGATCAAGGCTGTCATGTGGACTGCCTTTGTACACTATGACCTGCGCTCGCGCAGCGCCGCCCGACACAACGGCGACTACATGCAGCTATATGAACAGGCACATGTACCAATCGCCGAGCAACGCTTTGAAGACCGGGTCAAGGCGCTTCGCGAGTCAAGGATGCAATGACCATCTGTGCATTAGAAGTCTACTTTCAACCTGGCTTGTAAGCCAAACGGAGCCCCAGGTGTAAAATGGATCTCCTCCACTGGTTCGGTTTCGGATCTTAACCGTGACGTCGTGGCAAATTGCGTTTCGTTCCATTCGGTATTAAATACGTTGCGGGCTGCTACCTGTAACGTGTAGCGATCTGACGTATATCCCACGGTGGCGTCGGCAACTACGTACCCTTCTGCGATGATCGCATTGTCTTCGGTAGCTGGCCGGTCGTCCATCCACCGATAATTAAAACTGCCAAATACACCAGAAGGCAGGCGCACGGTCACACCCCCGGTGGAGGTCCAGTCAGGTGCCAGTGGAATCTGTGTCTCGCCCTGCGGCGCATCGCGACTGCGGCCGTGGGCATAGTTAATGTCACCATGGATGTAGAGCCAATCAGCCGGTTGCCATCTGGCCCCCACATCGAATCCGAGACGGCGTGTCGGCCCGCTCAATTCGACGATCCCCTCATCCCCGACATACACAAACTCCTGCTCCAGATCGAGATACCACAGCGCGGTCGTGATCAACAGCCGTGGGCCAGGTTTGATCACAAAACCGGCATCCGCTCCAAAGGCCCTTGGTAACACTTCGTGACCATCCCGCGCGACCACCACCCTGGTATCGTTGGAATGGAAACCGACACCCGTCTTGAAGAAGTACTGCAAAGTAGGGGACGCATCAAAAAATACACGCACCGACGGACTCAGGACCCCGCGGCCGACAGTTGCTCTGCCCGATGCGGGGTCCTGTTTGTCATGATACACGAATCTGAAATGGTCCAACCGGATACCCGGATGAATCGACAACTTGCCAGCCAACAGCGCGCCGGAAACATATCCGAAGACGTTTAATTCGTTGATATCGCCTGACCGGATCACGGCGATCTCGGTATCGCGGTTCACCGAGCGCGACAACGCGTTTTCGGCGCTCAGGTCATGACGCAGGCCGAGCCCTCCTTTCAAGTATCCCTCGACATCCCCTCCAGGCAACTGCCATATCACTTCACTGCGGCCTCCGTACAGCAGTCGCGATTCACGCTGACGGATCTGATCACCATGTACCGGATCGTTGAGGAAGAAGGTGAAGTTCGAATACAGGTCAAAGTCATACCGACTCAGGAACACAGCGTTGTGTATCGTCAACCCATCTCCAAGAGGTTGCTGGTGGTGTATGAGGGCGTTGCTCCGTGAGGTACTACCACCTTCGGTATCATCGATCGCCCCGAACCGCGTGATCATGCCATGATGGACGGCACGTTGGGGAATCTGGCCCGAGGCATCCCACCCACTCCTGAAGTGTGATGCGAGCAATGAAAGCGAGGCCCCACCATTCCCCATGCCAGCCGTGTACTTGGTCATGATATTGTAGCGATGCAGCCGCTGTGGTGCTTCAAACGGCCCCTGACTCAGCATCATATCGGAAGCCACATACCAATTGTGCGTCAACTGGTCTACCAGATTGATACCGGATACGGCACGAACAGTGCCGAAAGATCCACCTTCAAGTTGTACGAAGGAGGCCTCCAGAATATCCCTGGTGACAAACCCCACATGCCCCGCTGTGGCAAAGTTGCCGTGGTCCGCGCGATACGGCCCTTTGCCATAATTGATCCTGTCGATGGTCTCGGGTATCAGGAAGTGCAGATCAGCATATCCCTGACCATGGGCGTGCGAGACCATATTGACCGGCATTCCATCGAGATCAATCGCCACATCCGTGCCATGGTCAACATCAAATCCCCGCAGGAAGATCTGCTCGGCCTTGCCACCACCCGCGTGCTGCCCGATCGTCAGACCCGGAACGGTACGGAGGATTTCCTGGGCCGATCTCACGGGCTGTGTCTCGAGGTCAATCCTGGCCACCAGACGGGCATGGTCCACCCCCGGTCGCACTTCGATCTCCTCCAGCTGCAAAGGTGCGGACTGCATGATGATGGTCATCCCGGTTTGGCCTGTGCACACTGCACTCCACGTTGCATAGCCAAGATGCACGGCCACGAGTGTGTCGCCCGCATCAGGCACCGGCATCCTGTATTCCCCGCCTGCTCCGGAATGCGTATGGCGGTGATCGCTCTGGATGTAGATCAGGACATCCGGAATCGGCTGGCCCCGTTCATTCATGACCCGACCGGACAATGTCTGACTAAATACCTGCCATGGAAAGATGATTGCAGCGAGCAAAATGAAATGAAACGAGAGGGCCAGACGTGTGTGTAACATATATTATGATGTACGGAAAATACACGTCGCCGGATCTCTCCTGACCGAAGTCATGCTTTGAATGGAAACGGTCAGTCGATGCCGAGTTCCGGTCGTTTGCCGCGGATCCCCTTGAAATGCTCCCAGATGCGCTGCATGTCAGCTTCGATCTCCGCGGTGGGATAGAACGGCCGGCTGAACCGTACCACGCGGTTGCCATAATCCATTTGCGCCATGATGATCGGCACGCCGGCCCCCCTCGCGATGTAATAGAATCCTGTTTTGAACCGCTCCACCTTGCGGCGCGTACCTTCGGGAGCCAGGGCAATGGCAAAGTGCTCGTGTTCCTGAAACAACCTGACCACCTGCTCCACCAGATTGTGCCGTTGTTGACGGTCTACAGGATACCCGCCCAGTGCACGCAGGATCCAGCCAAACGGAGGCTTGAACAGACTTTTCTTACCGAGAAACCTGATGTCCCGGTCGATGACCGCCCTTGACAGGATTCCCACAAAGAAGTCCCACCATGAGGTGTGTGGAGCTGCAATGAGGACAAACTTTTTCAGGTCGGCGGGGATCTCGTTCTCTACCCGCCAACCAAACAACCGGAAGATCTGTGTTGCCAGCCATCGTTTCATTGCGCCCCAAAGGTAATGTCTTGGCCATTGGCGTTTGGCTGTTGGCTGTTGGCTGTTGGCTGTTGGCTGTTGGCTGTTGGCTGTTGGCTGTTAAAGAAGGTGAATACGGGAACACTAGAGCACTGAAACACGGGAACACTTGAACACTGTAACGACTTCGCTATGCTTCGCATACAGGGCCAGCCCTGAAGTGCTTCGCTGCGCTACGACTTCAGGGCAGGCACACGAACACATGAACTCGTGAACACCTGAACACCTGAACACCTGAACACCTGAACACGAGATTAAACCTTTGTCGGTAATTTGAGTCTTATTGACGCAAACGGCGAGTTGTGAACGTAATGACCGACGACGACATCCTGCGATTGCTCAGAGACCCCGGAACGCTGGAGCGCGGATTCAGGATGCTGATGGTCAAGTATCAGGAACGCTTGTACTGGCATGTTCGCCGCATGGTGACAGACCACGACGACGCCGACGATGTGATCCAGAATACGTTTGTCAAGGTGTACAAGGGTCTGCCCGGGTTTAAGGGGAACGCAAAACTCTACACCTGGATGTACCGCATCGCGACCAACGAGGCGATCACCTTTTTGAATCAACGAAAACGCAGAGCGACGACATCCTTGCACAATGAGGAACACAACCTCAGCGAAC
>JAWWBX010000330.1:0-4974 GCA_033720735.1 Saprospiraceae bacterium
CCGACCTGGCCCGGGAGGCGAAGCTGATGGAGTCATATGGTGCACACTGTGTCTACGTGACCGATTCCGCCGGTGCGCTGCTGATGGATGGCGTGGCGGACCGCATCAAGGCCTTTCGTGATGTGCTTGATCCTCAGACCGAAGTCGGCATCCACTGTCATCATAACCTTTCGTTGGGTGTTGCCAATACGATCGTGGCCATGCAATGCGGCGCCAACCGTCTCGATGCGTCCTTGGCAGGAATGGGAGCCGGTGCCGGGAACGCGCCGCTGGAGGTGTTGGTTGCGGTTCTCGATCGCATGGGCATTGACCACAACAGCAACCTCTATCAACTCATGGATGCGGCAGAAGAATTGATCCGGCCGCTGCAAACCCGCCCCGTGCGTGTTGATCGCGAAACCCTGTCATTAGGATTTGCCGGCGTGTATTCCAGTTTCCTCAGGCATGCAGAGAAAGCAGCGGAGAAATACGGCATCGACACCCGCGAGATCCTCGTTGAACTCGGTCGCCGCAAGATGGTGGGGGGGCAGGAAGACATGATCATCGACGTCGCACTGGATATGACGCACCAGGACCGTACCACGCGCAACGCGGATTGAGCTCGCATCGCTTTCCGACATTTTGTAACTTGGAGACAAGCGCTGATTGATATGGCTCGCTTTGTACTTAACGTGAATGGAGAACGGAAGACCGTGGAGGTAGATCCCGGGACAACGCTGCTATGGGTTTTGCGGGAGCATCTTGGTCTTACGGGCACCAAGTACGGTTGCGGTATCGCCCAATGCGGTGTGTGCACGATCCATATCAACGGGAATCCTGCCAAGGCCTGTGCCTTGCCGGTTGATGGCGTGGCCAACGGGCAGGAGATCACGACGATTGAAGGGCTGTCGGAAAACGGGGATCATCCGGTCCAGCAAGCATGGATTGCCGAGCAGGTCCCGCAGTGTGGGTACTGCCAATCCGGACAGATCATGCAGGCTGCCGCGTTGCTCGAGGAGAATCCCGATCCCACCCGTGACGAGATCATCACTTACATGAATGGCCACCTGTGCCGCTGCGGCACCTACCTGCGTATCATCCGGGCCATCCAGACGGCGGCAGGACAACCCCTTACCAACAAAGACGGCGGATAATCTTTGATATGCAACCTCGCGACAATACCAACCACCAGGTGACCCGGCGACAGTTCCTCCGGACTTCAGCCGGGGTCACGCTCGTGATTGGCGCGGGCGGACTGCTGCCCCGGCTCTCATCCTGCACGAATGCTGAGGAGCTGTATGAGGAATTGAAGCAGCACGTGGTGACCGCCTGGGTGCGGTTGGCCGAGGATGGCAGCGTAACCATCTTTAATCCGGCTGCCGAAATGGGGCAGGGATCCATGACTTCGCTGCCCATGATCTTTGCCGAGGAGATGGATGCTGACTGGAGCAAGGTGCGTGTCGAATTCTCGGCGCAGGAGCCGTCGATCTACGGTTCCGGCGGATGGGGCGGAGACAAACGCATGCTGTCGGCCGGGAGCCGGGTGACCAAATCCTACTATCCGGTGATGCGGCAGGCAGGGGCGCAGGCGCGCTTGATCCTGCTGGAAAGCGTGGCGACGCATTGGCAGGTGCCCGTTTCGGAGCTTGCTACCGAACCAGGCTTTGTCGTACACCGGGCAAGTGACCGCCGTATTGGCTACGGCGAGATCGTCCCGTTTTTGCAGATACCCGAAAGCATCCCCGAGATCCCCGAGAGTGAACTGAAGGACCCGAATAGTTTCAGGTTGATCGGCAAAGATCAGCCCCGGACTGATATTCCGTCCAAAGTGGATGGCTCCGCCCGTTTTGCGGTCGATGTGCGGCTGGACAACATGCTGTACGGCGTATATGAGCGTGGCCGCGTGCACGGAGCCAGGCCCACACTGAGAAACGAAGCGGATATTCTGCTCCTGGATGGGGTCGTGCAGGTCGTGAGCCTGGATTACGCAATTGGCGTGATCGCTGAACGGCTTGAGCAGGCGCTGGCAGCAAGAGACCAATTGGACATCTCTTGGAGCGACGCGGAGGCTACGGGCTTTGATTCGCAGGAGGCCTACGAAGAGTATGCCCGTCTTGCCGGCACCGGAGAATCGGGGAGCGTCATCGTATCCGAAGGTGATGTCAAACGCGCGCAGCGTCAGTACACCTCGCATTCCGCGGATTACCTGAACGACTACGTCTACCATGCCCAGATGGAGCCGCTCAACGCTGTCGTTAAAGTGTCTGAAGACGGGATGCACGCCGAAGCCTGGGTGGGCAGTCAGCAGGGTGCTCTGAAACTGGGGATACCCCAGGCACTGGACTTGCCTCCGGAAAATGTCAAGATCAACCTGATGTACCTCGGGGGAGGGCTGGGTCGCCGGTCCATGACGGACTTTGTTGTCGAATGTGCGATCCTGGCCAGGCAGGTCCCGGGACGACCGGTGAAGTTGATTTGGACCCGCCAAGATGACGTCACCTACGGAGCCTACCGTCCGATGTCATTGCAACGTCTCACAGCGAGTGTCGACGGCCGGGGCAACCTGATGGGGTTGCAACACCTTGTAGTCGGCGATGGAGACCGGCTGGTGGCAAGCGGGATCAGGAACGCGTTCTATGACATTCCAAATCAGCACGCAGAGATCAGAACGGTGTCGCACGGCATCCGTCTCAAACATTGGAGAGCGGTGGGGCACGGCCCGAACAAATTTGCGATCGAGAGCATGATCGACCAGATTGCCCGCAAGCACAATATTGACCCGGTGGATTACCGGCGCACGCTGATGGCCACATCCCCGCGGGCGCTGGCGACCCTGGAAAAAGCCGCTGAGATCTCCGATTGGCCGGCACCGCCGGCAGAAGGTCGCGCCAAAGGGGTCGCATTTCTGGAACGCAGCGGCACATTAAGTACCGGAGTCTGCGAGATCTCGGTCGATCGGGACACCGGAAGGATTCGGGTACATCGTGTTTGGGTTGCCCTGGATGCCGGTGTCGTGATCCACCCTGATAATGTCAAAGCCCAGGTGGAAGGCGGAATTATCATGGGAATGAGCAGTGCTTTCAAAGAGCAGATCACCATTGTCAATGGTGCTGTGGTCCAGAGCAATTTTGACGACTACCAGCTGCTGCGGATTGAAGATACGCCGGAGTCCATTGAAGTTGCGATCATTGCATCCACCGAGCCACCACAAGGCGTCGGTGAAACCGGCACACCGCTTGTCGCGGCGGCCGTTGCCAATGCCTTCCTGGCATTGACCGGCAAGCATCTGCGGCACCTTCCGTTTACACCAGAGCGCGTACTCCAGGCCCTTGCAAGCTGATCACGCCCGCAAGATTCTCATCGCCTGCGACACGTTTAAAGACGCATTGCCCGCGATGGATGCCTGTCGTGCCCTGCGAGCCGGTCTCGCCGAGGCTTCCGATGACCTGATCATCACCTTGTGCCCGATGGCGGATGGGGGAGAGGGCACTGGTGAGGTCCTGGCCTGGCATCTGGGCGGTGACCGGGTGAACGTGGAAGCCACGGATCCGCTGGGTCGCCCTATCGAAGCGCACTACTTTGTTTCTCGTGATGCGACGACGGCATTCATGGATATGGCGACCACTTCGGGATTGCAGCTGCTCGCTGAAGGTGAACGCAACCCGATGGATACTTCCACGTATGGGCTCGGACAAATGATCGCACATGCCGCCGGGGGAGGCGTTCGCCGGATCTGGCTGGGGATCGGTGGAAGTGCGACAAACGACGGCGGGACTGGCATGGCCTGCGCACTGGGCTGGCGCTTTCTGGACGCACAGGGCAACCTGTTGCAGCCGACGGGCCGCAATCTGAGCCAGATAGCCAGGGTCGCAGCACCTGCAAATGCAATCACTGGTGATTGCGAGGTGAAAGTTCTCTGCGACGTCGAGAATATCCTGTACGGTGAAAACGGCGCGGCCTGGGTGTATGGCCGGCAGAAAGGCGCGACCCGGGCGGAGCAACAACACCTGGATACCGGCTTGCAGCACCTGGCCAGCGTGATTGAGTCCCAATTGGGCCTCGAACTGGCCGTGGTACCAGGCGGTGGCGCTGCCGGAGGACTGGGGGCCGGTGCAATCGCGTTTCTGCAGGCGGACCTCTGTCCTGGCACCCCTACCATGATGGATCTGATCGGGTTTGATGCGCTTCTTGGGGCTTGTGATCTGGTGATCACCGGCGAGGGAAGACTTGATGCCCAGACACTGCAGGGTAAACTGATCCGGGGGATTTGTCAGCGGGCGAAGACATATGAAAAACCGGTAGTGGCGTTTTGCGGGGGCGTGGCATTGACTGACGTGCAGATCACGGGACTGGGCCTGCAGGCGGCTTTTCAGATCACAGCAGCTGGACTGCCGAATGAGGAAGCCTTGCCACGCACAGCTGAATTATTGACCCGGGCAGTCAGGAAGTGGGCTGTCACCGCGTTGTTGAGCGATTGAGGCGTGCCACGTGATGTACAACGCCACATCTGCTATTCTGGAATTATCTTGCAGGCATGGGACGAGATGGACATGACCAGGTGGTGATCGTTGGAGCCGGACCTGCCGGACTGGCGGTTGCCGGGCGACTGCGGCACGCTGGCCTGGACTACCACATCATCGAAAAAACCGGTCACGTTGCCGACCGCTGGAATCATCACTATGACCGCCTGCACCTGCATACGGTCAAACGCTTGTCCCATCTGCCGCACCTGGAGTTTCCTGCCGACTATCCTACCTATGTGTCACGGGACCAGCTCGTCGCCTATTTCGAGGAGTATGCGCGCCATTTTTCCATCCAGCCCGAGTTTGATACCGAGGTGACGTCCGTCCGTCGCCACGAAGATGGCGGCTGGGAACTCGTGACGAATCGGGGACAGCGCATCGCAGAGCGCGTGGTCATTGCGACGGGCGTTAACCAGCGTCCCAACTTTCCGCGTTGGCGCGGTCAGGAAGCATTTCGGGGTACGGTCACCCA
>JAWWBX010000331.1:0-4963 GCA_033720735.1 Saprospiraceae bacterium
CCTGAGCAATGATTCGGTCCGCTCGGTGGTATTACCATTGTTGTCTGAAGTGCGGGGAAAAGTGACCGTCGGATTTATGCCGATCCTGACTGAACTAGATATCTCGGGACTATCGACACTCAGCGGCTCCATGACCTTGCAATATCTGGATGCTCTTGTTGATCTTCCTGCGCTTGACCAGTTGTCAGCGATCGGCGGACATTTGAAACTGAACGAGTGCCGAAATTTATCCAGCCTCGATTTTCTCAACGCGCTGGAGGAGATCGGTGGATTCCTGGAGCTGCGTTTCCTGAAATGCTCTGATCTCAACGGGTTGAGCGGCCTGACACAGGTGCCGGGAGGGGTATACATCGGCGCCAATACCTCTCTGACTGCGATCGATGAGGAATGGAATATCACTTCGATCGGCGGTGATTTTACCCTGATCGGCAGCTCTGTCCTCTCGGACGCCAGCGGACTGGATGACCTGATGTTTATTGGCGGTGATTTTTCGATGACCTGGACCCTGCTCGAAGATGTGGACATGCTCCAGAATGTATCCGTCATCGGTGGCGATATCACGATTCGCTTCAATCATCACCTGCTCGATCTGCACGGGATCGCGCAGATCGACCATCAGACCATTGATCACCTCCGGATTGAGAACAATGATACACTGTCGGTCTGTCACGTGGCCAGTATCTGCGCCTATCTGAATGGCGAGGGCAGCCACGCCATTGCTGACAACCTCGCGGGTTGTAACTCCGGGCAAGAGGTCCGGGATCTGTGCAACGGCACCTCGTCGACAGTGGCTGTGGTGGACGCAGATCTCAAAATCGTGCCGACCGCGGTCCGGGAGCAGTTTGAGCTCGTCGGGTTGGTGGCCCCGGTGGGTTATCGCATCGTCTCGATCGACGGGTCGGTCAGACAGGCGGGTGTGCTATATCCCAACGATCGTGTCGATGTGGCTCATTTTGCACCCGGTCTTTACTGGATGGTTGTGGAATGGTCACAGGGAACCGCGGTCCGGACATTTGTCGTTCTGGATTAGCTACCGCCCGGGGATTCAAGGTTGTCTCCACACTGACCAACCGGCGCCTGGTTGCATGGTTTTACGTCGAGCCCGGCTAATTCATACATACCGCCATACAAATCCGGCGGCAGCTAATGGGGTTGCAACTGCTATGGATGGCGCTCTTCTTTATCCTCGACCCCGATCATCGCGAATATTAACATCTCTGATGCCGACATACGCGCGTTATGCAACAAAGACCTCAGAATGAACGCAATACAGTCATCTCAAACGTTGTATCGCTAACTGACTATGTTCCAGACTATGGCACTCACGACAAACAACATTCAGTCCATCCTCATCAGGAGAAGACTGCGGACCAGTCTTCTGATCATCGGGATCTGGATCATCACCGGTTTCTTTACAGCCGTTTACGAGTATCTGTTCCTGGCCAACTACCCTGGTGTTCAGGATACCGCAGCCATGGCGGAATACGATTTCAGGACCTCGTTGGTCGCGGCCCTGGCATGGGCCTTCATTGGCGGTGTGCTGTTTAGCCTGGTCGAGTTGTTCTATCTCCAGGACCGGCTCGAGAACCGCCGTTTTACCCATGTCATTGGTATCAAGATGCTCACGTACTCCGCACTCCTGGTCGTCCTCAACGTACTTACCTCCGCACTGTACAATGCCCTCAGTCTGCAGCGGCCCATTTCCGACCCGTTGGTGCGTGATCGGGTGATCGAATTTTTGACCAGCATGGCATTCTGGCACCCCTTGCTGCCATTTCTCCTCCTGCTCTTCCTCACGCTCTTTATCATTCAGCTCAATTCCAAGTTTGGAGCGGGCGAACTCTGGCAGTTTGTCACCGGCAAGTATTTCAAACCAAAGGAAGAGCAACGGATCTTCATGTTCCTGGACCTCAATGACTCAACGGCGATCGCCGAGAAGCTCGGTCATATCCGGTTCTTTCATTTTATGAACGACTTTTTCCGGGATATCACGAATGATATCCTGCAGAATGACGGCGAGATCGTGGAATACGTCGGAGATGAGATCGTGGTCACCTGGACCGTCGATCGCGGGTTGTTCAACGGGAGGTGCGTGCGCTGCTTCCACGATATAACGACCAGGATCGAGGCGCTGACCCCGCGCTATCAACGGAAATACGGAATTGCTCCGACTTTCAAGGCCGGTATTCACTTCGGCAAAGCGACGATCGGTGAGATCGGCAAGATCAAGAAGGAGATTGTCTTCAGCGGCGACGTGATGAATACCACATCCCGGATCCAGAACCTGTGCCGCGATCTCCGGGAGCCGCTGGTGATCTCTGAAGACCTGATGCGGATCCTCAAGCCCGTAGGGGTCGACCTGCACTTTGAGGAACTGGGCGAGGCGCATTTGCGCGGCAAGGCGGCGAAGACGCGGATCTACACGGCACGCCGGGTAGCGTAGAGCACGCTCGGCTGGGTCACCTGTAGTCCCGCCCATATCCAATATATACCCGGGAATACTGCTGCTCCCTCTCATTATGTCTAACTTCCGGCAGCATTAATCAAACGAACGATGCAGCGCACCTTTCTCACACTCCTCACCACGCTCATGTTCCTGGCACCAGGGACCACATTTACACAGGATGCAGATACGGACACACTCCGCCTTAAGCACGCCGGCCTGGCGGGATTAAGTTTTCGAAGCATCGGCCCGGCCATTACTGGCGGACGCATCGTTGATCTGGCAGTCAACCCTGAGAACACCTGTGAATACTACGTCGCATCCGGCCACGGGTCACTGTGGAAGACCAGCAATTGTGGCACTACCTACAGACCGGTCTTCGACGGGCAAAAATCCTATTCTATCGGTGCCGTCACGATCGATCCCACCAACGCGCATGTGGTGTGGGTGGGCACGGGTGAGAACAATGCCCAGAGCAACGTGATCCCCGGCGATGGCATCTACAAGAGTACCGATGGCGGCAAGTCGTGGTCGAACAAGGGATTGAAAGCATCAGAACACATCGGGGGCATTGTCATCCATCCCGAAAATCCTGACGTTGTCTTTGTCGCGGCGTATGGCCCACATCGCAGCAGCGGTGGTGATGTCGGTGTATTTCGCACGACCGACGGCGGTGAGTCCTGGGAAAATGTCCTGTTCATCAGCGAGCATACCGGTTGCTGGGAAGTGCACATGGATCCCCGCGATCCGGATGTGGTCTACGCCGTGGCACACCAGCGTCAGAAGAACCTTTTCACCGGTGTCTACGGCGGACCTGAGAGCGGTATTCACAAAACAGTGGATGGCGGCGATACCTGGACCAAACTCGGAGGCGGTCTGCCGACCGAAGATGTGGGCCGCATCGGCATGGATATTTCCCCGGCAGATCCCGACGTCCTGTACGCCGTAGTAGATGCGAAGAAAGGTTCGGACAAAGGATTCTATAAAAGCACCGACCGTGGCGCCAGCTGGAGCAAACAAAGCAGCTACGTCACCGCGTATCCCTTCTACATGCAGAAGATCTTTTGCGATCCTGAAGACGTCGATCTGATCTACGCGATGGACATCTTCATGCAGGTCTCGCGCAACGGCGGCAAGTCGTTCTCAAATCTCGGCACCAAATACAAGCACGTCGACGAGCACGTGTTGTGGATCGACCCGTCGAACACGGCCCACATGCTTTCCGGATGCGATGGCGGGGTGTATGAGACGCATGATGCTGGTGCGACCTGGGCGTTTCATGACAACATACCGATCACGGAGATCTACAAGGTGACGGCTGACAACCGCAAGCCCTTTTACTATGTGTACGTGGGGACCCAGGACAATAACAGCCTGGGCGGTCCCTCGCAAACCATCAACTCAAGTGGCATTGCCAACCGGGACTGGTTTTTCACCTGGCCTGGCGACGGGTTCGAAACGCAGGTAGACTGGAAGGACACCGACATCCTGTATTCTCAATCACAATTCGGCGGCCTGGTCCGCTACAACCGCAAGAGCGGCGAACGACTGTACATCAAACCCTACGAACAGGGTGATACCGCGTATCGCTTTGATTGGGATGCAGCGCTTCTGCTCAGTCGGCATGACAACCATCGCCTGTATTTCGGGGGCAACCTGCTTCTGCGCTCTGATGACCAGGGCAGCAACTGGCGGGAGATCTCGCCAGACCTGACGCGGGGGGTGCCGCAACAGATGATGCGCATCATGGACAGAAGCTGGAGTATCGACGAATACGCGACCAAGAGCAGCATGGCGCAGATCCTGACCATCGCTGAGTCGCCACTGGACGAGAATGTGCTTTATGCCGGGTCCGGAGACGGGTTGATCCACTACACCACGGATGGCGGAGACAATTGGCACCGGTCGCGGGTGGCAGGGCTGCCGGAGTACGCCAACGTGCGCCAGATCGCCGCCTCTCATCACGATGTCAACGTTGCGTACGCGGCTTGCAGCAATTTCCTCGGTGGAGAATATGCCCCTTACCTGTACAAGACCGTGGACGGCGGAGCCACCTGGGCGCTGATCAATGCCGATCTGCCCGGAGACGGATGCACATTCACCATCGCAGAGGACCACGTTGATCCGCATCTGCTCTTTGTCGGAACACAATCCGGCGTGTACGTTTCCAACACTGCGGAACAGTCATGGGTGAAACTTTCGGCGGGAATCCCTCCTGCCCTGGTTATGGACCTCGACCTGCAGCGCGACGAGGACGACCTCGTGGTCTCCACCTTCGGACGCGGCGTTTACATCCTGGATGATTATGCCGCACTCAGGCATTTTGATCATGCCGCGATCAATGCAGAAGCAACCCTGTTCCCCGTCTCCGATGCCCGTATGTATGTGGAAGCACATCCGTTCGGTTTCCCCGGCGTGGGCTTTCAGGGGGCGAACTTCTACACGGCGAACAATCCGCCGGTGGGTGCCACCATTGATTTCTACATCAAGGAGAAACCCAAGTCTCTGCAAGAGCAAAGA
>JAWWBX010000332.1:0-4950 GCA_033720735.1 Saprospiraceae bacterium
AGCTGTGTGAATAGAAGAACGGATCCTTCTCCGTGTCGGTGACCAGGCAACGATGGGTGCTGCCTTCGCGCACGATCTTGCCTGTCAGCTTGTCGCTGTCCTTGATGCCGGGGATCCAGTGATGCCGGAAACTGACATCGGACACCACGTCAAACACCACCTCCAGCGACGCATTGATGCCGCGTTCGATTTCCATCATCTTGGCATTCGCGCCCTTGATGCCGTAGTCCTCGATCCGGGGTTCGGGGACGTGTGCTGCCAGCGGTTCCAGTCCGAGATAGCAGTATTGCACCCGCCCGGCGTCGTACGTTTCCTCACCCTCCCGCGGGGCTTCCCAGGCGGCTTGTTTGAGGTCGACCCATGCCGAGCAGGCATGGAGCAGATCATGTGAAAACAGGGCGTACTCCTTTTGATCGATGCTGTTCTTGAGCAGGCGATGCGCTACGATCAGGTCTTTGCCAAACAGCTTGGTGTATTGCTTCACGTGCTTTTCGGCGAGAGGGCCATGGTGGAGTACGAACTTGAGCTTCAGGTTGTGCGCTACACTGCAGGCGCCGCACTGGCAGATACGGCGTGTCTCGTATTTCTTCAGGTGACCGTGGAAGCGCACGTACATGCGCTGGATCTGTGCCAAAAGCTCGGCAGCAGTTGGCGCCGTGCCCGAAAGGTAAAACAGGATCGCGTCACCTTCGATCTCCGAGATCTGCAGGCCGATCTCGTTGGCGTCGATGATCTCCTCGAGCAATTCCTCGATGATGTGCTGGCTGTGCGAGATCTCGGTGTTGTGCACAAACTCGGTAAATCCGGTGATGTCCGGGATAAAGATCAGGGTAGGCTGCGCGGAAGGTGTGTCGGCGTTGGCCATAACGCAATATTTGGAGTGAACATCGGGTTGCTGGTCAACCCATTCGTGAAGTTAAGTGTCCTGACTGAGATTTCGGTAAACGGCGGGTCTGGGGGCCTGTCTCCTTCGGAGTTGGGCCTTCGCATTCCATTCGCCCTGGGTGCAAGCACACGGATTCTTTAATACAAAAGTCCATCTCGCGATGACCGATTGATGCTGGCGGACTTGTCCGCCGAAGCCCGACTTGTATGCAATAAAAAAGCCCGACAACGCTGGAGCATTGTCGGGCGAAGGAGGAGGGATTGCCTTTCGGCGATCCGATGGGGACACGCAAATATCTCCGAGCTTGTCTCCTTCGGAGTGAGGCCTTCGCATTCCATTTGCCCGGTGCGCAAGCACACGGCTCCAGGAATACAAAAGTCCATCTCGCGATGACCGATTGAAGCTTGCGGACTTGTCCGCCGAAGCCCGACTTTTATGCAATAAAAAAGCCCGACAACGCTGGAGCATTGTCGGGCGAAGGCGGAGGAGGAGGGATTCGAACCCCCGATACGGTCACCCGTATGCCGGTTTTCAAGACCGGTGCATTCAACCGCTCTGCCACTCCTCCGGCGGGCGCAAATTTACGTTTCTTTCAGACTTTCGGAGTCTCAAGACTTCGAAAGTCACCATGTTTACTGCTGCACCATTCTCACTTCCACCCGCTGGTTTTGCCGGCGCCCTTCGGGGGTGGCATTGGTGGCGATGGGTTGGCGCTTGCCATAGCCTTTGTAGGTGATACGTCCGGCTTCGATCCCCCGCGCGATGATCCAGTCAGCGATGGCTTTAGCCCGTGCTGTGCTCAGCCGGTCGCAGTAATCATGCTCGGGCAACCCGTTGGTATGGCCGCCGATCTCCACCATCACCGAGGGGTTGTCTTCGAGGAAGTGCTGTAATTCGCGTAAGGTGGGAATAGATTCCGGTGTGATACGGCTGCTGTCGGCGTCAAATTGTACGCGCTCCATGCGGATGGCGGCGCCGCTGCGGAGGGCATCAACGGTCAGTTCAGGGATCAGGGTCGTCTGCGCGATGTACTTGACATCCACGTGCTTGCGCAGAGTGCAGTTGTTGGCATCAGTGACGATCACTTGCTGCCGTCCCGGGTCCAGCCTGAGGGCGGTCGCCGTGGTTTCGCCGTTCGACCAGGCATACCGATAGGGTGGCAGGCCACCCCTGACATTGATGGTGGGCTTGTTGTTGGCATTCATGGTGATTTGCGAGGACAACGGTTCGGGGGCGGTGAGTTCAAAGGACCGCGTGATTGTATTGCCATCCGCATCGGTGATGGTGACGACATAGGTGCCGGGTCCGAGCTCAGTTGCAGATGCCCGTTTGCCACCATGACTCCATTTGTAGGAATAAGGAGGAAGGCCGCCGCTGATCCCGTTCTGACGGACTGCGCCATCCCTGACGTTGTGACAGGAGGGAGGTCTGATCGTATAGTTGGGACGCATGGCATCTGCTGCGACGGTCAGAGTGAGGATCACCGTGCTGTCACAGGATCCGCCGGCCGAAGGGAAGACATGGCGATAGGTTCCGCTGGTCCGGATGATCCGACCTGCAAAATCGTAGGATTCTCCCGCCCGGATACTGGCTTTGCGCCGGATCACGGAGGGTTTCACTACGAGATCAAAAACTTCCGAGTTGAGGCGGCATTTTTCCGAATTGAGATTGGCTTTCGATGCCGCGTGCACATAGCGCACCAAATACGTGCCCGGTGCTTGTTTGGGAATCCTGAGTCGCAAGGAATTGGCCCCGCGCAAATCCTGCCACGTCTGGCCGTGGTCGCTGCTGATCTGCCATTGCAACGCACGTGGATTGCTGTCCCAGATGTCGGCATTCAAGACAGGGAAGTCTGATTGCTCACAGACCACGTTCGGATAGGCTGTTTTGATGGATGCATAAGGACCGCAGGCCCGAAAGGAAATGTTGTCCAGGGCAAGGTCATTGCCGCGCCCGCCCGGTGCGTTGTTGCGGAGGGTGAGGCGCACCGCTGTCTGGCCGGCAGCACTGGTGAAGGTGAAGCCCACCTGCTTCCATTGCTCGTCCTGCGGGATGAATCCGGTATTGTAGTATTCGACGCCGTCGATCAGAAAACTGACGTTCGGGCGGATGTGGTCTGGTACGTGCCGCTGGATGAGATTGATGACATCAGCGGAGAACTCATAGGTCGTGTTCTCGCAGATACCGGAGACGGTCTGTTCGTAAAAGATCCCGGGCTGATAGCTGGCATTGATGATCATCATATATCCGGTACGGTCGTTGCTGTTGTCCCCGATGAGCAGCCAGGTCGGCCAGATGCGGTACCATCTGCCGGTATTGTTGGTGATCGTGTAGAAGCCGTCGCTAACGGGCGTCCACGTTGTATAGCGGTATCCCGGGGCGATGCCCGGGTCGTTCTCGACCAGTACGGCAATGCCCTTGCCAAAATCACCTTGCGTGAAGATATTTTCACCCAGGCTCCCCCGGCAGAGTTGCTGGGCGGGGAGCAGGGTAAGATTGCTCGCCATAGAGACGATCAATGTCCAGGCATACTGTTGTAATCGCAGCGCGGGCATTTAATAAATAAACGATGTTTTGCACGGAATCGTCAGTCATCGTGCACGAACAACGGATGACACCTGTCCCCGGGCATATCGGAGCGTTGATGGTTTCATATCTTGCCTGCGTGGCACCCGGACGACTCGGATCGTTGATCAACAGGGCGCTCTATTGGAGCGAGAATCGCCGGCGACGGATCGACTTCATGATCATTGGCATCCAGAAGGCAGGGACGTCGTGGCTCTCGGCGCGGCTCCACGAAGTGCCTGACATCCAGTTGTCCTATCCGAAGGAGACCCAGTTTTTCAAGTTTCGATGGAGACCCGAGTACGACCAATGGTCACCCGAAAGGGTACGCGCCAGGTATCTCCGCCGCTTTTGGTCACCGCCACGGGCAAAAATCCTTTTTGAAGCCTCGCCAGGGTATGTCGTTGACGGTGCAATCGCACGAAGAGTTGCGCGCATCTTGCCCGATGTGCGTTTGATTGTCGTCCTCCGAAACCCGGTGCATCGCGCCTATTCCGCTTATAACATGTGGGTGCGGAACCGGCAGTGGCCCCTGTCCTTCCAGCAAACGTGCCTGCCTGTGCTTGAGCGCGCCCGGCAAGCTTCCGCACAACACGGTGACAGATTGTCGTTCTATCAGTCGCTAGGCCTGGATGTGCCTGACAACCTGATCAGCTACGGTCTCTATTACTACCATCTGATACAATGGTTTGAGGTGTTTCCGCGAGACCGGTTTTACGTCATGACGACAGCAGACCTCAACAACCCGGAGCGGTTGGCGGACCTCCTTTCGTTTGTCGGTGCCGAAAGAGAAGGCGTAGCTGCCATGCAACTGGGTCGTGAAGCTGCCGGAAAGCACCTTGGAGCGCCGATATCGGATACCGATCGGGAGCGACTGGAAGCCTTTTTTGCTCCGTACAACCAAATATTGTTTAAACTGCTCGATGTCCCGGACCTTGACTGGTGAGACGCAGCCCGCCAGACCACAATAGGTTTCTCGGCGCACTGGTGGATCAACTGGGCGATCTATCGCACATCGCATTTAGCCTTCTACGCGCCGGACAACCAGCGCTTGTTCGACCTGCTCAGGCTGAATGCGTTGGTCTGGTAGGTGACCTGGCAACCCAACCGGGTTGACCTGGATCAGGGGAGCAGCACGCCGCCGTTTAGTAACTTGCGCTCCCTAAAAAGAGAATATGACAATACATCGATTCGTCCAGATCGGCCTTGGTCCCCTCGGCGTGAAAATGATCAAGATGGCTGCTGATCGCAGTTCCTGCCAACTGGTTGCGGCCGTTGACAACCATCCCGACCTGGTGGGCAAAGAGGTGGCGCAAGTCACGGGTACAGACCATGCCGGCATGCTGATCAGGCCATCGCTGGAAGAGGTCGTGGCATCGGTCCGGCCCGACATTGCGGTCATCACGACTGTTTCGGACATGCAGCGCATCACGCCCCTGTTGCTCTCCGTGGTGCGCCAGGGCATCCCGGTCGTGTCGACCTGCGAAGAGCTGAGTTAC
>JAWWBX010000333.1:0-4908 GCA_033720735.1 Saprospiraceae bacterium
CCTTCACCGGAGACGGCACTCCCTGATACCAGCGCACAGGCCGCACACACGCATAGAGATCGAGTTTCTGTCGCAAGGCGACATTGAGCGAGCGGATCCCGCCACCCACCGGGGTTGTCAGAGGCCCTTTGATGGCCACTTTATATTCGGCGATATCGTCGAGTGTCTTTTGAGGTAACCACTCACCGGCATTGTCCATCGCCTTCTGACCGGCCAGCACTTCGTGCCAGGCGATCTTGCGGCTGCCACCAAAGGCTTTTTCTACTGCGGCGTCAAAGACGCGCACCGCCGCTGTCCAGATGTCCGGGCCGATACCATCGCCTTCGATAAAGGGGATGACGGGGTTGTCGGGTACCTGCAGTGCTCCTTGGTGTATCGTGATCTTGCTTCCGTTCATTGCGATTGATTTGTGCTGATCCTAAAAAAGAATCGCAAAGGTAAGGAATGGGCAGATGATTCGATAGAGTGGGCGGGATGATCGTGCACAGGCGACTTGGTGATCAGGTACGGCACTCAGGTTTGGTGTGGATGATGAGGAAAAAACGTATTGAATATGGCTTAATCACATTACAGAAATTCGTAATGTCATCGTATATCTACGATATACTCTGACCACCTGCCATCATCGCCAGCGCCTACCTGGGCCTGGCAACGACCAGGTCCCTCACGGCAAACTGCACCGTATCCTTGAAACGCTCTTCCAGAACAATGACTTTGTCCTCCATCAAGGCGTCGATCGCCGCAGGCGTAGCATGCCGGATCGTGTACAGCGAAAGGCCGGTATCTACCACCACATTGAAGTTGTCCGGAATCGCTTCCTTGAATGCAGCAATACGGTCAGCATGATATGAACAACACACCGTAAAGCTGATGGCCGTGTTGCGCATCAGGTTGATCTTGATCCGGCAACGGGCAAACAGCGCAAACAACTCACTGAGGTGATGCTCGGCCACAAAGGAATAATCCTTGACCGAAATGTGGACCAGTGCCTGGTGCCTGTCGTGTACGATCACCGGGGGCAGAGCAGCCTCCAGGTCCGTTCCGATCCAGGTACCGCTATTGCCCGGCTCTACAAAGGAGCGGACGTACAACGGGATCTGCTTGTTCTGCAGTGGTTTGATCGTCTTCGGATGGATCACCTTGGCACCATAATAGGTCATCTCCACGGCCTCGCGGTAGGTCAGTCGTTCGATGAGCTGCACATTGTCGAATGCTTTCGGGTCGGCCGTCAGAACGCCAGGGACGTCTTTCCAGATCGTCAGTGCCACCGCATCCAGACAATAGGCCAGAATACCCGCGGAATAGTCGGATCCCTCCCGGCCCAGGGTGATGCTGAAATTCTCACTGGTACAACCGATAAAGCCCTGGGTCAGAATGAAACCACCTTCTGCCAGCATGGGCCTGATCACCTGATCCACCCGCTGCTGGGTGCTCTGCCAGTTGACACGCGCCTCGCGATAGGTGTTGTCGGTCTTGATCACATCACGCGCGTCGAGCCACGCTGCGTTGACACCTTGATCCACGAGCAGGGCATGGACGATCCGGGTGGCCAGCAGCTCACCAACCGACACGATCTGGTCGTACACGTAGTCAAAATTGGCATCCGGCTCGTCCTCAAGCACCCACTCGATCTCGACGAAGTGATCGTTGAGCAGGGTAAAGACCTCGTGATCGGCAGGGAATAAAGCACCGGCAACCTCCCAGTGGTAGTTCCTGATCTCCTCGAAGAGTCCGGACGTTTGCTCCGATCGTTCGAAATATGCCTCCGCCAGCCGCTCCAGCGCATTGGTCATCTTGCCCATCGCAGACACCACGATCACTGCCGGCGATGCGCCGAATTCCTGGACGATCCGTCCCACGTTGCGGACCGCCTCGGCATCCCTGACCGAGGCCCCACCAAACTTGTATACGTGAATGTCCCGTTGCATGTCTCGAAATCTGCGCAAAAATAACAGGTTATCCTCCTCAGGAAAGCCGGCAGATCTGCATTCCGCAATCTGCGGTCGCTGCCGGCGAGGGCACACAGGCACCAGTCTTGTTCAGGCCGGAACGGTATTTGCCGGTGCCGGAAAGTCCCGTGATGCAAACGCGCCTGTCATCCAGTTTGACATGCGCGGAAGAGAATTTCTTAACTTCATAAGCTGTCTATGAGCGAAACGATCCAGGACGGACTTGCCTTGCTGATGATCGGAATGATCACGGTGTTCTCGGTATTGACGATTGTCGTACTGACCGGCAGGATGCTCATTTACAGTCTCAATCGCGTACAGTCGCGGCCTGAGACGCGGTCCCCGTCCGTACGTACAAAGGAAGAGGCTCGAACGATCTCGCGACGCAAACTGGCAGCGATCACGATCGCAACTCAATTGATGACCGAAGGCTCCGGGCGCGTGGCCAGGGTTGAACGTATCGAATCATGACCAGGGATATCAAACTTTGTCTCGTTTACCGCGATATGTGGCAGTCGTCGGGCAAGTATATGCCCCGCAAGGATCAGCTAGTCAAAGTGGCGGAGCCGATCATCGAAATGGGCTGCTTCAGCCGCGTCGAGACCAACGGTGGCGGTTTCGAGCAGATCAACCTGCTGATGGGTGAAAATCCAAATGACAATGTACGCGCATGGACGGCTCCGCTGCGCAGAGCCGGCATCCAGACCCAAATGCTCGAGCGGGGGCTCAACGGCATTCGCATGAGCCCCTGCCCCACCGATGTGCGGCGGCTCATGTTCAAAGTAAAAAAGCAACAGGGCACCGATATCGCCCGGTCATTCGACGGACTTAACAATCCGCAAAATCTCGAGCATTCCTTTGCCTACGCACGCGAAGCCGGCATGATCGCCCAGGCGGCCCTGTGCATTACCCATTCGCCGATCCATACTGTAGAATATTACCTCAGGCTGGCAGACGACTACATCGAGCTCGGTGCCGAAGAGATCTGCATCAAGGACATGGCCGGGATCGGGCGCCCCGCATCCATCGGCCGGATCGTCAAGGGGATCAAGGCGCGCCACCCGGAAATGCTGGTGCAATACCATGGCCATTCTACGCCGGGCTTTTCTGTCGCCAGCTCACTCGAGGCAGCACGGGCAGGTGCAGACATCATCGACGTCGGCATTGAACCCCTCTCCTGGGGGACCGGCCACGCCGATCTCCTGACCATCCACGCCATGCTGGACGATGCCGGCTTCAGGGTGCCGGCCATCAACATCGATGCCTATATGCATGCGCGCCAACTGACCCAGGAGTTCATCGACGATTTTCTCGGGTTTTATATCAATCCGCGCAACCGGTTCATGAACTCGATCCTGATCGCGCCGGGTTTGCCCGGCGGGATGATGGGTAGTCTTATGGCCGACCTTGAACAAAACCTACAGTCCATCAACAAATGGCTTGAAAAGCGCGGCAAGGAGAAGATCTCACAGGATCGCCTGTTGCTGATGTTGTTCAAGGAGGTCGAGTACGTCTGGCCGCAGCTCGGGTACCCGCCTCTGGTGACCCCTTTCAGTCAGTACGTCAAGAATGTCGCACTGATGAATGTCCTTCAGATGATCAAAGGGCGCGGTCGCTGGACAATGATCGATGAGAATACCTGGGGCATGATCCTCGGGAGGTCGGGTCAACTGCCCGGCAAACTCGGCATTGACATCATCGAACTGGCCAAAGAGCAGGGGCGCGAGTTTTACAAAGGGGTGCCACAGGACCTGTATCCCGACGAACTCGAGCTGTTTGCCATGAAGATGGATGAGCAGGGCTGGGCGTACGGTCCAGATGACGAAGAGTTGTTCGAATATGCCATGCACCCCACGCAGTATGAGGATTTCAAGTCTGGCAGGGCCAAAGAGCAGTTCATATCTGACCTGAAGGAACGGATCGCCCAGCGCGATCAACCGGCTGAGGTGCTGGAGGTGCGTGAAGAGCGGAAGCCACGTTCGTTTGTCGTCGAGGTCGACGGGGAAAAATTCGCCGTCAAGGTGGCCTACGATGACGATGAGCCGCCGTCCGAGGACAGCCAGGTCATAAGTGCCAACGGAGTCCCTGGCGCAATGATCCCGATCACCGCACCCCTCGAGGGCAAGTTCTTTCTGACCAAAGAGACTGGTGAGCGGGGCATCGAGATTGGCGACGAGGTCCGTCCCGGTGACACGGTCGCCTATATCGAGTCGATGAAAGTGATCAACGCAATCACCTCAGAGGAGTCGGGACGTGTTGCCGAGATCGTCGTCAAACACGGCGATGCTGTAGAGGAAGATGATGTCCTGATCCGTCTCGCCCCGATCTGACCCATGGAAGCCCTGGAGCGCCTTTTCGAAATGACGGCCCTGCGCGAGCTGTGGGAGCAACCTGGCATCCTCCTCATGCTGGCCATTGCCGTCTTCATGTTGTACTTGGGTATCGGCAAGCGCTACGAGCCACTCCTGCTCGTGCCCATCGGCTTCGGCATGCTCCTGGCCAATTTCCCGGGAGGTAATATGTCGGTCACCTACGCCAGTGAAGTCGCTGATATCGAAAAGCTCACACTCCTTGAGATCGCGAAAGAACACGGGATCATGAACTTCCTGTACTATTCGCTGATCAAGACCGGTCTGCTGCCGCCCTTGATCTTCCTGGGTGTTGGCGCGATGACCGACTTCGGCCCCATGCTGCGCAACCTGCGGCTGGCGTTCTTTGGTGCTGCTGCGCAGATCGGCATCTTCAGCGTGCTGATCGCCGCGCTTCTCATCGGATTCACCCCGCAGGAAGCCGGCGCACTCGGCATCATCGGCGGCGCCGACGGCCCAACCGCCATCTATACCTCCATTATCCTGGCACCACATCTGCTCGGGCCCATTGCCATCGCCGCCTATTCGTACATGGCGCTGGTACCGGTGATCATCCCGTTTGTTGTGCGCTTCACAGTGAGCAAGGAGGA
>JAWWBX010000334.1:0-4833 GCA_033720735.1 Saprospiraceae bacterium
CGGGGATTATATCGAATTCGTGGGTCACAAGAACCGGGGAACTTTCGACCGCACCCTGTATGAGGATCCTGATGCCGAGCACCTCAATCCCTATTATAGCATGTTTACAGATTCTGCGGCTTACTTCCTGGCGGTGACAGACGCAGGTGTCGGGGCGCGTATCACCCCCATCGAAAATGACCTGAACAACCTTCCGGACCCGGAGGCGTGCTACATGCATGAAGACCTGACCCTGTTGACCAACAGTCACTTTGGTCCGCGCCTGCAGCCTAGTTCAGGGGTGGCCTACTCGCATTACGTGGCAGGCGAAGGGTTTACGGGTGTGGAACTGAGTAACCACGCATTTGAGGTGATCAGCAGCGATGTCGCAGCCGCGGGCGACAGTGCCCGGCTGGAAATGCGCGTGGTGGCCGCCAATCTCACCGGTCACGAACTCGCGGTGACGCTTGCAGGTGACACCATCTACCGGCAGGTCGTCCCCGGCACCAGCATGCGTACCGTACGAACGTCTCTGGACCCCTCCGGCATTCAAGCGTCCATGTCGCTGCATGTCGATGATCTCATTCCCGGTGGGCGACTCAGGGTGGCATACATCAAATGGCGGTATCCGCGACAGCTCACGTTTGACAATGCCGGGTATGTGCAGTTTGCGCACGCGTCGAACAATAGCCGGCAATACTTCGAATTGGACGCATTCTCCCATGGCGGAGAGGATGCCATCGTTTACGACCTGAGTAACGGCACCCGTCTTCTGGCGCAACCTGTCGGCGAGCAACTGCACTTTGCCCTGCCGGCCGGCAACGCGCGGGATCTTTATGTGGCGTCTCAGGCCAGCGGGATCAGAATGATCAATGCACTGACCCCGGTTTCATTTACGGACTGGTCGCAGGACAATACCTCCTTCATCATCCTGTCGAATGGCCGGCTCCGAACCGGTTCGGATGAGATCGGTGCTTACCTTGATTATCGGGCCTCTGCGGCGGGTGGAAGTTATACTACCGGCTTCTATGACGTGCGTGAGATCTATGATCAGTTTGGGTATGGGATTGTGCGCCATCCGCAGGCGATCCGCAATTTCGCGCAGTTTGTTTACGACAACTGGGCCGCAGCTCAACTGGTTTTGATCGTGGGCAAAGGGCTCGAGTATTCGTTTGCCCGTAATTGCGAGGCAGATTGTCACCAGTGGTTTTTCGTGCCGACGTTTGGAACACCGGGAGCGGATAATCTGCTGTTTACGCTGCCTGGTGAGAGGCTGCCCTTTGTCGGTGTAGGACGCATCCCGGTCATCGACAACGAAGAAGTTGGCATCTATCTCAACAAGGTCAAGGAACATGATGCCGTGACATCGCTCCCGCAAACGCTGGCAGACCGGGCCTGGACCAAGAACATTCTCCACCTCGGCGGCGGCGCAGATCGCGATCAGCAGGATTTGATCCTGTCTCACCTGGCCTGGATGGAGGGGATCATCGAAACATCTCTCTTCGGCGGGACGGTGACTACCTACAGCAAGTCCAATACGAACCCTACTGGCGAATCGAATTCCGAACTGATCATCAAGTTGCTCGAGGAAGGTGTCAGTGTAGTCAAGTTCTTCGGTCATAGTTCCGCCAGCACGCTTGACTTCCAGATCAACAACCCGCGTGAATGGAACAACAAGGGCAAGTACCCCATTTTTAGTGCGATGGGCTGTGCGGCCGGCCAGATCCACCGCGATTTCCGTAGCCTGGGCGAGATCTTTGTCCTCGAACCCAATGCTGGAGCCATCGCTTTCCTCGCTGGTTCCGGGAGTCAGTTTCTGAATCCTCTTGCGGACTGGGGGGGTGAATGGTATGGCTTTTTCGGCAATGCCTATCAGGCCACCACCTTGGGTCATTCGGTGAATGAAGGGTCGCGGCCCATGAGTATGTTTTCCGGTTTTACCAGTCGCATCCTGGTGGAACAGCAGACCCTCACTGGCGACCCCGCCCTCCGGTTCTATCCAAGTTCCGGTCGCGATTACACGTGGGACTTCGAGAGTGTGCAGGTGACACCAGAGATCCTCACCACGAATCTGGACTCTTTCGACCTGACGGCCGACCTCGTCAATATCGGGGTCAATGCGCCAGACCTCGTCGAGCTGCAGGTCGAACAGCAACTTCCTGATGGCAGCCGGTTTGTGGTGGCAGAGAAGGAGGTGTTTGTGGACCGTTTTCGCACCACGATCTCTTTCAGGGTTCCGATGCACAAGCGGTCAAGCGGGATCAACCGGTTTTACCTGACCGTGGATCAGAATGACCTGATCGCCGAGCTTCCGGATCCCGCTGCGGAACTCAACAATGTATTAGCCAACAGCGCCGGTGTGGAAGGCATCGAGGTCTTTGTCCTGGACAACCGCGCCCTCGCCACATATCCGCCGGAGTTTGCGATCGTGACCGAAACCAACATCGAGCTGGTTGCCAGTTCGACCAATGCCTTTGCCAAGGGCAACACCTTCGTGCTGCAAATCGATACCACGGCTACGTTTGACAGCCCCGTCATGGCATCGGAGATCTTCAAGCCTGTGGGCGGTGTCGTCAAATGGCGGCCCGACGTCAATCTGATCCCGGGGACGGTCTACTATTGGCGCGTAGGGCTGGAAGGTGGCGGTGGCCCGGCAGCGACGATCTGGGATATCAGTTCATTTCTCTATGCCCCGGGCAGCTCCCGTGGCTGGAACCAAAGCCATTACTACCAATATCTGCGCAATGATTTTGACGGCATTGGTGTCGGTGAAGACCGGAAATTCGCCTTCGAAACGGGTATCAAGAATGTCTGGGTGCAAAACGCCGTCGATACGGGTTCTGTCGAACGCTTCCAGTTCTTCGTAGACAACACCAACTTTATCTCCTTTTACCGCCCGTGGAAGCCCTACGAAGCGCACATCTTTGTCGCCGTCTATGACCCGAAGACCGGCAAGACCGTCAAGAATCCGCCGGGTGGTCAATATGGTGCAATCAATCCTTTTGGCAACCAGCGCCCTGTGTTCCCGTTCAGCACTGCAAGCCCGGAAAGCCGCAATGACCTGATCACCTTCCTCGATGAGATCGTACCTCCGGAGCACTACGTGGTAATGTACACGTACCAGCGAGGCGGCTTTCTGGATTACTTTCCGGAAGACTGGGCCATGGACTCCGTGCAGTACGGCCGCAATTTGTTCTCTTTTATCGAAAGCATTTATCCGGAAAGTGACATCAGGACTTTGGAAGACGGTTCGGTCCCATACACCCTGTTTTTCCAAAAAGACGTTGCCGTGATCCGGGAGCAGGTCGCCGCGGATTTCGATGCCACGATCAATGTGGACGCCAATTTCACGGTGGTCAATACCTCGGGCAACGCACATTCGACGATTGTGGGGCCAGCGTCAGCCTGGCATCAGGTGGAATGGGCTTTCGAAAATGTAGAGGATGAAGACACCCTGACCCTGAGCATCTACGCCTTGACCCATGATTTGACCGACTCGCTGGTCGCTGACCGGATCACGGACCTGTCCTGGTCCCTGGCAGGGCTGGATGCCGCGAAATATCCGTTCATCAGTTTGCGGATGGATGCGGCCGACCCCACTGATGCACGCACGGCTCCACAGCTTACCTACTGGCGGGTCTATTTTGACGGTGAGGCGGAATTTGTCATCAACCCTGATGCAGGATTTGCATTCCACAGCGATACGTTGCCGTTTGGCGATTCACTACACTTCATGAGTGTGGTAGAAAATGTGTCTGTGTTTCCTTCCCAGCCCGTTTCTCTGCAATACACTGTCGTGGACCGCAACAACGCCACGATCGAGTCCTCCGAGGTGGTGCCTGCTCTGGCTCCCGGCGAGACGGCGACGATCCGATTCGATGAACAGATGGTCATGAACAGCAGAAACCATCGGTTTATCGTCACCCTGAATGAGTTGCAGGCGACGCCTGAGCTTCACCATTTCAATAATTTCGGACTCCGCGAGTTTTACGTTATGCCCGACGAAACACGTCCGCGCCTGGATGTGACATTCGATGGAAGGCACCTGGTCGACGGCGATGTGGTCTCTGCACAACCTGAAATTATCGTTGCGCTCAGCGATGAAGCAGGCTTTCTGCCAGTCTCAGATCCGGAGCTCTTCACCCTCGAGATCAAAACCCCTTCTTCTTTTGAATTTGAAGAAATCGACCTGACCGGCCCGGAAGTGACGTTCTCTCCATCCGCACCGTCACAAGGTGACCACACTGCTTCCGTCACCTGGCGCCCTTCCTTTGCAGAAGACGGTTTCTACGCGTTTCGCGCCAATGCCCGCGACGCCAGCGGCAACCAGCCCGGCCTGTTCTATGAGGTCAATTTTGAAGTGCTCGGACGCCAACGTATTGCCAACGTTCAGGTGAGCCCGAATCCGTTCCGCGATCGGGTTCGGTTCAGATTCGTCATCACGGGGCATCAACCACCTGCGGAGTTCAGCATCGTGATTTCCGATGTCACCGGCAAGCCTGTGCGCGTGCTGAGCCCGGACGTACCGGTGGGGTCGTCAGAAGTGATCTGGAACGGTGAGAGTGATGGTGGCGGGCAGGTGCCTGCCGGGGTCTATTTCTATCAAATCGACGCCCGGGATCAGGCAGGTCAGCCTTACCTGTTTGAATTGCTCAACAGCGAGTCAGGCAAGGTGGTGCTCATCCGATAGAAAGAGCTGTTTGACGGATTCGGGGTCGGACTGGATCCGTGCGAAGATATCGTCCTTGACGGGGGCCAGCGCACGGTGAATGCGACGTTTGCGGCGACCTTCGGGATGGATCAGTGAAGCGCGCATGCGTGACAGAAATCTCCTCGGGACGATGTTGTTCAGAA
>JAWWBX010000335.1:0-4802 GCA_033720735.1 Saprospiraceae bacterium
CAGGTCGCAAACCACACATTCCCTGTGGCATCCTCGACCATTCCGTTCAGGCGGCCGCCGCCGAGTCCGTCATCCTCGTCGATGTATCTCAGTGTATCCGCATCATACCACATCACCCCATCGTGATTCGTTCCAAACCAAAGATGCCCACGCGCATCCTGGAACATATTGCGTACCCACGCGCAGAGTTGGCCCTCGAGAAAGAACAAGGAGTCAAAGCCGCGCTGGATGCTACCCCCCGGAACGGATGTAGTTTGCATGTTTTCGGAACGTGCATTCCTGCTCTGCCCATTACACGACATGCAGGCAACAGAGAGAAAGAAGGCGATGCTGCAGAAGCCCGTAAACGCCATGCGTGGTCTCCTGAACCCCAGCGTTTGATTATTCCTGCGCCCTGTTTGCCAGCCGTTTTGCATCCTGTGATGTGCGTTTCCGGTTAAGCCTCTGGCGAAGCTAGCCCTAATCCCCGGTTGCACACGTACTCCCGGGCTGTTTAACAGGCGGATAACAAGTGCGGCATTATTGATCGAATGCGCCCGAGTCCACGTCCCTGACAAACTGTACCATTCCGGTAAAGTAGGTCTCCTGGTTGTCGTACATCGCCAGGTGACTGCCATCAGGGCAATGCAGGTAGCGTCCTTTGCGGACCTGCGATGCCATCCACTCCATGTGATCCGGGTCCATGGTGTCGTACTCGGCACCAATGACCAGGGTGGGCACGGTAATGCTGGATAAGTCACCGCTCCTGTCCCAATTTCTCAGTTTTGCATTACCGACGATCCCGAACTCACTTGGCCCCTGCATATACAGATATAGATTGTAGTTGATGGTGGAGAAAGCCCTGTTGATGGGAGCCGGCCAACTGTCGATAGGCATTCGCAGCACGTGTGCGGTGTAGTAGTGCTCAAACAGCAATTCCTGGTAGCGCGGATTGGTGTAGTCTCCATTCGCCTCCAGTGCTTTTACTTCGGCAAGCACTTCTGCGGGCATCTGCGGGCCGAGCACCTCGTTGGCGTATTTGTTGTACGCCGGGACGGATGACATCATATTGGAGATGATCAGGCCTTTGAGGTGTTGCTGATACTTCAGTGCATACTCAATGGCCAGCAGCCCGCCCCAGGACTGCCCGTACAGGTAGAAATTGCTTTGATCGAGCCCGAGTGCGGTACGGACGTGCTCGACTTCCTCAACAAAGCGAGGCAGGGTCCACAAGGTGGTGTCATTGGGCTGGTCGCTGAACTCCGAATCCAGTTGATCATAGTAGTAGTACTCGATGCCGGCGTGGGGCAAATAAGAGTCGAAGGGTACATACAATTCGTGGGAAGCACCCGGTCCGCCGTGCAGGATGAGGACTTTCATAGACGGATTGTTACCCGTGCGTTTGGTCCAGACGTTGAATGTGCCGGACGGTGTTTCAATCGGAATCATTCTGACCCCTCCCGTCAGACGGTCGTCGCGGTCAGAATAGTCGAGGTATTGTTGTTTGTCCATGTTTGAGGGATTGTCAGAATGGGGACTACTGCAGGCGCATACGAAAAGAAGCGCTGCCAGGATTGGTGCATGCATTTTCATGTTGATGAAGCTGTTTTGATTCGTTTCGCGCAGGGTCAAGTCAGGTAGTTCTCCGTAGTGTGCTAAAATACAATATTGACCGTCCGGCGCCATCGATGGACGGATCAGTATTTCACTGCGCGAATCTGGTGGTCAAGGAGTGATGAACCGCAGATGAAAGAATGAGAGCCGGTCATGTATGGGGCCCGGCACGATGTGCATTTCTGGTGCAACAATCAAGGGCCAAATTCGGCGAAGTCTGTGCGCCATGGTGGCTCAATAAAAGGTTGGTGCTACGGCGTGGCGGGCCAATTCAGTTCTCCTGGTTGTTGGGAGTGTCCTGTGGAGTGCCTAGTTGTCGGGCTCACCCAGATAGTGGTCAGCGATTGCATTGTTGACCGCAGTAAACACGCCGCCGATCACCCGTCCCTCGCCCCAGTTTGTCAGGAGGACGATACCCAGTTTGTGCTCGGGATAGAGTGTCAGGGATGAGGCATACCCATCAATATCTCCTCCATGGTAGATGATCCGGGTCCGACGATTTTCGGAGTCAATGATAAAACACCCCAGGCCGTAGCTCCAGGTGTCATTGATGCGCAGATAGGGAGTTTGTTGAATTGTGTTGACCTCCTTGTCCTCCAGGAGTGCGATCATGAATGCGTTCAGATCACTGATACAGCTGAATAAATTCCCGGCGCCGGCCAATGCTTCCATGTTCCACGGATCAGTTCTGCGGTTGGGCGCGACCTCCAGGTAGGGCACCGCAAGATTGTCACTGAATGAGCTGCGATACTCCAGGGAAGAATGTGGCATGCTGTAAGGAGAGAAGATGTATGCATCCATCAGGTCTGCAAGGGTGGCCTCCATCCGGTTTTCCATGGCAACACCCAGGACACCGTAGCCGAAGTTTGAATATTGATAGCGCACCCCGACTGTGGTATCGATCGATACCATTCCAATACCCTGGAGCATCGCCTCCCTGGAGTATCCCCGGATCGGGTCAGGATCGATCCTCTCAAGGTTGGCGGGATATCTTGGGAATTCTGCAGCGTGGGTGGCGATGTCCCGGACGGTGACGCTCTGACCCGACGGTGATCGAGGAAAGCGGGTTTCCGGTGGAAAGAACCGTGCCAGTGTGTCGGTCAGAGAGATATGCTTCCCATGAATCAAGGTGGCCAGCAAATACCCTGTGAACATTTTTGTTACCGAGCCCAGTTGGTAAATCGTACCTGCTCCCGCTGGAATGCCAGCTTCCACATCGGCAAATCCAAATCCCTTGGCCACAACCACCTCACCGTCCTTGACAACCCCGACCGTAAGGCTTGGGATGTCCTTGTCGGCCAACTCGGCAGTAATCAGGCTGTCAAGCTGTGGCAACTGGTTATTGGTGTCCTCGCCGCGCTGTGCCCTACAGGAGTGGAGGAGCACGAAGATCAGCAGGGGCAAAAAGATGACGCGATGCATGTATCGTGTTTGTCTGAATGTAACGCTTTGATTGCTGCTGGCGTCTGCCTGCACGGTCACCACAGATCTGACCAGGGATAAATCTTCCTCCGACATCAGTCAGCGGCGACCACTTCCACTTCGATCACCAACCCCGGTATGGCCAGTTCATTGACGCCAATGTCGGTTTGCGGGGGTTTGATGCCGGCCGCGTCAATCCAGTCGGCGTACACATCGTAGTTGTCAAGGAAGGCGGTATTGTCAGTGGCGTAGAACCGCACAAAGACGATATTCTTCCGCGCCATGCCTGCCTGCTCCAGCAGCGCATCGATTTTGTTCAGGACATGGCCGAGTTGCTGTCGCATATCACCGGGGTGTACTACCCTGACACCCATCGGAGATTCAGTGTCAGTTTCCAGAGCAACCTGCCCGGAAAGGTAGCAGGTGCGGGTGTGACCAGTCACGACCAGCCCCTGATCCATCAGGTACGTGGCACCCCAGTCGTTGGGGGGATTCAGTGATTCTCGTTTCATGGAAGTTTCTATTTGAACGCATACATCAACCAAGATAGAGGTCCCGGAGGAACCGCTGAAGAAACCCATGAGACAATGTCCGCCTGGTGAGCCCGGCTCAGTGTGATATCCTGTCCAGCAGTGCGCTCGCTTCCCCATCAATCGCAGTCAATTTTCCGGGAACCACCGAATGCAAGCACGCGAGCGCGATGTGGGCACCGTTTACATTTGTGCGAGTTTTTCCATGAACGATGCTCCTTCCAGTGCAATAGTCTTGTCTACCGGCTCCACCGCCAGGTCGGTGAAGTAGTCGTCGTACACTGTCGCCCGTTCATGCTGCAACGGGGTAGGGCAGAAGCACCTCTCCGTCCAGTGGACATTGCCTTGCTCATCAACCGTGGCCCGCTGCATCGAACGCACGATTTCAGGCCCGTCGGGTCGTTGCTGTGCGATGGTGCCGTCGGTGAGTTTCCGGTAGAATTCGCGGGCTTTGGTGTTGTTGAATGTTGCTTTGACGCGGTAGATCATGGTCCTGCCGTTTTTGCCACTGACCAATGCTGAAAGACACGCGTGTCAGCTGTCTCGTATGGTCGTCCCATGAAGATACACCTTCCGTCAACGTCCTGGCGCGTTCCTGTCGCAGCGTTGGTAGCGATTGACGGGACCGGACCAGGGCCTGACGCCTGGCATGTTGGATCGTTACCAGAAAGACGCGTCTCATTCGTTTGCTGCCTGACCGGTGATCTGCAGGCTTTGTTGCACGTGCAGGACGGCGTTCGAATCTGCAACGATACCCGCACAATACGCCGTGTCTCCCGCGATCACGGGTTGATTTGGTGCAGCCGCCACACCGGGTATGCGTACCACCTGCAGTGAGTCAGGCACGCGGGCCGGCGCCCAGTTGGCCGGCGCGAACCAGTTGCTGTCGAGTGTGCCTGTCCAGATCACCGTATCGGGCAGCACATGTTCATACGGGCCGATATCGATCCGGACGCCGGAAACGCGTGGATTGAAGAGCAGGTCCTGGTTCAAGGCAATTGCAGTATCACCAATGTTGATTGCGGGCGAGGCAATCGTCAGGGTGAGTCCGTCATCGGGGGTCATCCAGCAGGCATCAGGGCCGATCGCGTTGGCAGTATCGAGGAGCAACGGGTCCACGAATAGGTTGCCGGTGCCTGGTCCGCTGAGCGGGTGATCGGTCGTTTGGCCGACAGTGTCGATGGCGGTGTAGACGGCATGAAAACTTCCGGTGCCAAGGATATAGAACTGCGGGCCGTCCGGCGCGGTATTGCCCCG
>JAWWBX010000336.1:0-4726 GCA_033720735.1 Saprospiraceae bacterium
ATATATGTATTAATCATCTATGTAAAGCATTTATATCAAGCGTATTTAATACAGGAACCGTTTTTATCTGATATAAACGTCTACAAACGATTACTGCGCAACTACTGTCCTGGTCACTGCTCAAAGTACAATGCCTGCGAGGTCTGCTTAAAACTTCCGTTCTTTGCGCAAAATCACATGCAGACATGATGGACCAACTCATTGCGCGCTTTCCTGACCAGGTGATCCAGGCGCTGGAAATCGGTAAGAACGCCGTGATCCATCCGCTGACCGGACCGGTGCACCACGTCTACGTAGCGGGACTGGGTGGGTCAGGCATCGGCGCCGATTTTGTGGCCAACATCATCCGCAACGAATGCGCTATCCCGTATCTGGTGGGCAAGGGGTACCATGTGCCAAAGTATGTGGGTCCGCAATCCTTGTGTATCGCTTCGTCGTACTCGGGCAATACCGAAGAGACCCTGATGGCATTTGAGCAGATGCGTGCGTCCGGGGCCCGCATCATTTGCATCGCCTCGGGAGGCAAACTCATCGAACTGGCGCGCGAGCATGGCTATGACCATATCAAACTGCCCGACGACTGGCCTTCGCCGCGGGCATGCCTGGGCTTTTCCCTCATCGCCCAGTTGTCGTTGCTGACACGTCTGGGGATGATCAGTGAGCAGCGGCTCCAGGAGGTTGGAACCGCCATTGACCTGCTTCGTGGCGAGATCAGCGAGATCAAGGAAAAGGCGGAGCGGATCGCCAGTTTTCTGCATGGCAAGATTCCCGTCATTTACGGCACTGACCGCCTCAGTCCCGTTCTGGTGCGGTTCCGGCAACAGATCAACGAGAATGCCAAAATGCTCTGCTGGCATCACGTCATCCCTGAGATGAACCACAATGAGCTCGTAGGCTGGCGCGACCGCAACGACCAGCTGGCGGTCATCTACTTCAGAAGCCGCGATGACTTTGCGCGCAACCAGACCCGGATCGATATCAACAAGGAGATCATTGCCAACTATACGGATACGATCATCGAAATCTTTGCGAAGGGCTCTTCACATATCGAGCAAACGTTCTACCTGGTGCACCTTGGTGACTGGATTTCCTGGTACCTGGCGCAACTGCGCGGGATGGACGCCGTGGAGGTCAAGGTCATCGACTACCTGAAGGGTGAACTGGCCAAGTCTTAAGACTTCAAAAGTCTGAGAGACTTTTGAAGTCTGCCTATCTTAGCGCGCGCAAAGAAATCGCTATGCAATTACTCAAGGATAAAGTGGCCGTTGTCACCGGTGGATCCCGGGGCATCGGTGAGGCCATCGTCCGGACATTCGCCGAACAGGGCGCGACCGTTGTCTTCACCTACATGTCATCACGTGAAAAAGCGGAGGGCATCGCTTCCGATATTGAGACCAAAGGGGGTAAAGCCATTGCCGTGCATTCGGACGCCAGTTCGTTTGTGCAGGCGGAGGGTTTGATCCGGCAGGTGGTCGACGCGCACGGGCAGCTTGACATCCTGGTCAACAACGCCGGCATCACCAACGATACGCTGATGCTGCGGATGGACGAGGCGCAATGGGATCAGGTGATGGAGGTCAACCTCAAGTCGGTCTTCAATCTGACCAAGCACAGCCTGCGGCAGATGCTGCGTCAACGGAGCGGATCGATCATCAATATGAGCAGCGTTGTTGGCGTCTTCGGCAATGCCGGCCAGGCGAATTACGCTGCATCGAAGGCAGGCATCATCGGTTTTACCAAGTCGATTGCCAAGGAAGTGGGGTCAAGGACCATCCGCTGCAATGCCATCGCCCCCGGATTCATTGAAACCGACATGACCGGCGAACTCGACGACGCGACCCGTGAGATGTTCGTTTCGAATGTGCCACTCAACCGGATGGGTACCGGTGATGACGTCGCCAATGCTGCCCTGTTCCTCGCTTCGGACCTCTCGGTATACATCACCGGGCAGGTACTAAGTGTCTGCGGCGGACTCAACACCTAGGAGGTGCGGTGGGCCTGCTGTCTGACGATCCTTCTTTTGACGTGTGCGACCTGCTCGCGAAAGATCGAGCGATCGCTGGTTCAATCACACCACATCACCGTCCGCTCGTCCGAAACCGCCAGTGAACCCGGCGATCGGCCCTGTCGCGATGCGCTGAACTATGCCCCTGACCCTGCTCACCGGGATCACATGTACATCCAGCTGGTACGCGTCAACTTTCATGTGATGGACGAGCGCACCGGTTTGCACAATTTCGATCGGGATGCAGGGCGGGCCTTTATCCATGCCGTACTCAATGAGTGCAACCGGCGCCTTGCCAATAATATCCAGATGCACCTGCCCGTCGGCAACAACACGCCGGTTCTGGATCCGATGTACCGTCTTGCGCTGTCACCAGACCCGAACGACCCGGATGATGACGGCATCTATTTTCACGAAGATCCCGAGTTGTTCTACTATATCCACGGGCGCAATTCTAACCGGACATCACGCGAGGTCGTCAACAAGTACAGTGTCAACGGTGACTCGGTCATCAATGTCTTTTTGCAGCCGCACCATCCTGACAGCGTCGGCAGGCCGGACTACCGCGCGGTCGGCACCGGGATCATGCTGGGCAGCGCCATCAAGGTGACCCAGATCTTTTCACGAAACCCTCCACCCCTGAGCTGTGTCGGGCTGCTCAATCACGAGATCGGACACGTGCTCGGACTGAGTCATACGTGGCGGGGGAATGACGGTTGCGATGACACTCCGACGCACTCCAACTGCTGGTCGTACACCAATACACCCCCATGTGATTCGGCTGTGTCCAACAACATGATGGACTACAACGAATGGCAATGGGCTTTGACCCCGTGCCAGATCGGCCGCGTGCACCGCGGCATTGCCAGCGAAGGCACCCGCGCCCGCCGCATGGTGCAACCGCAATGGTGTACCTACGATCCTTCGGCGTCTGTGTCAATCGCTGACACGGTCGTTTGGTCTGCCGAGCGCGACCTGAGAGGTGATCTGGTCATCGAAGACGGAGGTTACCTGGAACTGCAATGCCGGCTCTCGCTACCCGCCGGAGCACGAATAAGGGTGGCACCACTCGGCGTACTGGTTTTGCATGACAATAAACTCCACAATGCCTGCGGGGATGATTGGTACGGGATCGAGGTGATGTCGACGCGCAAGTCATCGGGGAGGGTCGTGGTCGTGGGTAGCCCGGAGGTCAATGATGTCGTGCACGCAATGATGATCCCGTCACAATAGTTGGGAATGGTGTTGAAACGCTTGATCTCATCGACACTCCGTGCGTTCAGGTTGATGCCGGTGGTTGACAATCTGCGTTACACCTGGTTCAAGGTTGCTAACGCACAGGCCAACAAGCGATTTCAAAGCAATCATCCTGACATATCTTTCCCTCCGGACTATCTGATCTACGAATCATTTCAGCTCGATCATCGCAAGTATTACGAAGGAGGAGCAGCTGTGGCCGATTGGCTGTGGTCCCACTACAATGAGCATACACAACGCCCCATTCGGCGGATTCTCGATTGGGGATGTGGCCCGGCGCGTGTGGTACGTCATATGCCCTCACGCATGCCAAATGCCGAAATTCACGCCTGTGACTATAATGGACAGTCCATCGCATGGTGCCAGGCACATATTGCAAATGTCAAGTTCAAGAAAAACAACATCTCACCACCACTCCCTTATCCGACTGAATACTTTGACGCTGTGTATGGCATTTCGATTCTCACCCATTTGTCAGAGGTCAGGCACGAAGAGTGGATCGACGAGCTGGGCCGTATCACGAGCGAGCATGGCACCATCATTCTCACGACGCACGGGCGGGCTTTCCTGCCCAAGTTGACGGCAGCGGAGAGAGCGAGATTCGGGCAGGGGCTTCTGGTGGTCCGGCCATCAGGGCCGGAAGGGCATCGCGTTTTCAGCGCATTCCAGCCTCCACAATATTTGAAACATCTGTTCTCAAAACACTTTGAAGTCATCAGGCATATCGAAGGTCGAACACCATCGAAACCTGAGCAGGACGTCTGGATTCTCACAAAACGACGCGCTTGAAACACCTCTCCTCACGGACGACATACATGATCCTGACATGCGTGGGTGTTGCTGTTTTCATCCCGCTATACGGCGCAGGCTTCGTCACTGATTTTCTGGGCTGGATCGATTGTCAGCAAGACACACCGCTATGGCAATCACACACCTGCTTCAACAACAGAGGACTGTATTATGTCCCCTTTATCCTGCTTACGCTTCTGACCTCTTTGTTTGAGTTTCATCCTCTCGCCTGGTTCCTGACGTTTACTGGAATCCACATTTTCAACGGTTGTTTGTTGGTAATGCTGGCCCGCAAGTTGTTTACTCTGTTCGACCAGCAGGCACCAGAGTGGGTTTTCTTGTTTACTGGATTGCTGTTCATCCTTTGGCCGTATCAGGTTGAAGTCGTCGCCTGGAAGGCATGTATCAACTACCTGACGTCGTGCACATTGTTTTTATTGGTCATGATCCACTATATCAAATGGCTGATGAACGAAGAGCGGCGTTGGCCATGGGCTGTAATGATCATGTACGGGCTGTCTTTGCTGAATCTTGAATTTGCACTGGTTGTTCCGGCACTTCTGGCCGGACTGCATTTACTCATGCCGGGATCTGCAAACTTGCGGTTAGCAATGCGTGGCATCACGCCGCTGCTGGTTCTGATTGCAATCTTTTTCATCGTCAATACCTACTTGA
>JAWWBX010000337.1:0-4722 GCA_033720735.1 Saprospiraceae bacterium
AGAAACCGATAGCCCACGATTTTAATCGTGGGTCTTGTGGTGATGTAGATTGAGAAAGAAGCCGTTTAATCGGCTTCCCGTTCTCCCCGGATATCTCAGCCATGGCTGAAGCCGTGGGCTGTCGGGAGGGCAGCTCCTCAAGCATATTCTGATGAGGCCTTAGGCCTCCTTAATCGGGTAGTTACAACACACGCAACCATGGGGGGTCAGCTTTCACACCAAATGGAATCCAGGAGGACTAGCGTCCCTCCGTCAACGTCTCGGCAATATCGGTCCGTGACGCCTGCACGGCGGGCAATACGGCAGCGAGGAAGCCAATGGCCAGCGCACCGGCCAGGAGGTACAGCTCCTTTTGCAGGAACTCAAATCCCGAGAAGGAGTAGCGATAAGACGACTTCATGATGCCGGCGACCAGCTCCATGCCGATGTGGCTGAGGGCGATCCCGATCGCATAGCCGATCATAGCCAGGAGCAACCCTTCCAGTACGATCATCAGGAACAGCTTGCCGGGCGATGCACCGGAAACGCGCATCAGCGCCAGCTCATACTTGCGCTCCTTCAGTGAGGAATACAGCGAAATGAAGATGCTCAGCCCCGAGACGAACATGATCACCACGGCCAGCAGACGGAGCGCCTGCTCACCGGCGTCCATCAGGCTGAACAGCCGGTTGATCTCGATCGCCGGGGTGACGGCCTGCAGGTCGGTGTTCTCGTTGATGCTGCGCTGCATGTTGAGCGCCTGGTAGTTGCGGGCCTTGAATTTGATCAGCAGCGAGGTGATCTCTTCCTCCGGATCCTCCTCGAGCAAAGGCACGATGGGTCCGTGATCATGGCCGGCATGCGGATCGGTTTCGGCTGCGTGATCGTGGTCCCCTTCATCGTGGCTGTGATCGTCTTCAGCATGGTCGTGCTCGTCATCGCCGTGATCATGATCATCTTCAGCGTGATCTTCGTCTTGTTCTTCAGCAACCGCGGGTGCAGCCTCCTCCGCATGTCCGTGCACGTGCCAGAAGCTCTGCACGGTCGTCAGGATCAGCTGATCCAGGACTGTCCCCGAGGGTGCCAGGATGCCCACCACTTTGAAGTCGTGGTCGTGGGCAAATTGCTCATCATCGAGGAAGCCGTGCGAACTCGCAAAGACATCGCCGATCTGCATGCCAAGCTCTTCGGCCACGGCCGCTCCGATCGTCGCTTCCATGTCACGCGCCCAGATCTCCCCTTCCCCGATCTCCACACCGTACATATCGAGGATCTCGTGGGTCGTTCCCACGATGCGGTAGGTCCGGTAGCTGTCACCGAGGGCCAGGGGGATGGCCGTTTCGATCAGCGGGTGGTTGGGATTAAGGAACGGCCGCACATCCTGGAGGGCGATGTTGCCGGTCGGCGCATCGATGTGGTACATACTGCTCAGGATCATCTGGAGCGGGCTGCCCTTGGCGCCGATCACCAGGTCGATGCCGGCCAGGTTGCTCTCAAATTTCTCCTGCAGTTGTTTTTCCAGCAGGAACAGCAACGAGATCAGTCCCACACCCAGTGCAAACAGCACGGTGCTCAGCAGCAGCGACCACGGCTTGCTCGTCAGGTTCTTCCAGCTGAGCTTGAGCAGGTTCATAGGATGATCTGTTTGTCGAATTTGTCCTTGAGCCGGTTGTCGTGGGTGACCACCAGCAGGGTGGTCTGCGTTGCCTCGGCGGCCTCCTCCAGAAGCCGGATTACCTCATCGGTATTCTCGTCATCGAGGGCCGAGGTCGGTTCGTCGGCCAGGATCACATCCGGCTTGTTGACCAGGGCCCGGGCAATGGCCACGCGCTGTTGCTCCCCCTGGCTGAGGCGCGCTGGTCTGGATTTGAGTTTGTCGCCGACATTGAGACGCTCGAGCAAAGTCCTGATCAGGTCCTTGTCGACCCGTCTCCCCGAAAGGGATTGTGTCAGCGCAAGATTCTCTTCCACGTTGAGCGAGCGCACAAAGTGCGGCACCTGGAACACGATCCCGATATGTTGTCCGCGAAAAGTGTCGAGTTTGGCGGTAGGCAGCTTGCTGATCTCGGTTCCGCCGATCACGACGGAGCCCGACTGCGGTGTGCGCAGGCCGGCGAGCAGGTGCAGCAAGGTCGTCTTGCCACTGCCTGACGCCCCCAGCAGGAGCCAGTGGTCGCCCTTTTCGCAGCGGATATCGGGAAAACGGAGCGGTTGGCTCCCTTTATACGTGTATGTCAGATCGGTTGCTGCCAGCATGCTCTTCAATCGCGCGGCGTGAAACTAGGGAATTTGAAAATATTATGGTCCCCCGGACCTGTAGTTATCGCCAGTTTGGAGAATAACAGGCATCACCCCAAAATGTTTGTCATGCAGGCGCAAAGCTGGCACCCCCAACTCCGAAGCCGCTTTCGCAGTTCCTTGGTTTTGCGGTTCCTCGGTTTTGCGGTTCCTCGGTTTCGCGGTTCCTCGGTTTCGCGGTTCCTCGGTTTCGCGGCTATTAATCTACTCCTCGCCCTCCTTCTTCGGCTTCGGCGCTTTCTTGACCTCATCTACCACACCTTCCACATCCGTGGTCGCCTGCATTATATCACGAGTCATTCCTGAATTGCTCTGACGGCCACTGATTACACAGATTGGCACAGATGATCGGATGACACCTACGTCTCCTGTACTTGTACTTGTACTTGTACTTGTACTTGTACGCTTAACACGATTCCCCTCTCCCTACTCGTCCCCTTGTTCTTTCTTTGGCTTTGGGTTCTTCTTTACCTCATCTACAGCATCCTCCACATCCTTGGTCGCCTGCATCAGGTCGTCCAGCTGCTTCTTACGCTTGGCGGCGCCATTGTCCGACGGCTCCTTTTTGACCTCAGGTCGTTCGCCGTCCTTGCTGAAGCCAGCCTCGCTGAAGGTGAAGCCTTTGCGATCAGTGTCGACAAAGATGGTGTCGCCTGGTGCAAACTGTCCTGAGAGCACCTGCTTGGAAAGTTCGTTGACGATCTCCTTCTGGATCACGCGCTTGAGCGGACGTGCACCGAACTGCGGATCATAACCCAGGTCGGCCAGCAATGACAGCGCATTGTCGCTGATCTCGAGGGTCAACTCGCGGTTCAGGAGGTTCTTTTTCACCTTGGACAACAGCAGCAGAGCGATCTGCTTGATCTCATCCCTGGTCAATGGCAGGAACATGATCTTCTCGTCGATCCGGTTGAGGAACTCCGGCCGCAGATGGTCCTTGAGTTGCTCGAAGACCTCGGTCTTGGTGGTAGCGATGATGTCGGCATGGTGCTCCTCGCCGACCGCCTGCAGGTCCTCAAAGTTCTCGAGGATCGTCTCGCTGGCCATGTTCGACGTCATGATGATGATCGTATTCTTGAAGTTGGCCACGCGGCCCTTGTTGTCGGTCAGGCGTCCATCGTCCAGTACCTGCAGCAGCACATTGAAGGTGTCGGGATGCGCCTTTTCGATCTCATCAAGCAGGATGATCGAGTACGGTCGGCGGCGCACGGCCTCGGTCAACTGTCCGCCCTCGTCATACCCGACATATCCGGGAGGGGCTCCGACCAGGCGTGACACGGAATGCCGCTCCTGGTATTCGCTCATATCAATACGCGTGATCGCCTTTTCGTCGTCGAAAAGCACCTCTGCCAGCGCTTTGGCCAGCTCGGTCTTACCGACCCCGGTGGGCCCCAGGAAGATGAACGAACCGATCGGCCGCTTGGGATCCTGCAGGCCGGCACGGCTGCGGCGCACGGCATCAGAGACGGCGACCACCGCTTCGTGCTGACCGATGAGCCGCTTGTGGATCTCGTCCTCCAGTTTGAGGAGTTTGTCCTTCTCACTCTGCAGCATTTTCTGGACGGGAATGCCGGTCCACCGCGACACGACATCAGCAATGTCCGTAGCCTTCACCTCTTCGTTGGTGAAGCGGCTTTCGTCTGAGAGCTGGTCGAGTTTCTCCTCGGCAACCTTGAGCATCGCCTGCTTTTCCTGGATCTCGCCGTAGCGGATCTTGGCGACCCGTTCAAAATCGCTTTCGCGCTCGGCACGCTCGGCTTCGAGTTCGAGTTTCTCGATCTCTTCCTTGATCTTCTGGACGGTGTCGACGATGTCCTTTTCGTTCTTCCACGCTGCCTTCAGCTCATTCAGTTTTTCCTTGGCGACGGCGATTTGTTCAAGGATCACTTTGAGCTTTTTCTCGTCTTTTTCGCGCTTGATCGCTTCGCGCTCGATCTCCAACTGGCGCACCTTGCGGTCCCACTCGTCGATCTCTTCGGGCACGGAGTCCAGCTCAAGGCGCAGCTTGGCCGCTGCCTCGTCGATGAGGTCGATGGCCTTATCCGGCAAATGACGGTCGCTGATGTACCGGTGCGACAGCTCGGCAGCCGCGATCAGGGCTTCATCGAGGATGTCGATCTTGTGGTACATCTCGTATTTCTCCTGGATCCCGCGCAGGATGGAGATGGTGTCTTCGACACTCGGCTCGTCGATGTACACGGTCTGGAAACGGCGTACCAGCGCTTTGTCGCGCTCGAAATATTTCTGGTATTCATCGGAAGTGGTCGCACCAATCGTGCGCAGTTCGCCGCGCGCCAGCGCCGGCTTCAGGATGTTGGCGGCGTCCATGGCGCCGCTGCCCCCGCCAGCACCGATGAGTGTGTGGATCTCGTCTACGAAGAGGATAAACTCTCCTTCCGAGGCCTTGACCTCCTTGATCACGCCCTTGAGACGCTCCTCGAATTC
>JAWWBX010000338.1:0-4689 GCA_033720735.1 Saprospiraceae bacterium
GGGGTCGGTGACATCCACAGCTACCAGGCGGTTGGTGCCCTGTTCGACAACAAATATGTGATCGTTGCTGATTGTCATCGAAACATTGCCTGCACTCAGGTCCACTTCCCCGATAAACATCGGTGAAGCAGGATTGCTAATGTCAATCACCCACAGATCGTCATCGACGCTGATCACATAGGCATAATCACCTTGTACCTTCACAAGTGACGGAGCGAATACACCGAGATATCCTGTGACAGCCGGAGCCTGTGCGTCGGGATGGGTGTCCGCCAATGACTGCCAGGAAGCCGTACCCGCACTGTCCGATCTCAGAAAACGTCCGTGGCCGGCATGCGTGGGAATGACCAGGGTATCCGTCAGTACAGTACCGACCACCTGCAGGGTTGTCACGGGTGTATCAGTACCAATCCCCACATTCTGCGTGATGGCCGGCAGGGAGCTGACATGTACCAAAAAGAGAATGAGCAGCTTTCTCATGGCATTTGGTTTCAAACAACGAGTATGCATTGATCGCAGTACGGAACCAATTGTTAACAGACGAGAGTGATGAAACATCGGCGGACTACCAATGATGAACGGTGATTCGACAAAATGTTAACCATTGCATCTTCTGATTCATTAACTTCGGAACTTCACCTGAAAATCTATCAAACACATGAGATCATCAATGCTTGTACTCAGCATCGCCTGCCTGATGGCGATCTGTTTTGTCAACTGTCAACAACCTGCGACGGATGTCGAAGAGTCAGCCGCCGAGGCCGAAGGGATGAGCGCTGCCGAACAGGTCGCGCGCGGCGCCTACCTGGTCAATACCATGGGCTGCGACGACTGCCACACACCCAAGGTCATGGGCGAGATGGGCCCCGAACCGGACATGACCCGGCGCTTCATGGGCCATCCTGCGGGAACTGAACTGCCCGACTACGACCCCGCCTGGGTCGCTCCCGGACAATGGTACCTGGCCAACAACGACCTCACCGGCTGGGTCGGCCCTTGGGGGATCTCGTATTCGGCCAATATCAGTTCGGATGCAACGGGGATTGGCAGCTGGACGGAAGAGCACTTCATCCGTGCCATTCGCGAAGGGCTGTACAAGGGACTGGAGGGAAGCCGACCATTACTGCCCCCCATGCCCTGGCCGCAGTATCGCCAGCTGACTGACGAGGACCTGAAGGCTATTTTTGCATTCCTGCAAACCACTGAGCCACAAAACAATGTGGTGCCGCCGGCCGTGGTGGCAGGGCCACCTCCGGGATAGCATCAGTATGCACCGGCCTGGTACGCATCGCCGCAGACCTTGGACGCCAGGCCGGTCAGTTTTTTGACGACAGGGGTGCAAGCCAATGACCTGTCACTTCGGCGTGTTGTGGGAAGCACCTCGCGGAATTCGCTATTTGGCTGTGCAGCCTGACGAGCGTATCATAACGCGTCCGTACTGGACTTGCTCCGGTTTCAGGATTACCTTACCTTAAGGTATCCGGCTGAACTGCCAGATCGAACGCATGAATCTGGAGCAACTTGAACAGCTCTTTGGTGGTCTGGAATCATTGGCGACAATCATTGCCCTGATCATCGCGGGTATTTGGACGTATCGCGTTTTTATCCGCAATCGGCAGAACAAACCGCGGGCGATCGTGGAGCATCAGGTCTACTGTTGGGAACAAGCGCCGGGAAGTGCGCTGGTGCATGTCGTGGTTCGGGTCCGGAACATCTCCGATCTTCTGATCCAGATCGCGAGAGGCAAGGTAGAAGTTTCGATCATGACCCCGGATGTCGACGGGCTTCAGAGGACGAGCAGTGGTACTGAATATCAGTGGCCGTTCACGTATCCGCATCCGTTTGACTGGAGTGCCCAGCCACATGAGATCGAACCGCACGAGATGGACGAATACCACTTTGACTTCCGCATTGACCGGCCATTTGAGACCCTCCAGGTATACAGTCATATTCAAAATACCAGGAAGCGCACGCAGCAGATCGGCTGGAACAAGATCACGATACATCAGTTTAAAGAAGGCAATATGAAACGCGAACTGGACGTCGACCCGAAACCACGACCGAAACCCGAACAAGGTCCCGAGCGCGATCAATAGCGCCAGCACCATCTTAGAGGCAGGATTTGCCGACAGCGCTTTTGGAACGCAATGTACCCTCTCGTACACGGAAACGCACTGTTTCACGTTATTCTGGTGTACCTTTGCTCATCTCTTCACTTTTTCAACGACTCTTAATCGCAGTATTATGAAACAAACCATCTGGCTGATCGCTATTGCATTGTGCTCCTGGGCAGCATGCAATGAGGCGGTCGAAGCACCTACCACTGCAACCATTACCGGCACCGTCACCAACGCCGGAGAGATCGAGTCTGTCCAGCTCCTCTGGAGCCCGGTCATCGGCGAACGCAAGACCGTCGCCGAAGCCGATCTGGGCGAGGACGGGTCATTCGCGCTCAATGTCGAAACAACCGAACCCATGAACGTGAGCCTGCGTATCGGCAAAGAATCGACGGCGATGTTCATCCATCCCGGTGACGTGCTGACGGTGAGTGTGGATGCCGAGGAATTTGACGAAACCATTACTTACTCGGGCGTCGGCGCCGACGTCAACAACTATCTGGCGGCCAAATACCTCAAGGAGGAACAATACAAGGAATCGCTGGAAGAGTCCAAAATCTACAAACTCGAACTTGAGGATTTCCTGGCAACCCACAACGGCCTGCATGACATGCTGCAGAGCCATTTCAACGAGACCTTCGAGGGAAAGGAAGTATCTGAGGCATTCAGGAAGTTTGAAGAGACCGAATTGCTCGCCGACTGGGCACTGACGCTGGAGAACTATCCTGATTACCATGGCTACTACGGCGGCAAACCAGACTTTGAGGTCGAGGACAGCTACTACGATTTCCGTAAGAAGATCGACCTGACAGATGCCGGCGCGGTGGTTTCACCGGCCTACCGGAGTTATCTGCGCGGGTACAGCGGACGCAAGCTGAATGCGCTTGTTGAGGCCGACTCCACTCTGCGCGACGATTGGCCGACAGCGTATCGGGCTGTGTACAAGTCGATTGCCAAGGACGACCAGCTGGGTGAGGACGTCAAGCAATATGTGATGGCCAGCCAACTGCAGGACTACATGACCTTCTTCGGAACGGAAGGGGTCGAAGAACTCATCGAAGGATTCCGCCAGCAGGATGGTGCCGAAGATTACATGGCCACCCTGGACAATACGTACGCGCAGTGGTCGAAGATCGCCGAGGGACAGCCAGCGCCCGACTTCACCTATACGTCGATCGACGGTGAACAAGTGTCCTTCAGTGATTTCAAAGGCAAGATCGTCTATCTGGACGTCTGGGCCACCTGGTGCGGACCGTGCAAGGCTGAAATGCCGCACGCCAAGAAGCTCAAGGAGAAATACGCGGACAACCCCAGTGTCGTCTTCATGTATGTCTCCGTCGACGAAGACAAGGAGAAATGGGAGAAATTCCTGGCCGACGATCCTGAGTTTACCGGGGTGCACCTGATCACGGGAACGGGATGGGAGTCTGACCTCACCGACGCGTACATGATCAAAGGGATTCCGCGCTATATCCTGGTCGACCAGCAAGGCAAGATCGTGAGCGCCAGCGCGCCACGGCCCTCCTCCGGCGAGAAGATCGAGGGGATGATCAATGAATTACTGGAGGCAGGTGAGATCTCGGGTTGACAGACCTGATTGAAGTAATAGAAGATAGCAGGCCCCGTGGGAAACCACGGGGCTTTTTTTGTACGTGTTCAGGGGGGCCTCAACAGCATCCTCCCCCATCGTAGAACCATGTCGAGCCGGTCACGAAGATATCTTCACGCCCCAGTGCGGCCAGTGCCGCCGCCGTTTTATCACAGACCGACATCGGCTGGTTGACTTGCAGGACGTGTCCTTTGCCGTCATCGAAATAGGCTTCATTGCCGTGATAGATCGCCGTACACCCGGTAAAGACACATGGCCCGTCGTCGGGCATGGGGTCCTTGATCGCGCAGACCTCAACGCTTTCGATGAAAATGGTATGGTCCACGTCGTAGTGATTGGGTGTCAGCAAGCGGTACGGACGGCGCGCCCGGATCTCCACCGTGCCAAACCCGGCATCCGTCAGCAACTGCACATACTCGGCGAGGGGGATGACGCCGGTCAGGCACTGGGCGCGCAACACTTCATCGTCGCGCAGATGCGCGGGGATGCTTTGGTCACACACCGGATCTGACAGTACCAGCCTTCCATGCGGCCGCAAGACGCGGTACATCTCTGCGATAGCCTGCCTGAGGTCACCGGCCTTGAAGATGTTAAAAAGGCAGTTTTGTGCCGCGACGTCGACTGTTCCGTCGGCCAGTGGCAGATGCAGTGCATCACCCTTGCGCAAATCGACAAAGTCCTCGTCAAACCAGTCATTGCTTTCCTCAGCAGGCGCAGGTTTGCGCGGCACGCCTCCAGCATGTCATCGACCACATCCACCCCGATCACACCTCCTGCACGCCGTGAGAAATAGGCAAACTGGAGCAATTCCATGCCTCCCCCAACGCCCACGTACAGGACGGTGGGTGACTGGACCAGGTCGCGCGGATGGACGGTCGTCCCGCATCCGTAATTCATCTGCAGCATGCGGGCCGGTATATCGAGGCCCGGCAATTTCCAAACAGGTGTTGTCGTACAGCACAA
>JAWWBX010000339.1:0-4681 GCA_033720735.1 Saprospiraceae bacterium
AATCGAAGAACTGCTTGAAACCTTTGACGCCGCTGCCTGCGGTGGTCCAGGTCGGTGACTGCGAAATTGTATTGACACGCACGTTCTTCTGCGTTCCGAAATGATAGCCGAAGCTGCGTGCAAAGGACTCGAGCAATGCTTTCGACTCCGCCATTTCGCTGTAGTCGGGAAATACCCGCTGGGCGGCGATATAGGTCAGCGCAACTACCGATGCCCATTCATTGAGCGCATCCATCTGCAACGCCGTTTGCATCACCTTGTGGAAACTGATCGCCGAAACATCAAACGTTTTCTGCATCCATTCATAGTTGAGGTCCGTATACGCGCGATTCTTGCGGACGTTGACGCTCATTCCGATCGAATGCAATACGAAGTCGATCTTGCCGCCCAGCACCTGCTGCGACTGTTCAAACAACTGTGCCAGATCGTCGGTGCTGGTGGCGTCGGCAGGGATGATCTCGGCGCCGATCTTGTTCCCGAGTTCCTGGATTTTGCCAAACCGCATGGCGACGGGAGCGTTGGTCAGTGTGAGGTGCGCACCTTCGGCGTGACACTGTTCGGCTACGTGCCAGGCGATCGATTGTTCGTCGAGAGCTCCGAAGATAATTCCGCGTTTACCAGAAAGGAGTTGGTTTGGCATGGTAGTAAGATTTAAACGTTGATCAGTTCTTTTGCATTGAGTACTGCAGCTTCGGTGGGCGGGTCGCCGCTGAGCATCTTGGCGATTTCCAGTATCCGTCCCTGTTGGTCCAGTCGGATCACCTCAGCGATGCTGCGTTGCTGATGGTCCGATTTCTTTACCAGAAAATGGTCGTGGGCCCGCGACGCGATCTGCGGGCTGTGTGTGATCATGATCACCTGATGTGCTTCTGACAGGTCGTGCAGCAGCTTACCCATCTTGAGTGCGACCTGCCCGGATACGCCGGTATCGATCTCGTCGAAGATCAGGGTGGGGAGCTCCATCTTGCGCGAAACGACCGATTTGATGCACAGGCTCAGCCTGGACAATTCCCCGCCGGAAGCCACTTTCTTGATCGGCAACTGTTCGGCGCCAAGGTTGGCAGAAAACAGAAACTCCACATGATCCATGCCCTGCGGGCCTGGCTTGTCGAGTGGCGTAATGTCGATGTTCAGTACCGCATGCTTCATTTCCAGATCACGCAAGAGCTGGATGACCACCTTTGACAGGGCCGTGCCCTGTGCGTGTCGTGCGGCACTGATCTCCCCGGCCAACTCCTTGAGGCGTTCCAGTGTCTGGTCACGTTCGTGTTCCGTCTGCTGGAGGTCGTCGCCGAGTGCTTCCCAGTCAGCGAGTTGCCTGGAGAATGCCTCGCGTACCTCTGCAAGTTCTTCATCCGTATTGACGCCGTGTTTCATCATCAGGCGGCGCACGGTGTCGATACGTGACTCCAGCGTGGCAAGCTGGCCCGGATCGGGATCGATCGCCTCCTCCTGGCGGAACAATTCCTGGCTCAGATCTGCCGCTTCCACACTCAGTGAAACGAGCCGATCTGTCAATTCCTGAAGCCTCGGGTCGCTGGCATGCGGCCTGAGTGTATTGATCACTGCGCGCAGACGATCCGTGACCGCGCCGTCGCTGCCATCCAGGACTCCGGCAGCCTCCGAGAGGGCGCCTTTGATCTCGCTGGCATTGGCAAGCATGCGGTAATCGCTCTCCCACTCCTCAAGTTGCCCGGGTTCTACTGCGGCATTGTTGAGCTCCTCCAGCTGGAATGTCAGGTAATCGCGTTGTTGCAGGGACTGCCGGCGCTCTTCAACGAGTCGATCGATCTTCTGATTGAGTGCCTGATAGGTCTGATACATGGCGCGGTAAGCTGCCACCTTGTCTGTCAATCCGGCGAATGCATCCAGGATCTGATACTGCATGGTTGCTTCCTGGATCTCCAGCGATTCGAATTGCTGGTGCAGGTCGACCAGGCGGCTGCTGAGCCGTTGCATCACATCCAGGCGCACGGGCGTATCATTGACAAACGCGCGTGACTTTCCGGAGGGCAGGATCTCTCGACGCAGGATCATCTGCTCCATCTGGTCGAGTTCGTGCTCTGCTAACACATCGTGCAGGTCGTCTGGGTACTCAACAAAGGTGGCCTCGACAATCGCTTTGCGGTCTTTGTCGTACAAGACCTTGGAGTCAGCGCGTTGTCCCATGACCAGCGAGAGGGCGCCCAGCAGAATTGATTTGCCGGCACCGGTTTCCCCGGTGATGATACTCAAGCCGGCGTCGAAGGTGATCTCCTGCCGTTGAATGATCGCATAATTCTGTATCAGAAGTCGATGCAACATGCGGCCCCAAAAATACGCAAGTTTCCCCTCCGCTACTGGTATGCTGCCCGGGTCTGCGGGTCGATCTGCACACCCATTGCTTCGGCCCGTGCCAGATCGCTCTGAGCGAGGCCTTTCTGCCCCGTGCTGAGATAGACCTTCGACCGTTCGAAATAGTACAATCCCTGGTTGGGATTGTAGCGACTGGCCTTGTTGAGCGCCTCCAGGGCAGCCTGGTTGTTCTGCTTCTGCCGGTACAGGCGTGCACTTTCGTACCAGATGTCGGCATCATAGGGTTCGAGCTCCAGATAGGTCAGCAGATCCTGATGCGCGAGTTCCACCTGGTTGAGGCGCTGATAGACCAGGGATCTGTTCTTGTACCCATTGGAGAAATCGGGATCACGGTTGATCCCCTCGGTCATGTCGCGCAGGGCTGATTGCATGTCGCCGATCATGGCGTACGCCGCTCCGCGATTGATCCAGAACTCGCCGGCGTCGGGATCCAGTTCAATGGCCAGGTTGTAATCCTCGATGGCCTTGCGATAATCCTGTTGGTTAAAATACAGGCGCGCCCGGCTGTTGACGACGTCGGCATCCTGTTTGAGGGAGATCGACTTGTTGTAGTCGGCCAGAGCCAGGTCAAACTGCTGTTGATCACGATAGTATTGGGCCCGGTTCCGATAAGGGAGCGGGGTGTTTTCGTAGTACTGCATGACATGGGTCCACAGGGCGCCGCTGTCCTTCCAAAGTGGAATGTGGCGCCAGGTCTGAAACAGTAATGCTGCGGCCCATACAACTGCGATGGCCGTGCCGATCTGTTTCCACTGTGGGCTCCGCTGCAGTGCCTGTGCGCCGTAATAGGCTGTCAGAAACATCAGCCCGAAATAGGGCATATAGGTAAACCGGTCTGCCAGAAAGCCCTGGCCGGCTCCCACTACCTGCAGCACAAACATGACATTGAACGTGAAGAAGGCGAGTCCGAAGAGCAACGGCCGCCATTTGCGGCGGAATGCAATCCAGGCGAGATAAACGACGCCGGCAAACAGGACCGGTGATGCGTACACCGTCCACGGCAACACCCCGGGGTACGGGTACAAGGGTGAAATGCGGTACGGCGCCAGGAACTTGATCAAATACACATCGAACGAGTACATCCCCACCAGCAAGCGCTGGAAGAGGTTGTACTGGCTGGTACTGTCGAGTGATCCCTGTTCACCAAGGAAGTATACCCCGATGAGTCCCATGGCGAGCGACATGCCAAAGAAGAGCCATTTCTCGAGCACCAATTTGAGTTTGAGCGGGCGTTTGTGCAGGTAGTCGATCGCCAGCATGGACAACGGCAATGCCACGGCCTGGATCTTGGCCAGGAGGCTGAAGGCAAAAAGCACTACGATCCAGACGAAATGACTGCGCTTGCGTTTACTCCGGTACCATTTGACATACTGGATCAGCGCGCCCAGGTAAAAGATGCTGTAGAGCACATCCTTCCGCTCCGTCACCCAGGCTACTGATTCGATCCGCAGCGGATGCAAGGCGAACAGAGCGGCAACGGCCAGTGCCGGATACATCGGCAATTGCAACAGCCTGCTGAGGCGGTAGACCAGAAAAACACACCCCAGGTGCAGCAGCACGTTGGTGATGTGGTACACGCTGGGATCGAGCCCAAAGAAGTGGTTTTCGATGGCGAAGGAAAGCGTCGACAGCGGATTGTAGTTGCCAATAACGTGCGACGAGAAAATCCCCTTGATGCTGGCCCAGTCCAACACCTGGACATACGGATTCTTGGCGATGTTGAAGTCGTCGTCCCAGTTGACGAACTCATACCCGGCCGTGCGGGCGAAGAAGATAGCGGTCACTGCCAGGATGATGCCGATGGGAAGCCATTCCGACCGTTCCATGACCAGCTTCGGTGCCGGTTTGCGTATTCTTTTTTTTTGCTTCCCTTTCCTGCCTTTCTTGCTGCTCCGTTTCTGTTTCGCCATGCAATGCCGTTTCGCGCTCAAGATAGCCTAAACACCTTGAATTTACATATTAAAGATCATCTCTATACAAGGCGGCCGCGGGGCTTGCAACGGGCAAGTTGACGCGTATATTTTCTTAATTTTGCAGCCATGTTGATCACGGCCAAGGAACTTTGCGACTTGTTGGGAGGAGAGTTGGAGGGCAATCCCGAAATCACTGTCAGCAAGCCAAGCAAGATCGAGGAGGCGGAGGCAGGAAGTCTCAGTTTTCTCGCCAATCCCAAGTACGAGCCGTTTGTGTACGAAACACGGGCGTCTGTACTGTTGGTCGACAAATCGTTCACCCCGCGCACAGCCATTACCCCCACATTGATACGGGTCGATGATGTATACGAGTCGCTCGGGATCCTGCTCGACAAACTCAAGATCGATGAAGG
>JAWWBX010000340.1:0-4667 GCA_033720735.1 Saprospiraceae bacterium
GCATGATGACCTGGGCAGTATTGAGACAGGCAAGATCGCGGACATGGTCCTGATCGAGGGAGATATCCTGCGGGACATCAGCAATGTGCGGAATGTCCTGATCACCGTCAAGGGCGGTCTGGTGTTTGAGAAATAGGGCCTGTCGGGTACCTGTTCATTTTTCGCCTTGCGCTCACTGACCAGGGTGCATCCCCGTCCTGCCGTGTCCCAGACGGGTAATAGGCGGGCCTGCACGTACGTTACTTTTGCGAAGTTTCCGCATCAAAACAGCCTCGTATGCGATACCAACTGATCCCGCTTTTCGCCCTCGGACTGTGCATTGCCTGCCAGGAGACGCCAGCCCCTATCTACTTGAGCGGTTCCATCACCGACGCAGCCGGAGATAAGGTCATTCTTTACCGGTCGGCCCACCGCACTGGTTACAAGCAATGGATCCGGGCCCTGGACACCACTACCGTTGACCCCGACGGGGCGTTCAGTTTCACGTACATCACTGATGCGGCCGACTACTACCAGGTCGTCGGATCCCGGGGATTCCCGCTCCTCCGCGACGTGTATCTGGCCCCCGGGGATTCACTCGAAGTGACAAAACTGGAAGAGCCGGATCCCAGGAGATTTGTGTATGCCGGCGCCAACGCCGGGGCGTATGCCTGCTATGATCTGCTCGACAGCCTGATGCGCAATGATACCATTTACCGATTCGGCTATTTCGAGATCGCCCGGATGGCAGCAGACTCGGCAAGGGCGGTGATCAGTGATCGGACAGCGAAAAAACTGGCAATCGTGGACGCATGTTTCGCGGCGCGGCCCGATTGGGACCTGCTGGCACAACGGTGCCGGGATGAGATCATCTACCGCAGTGCACGCGAGCGCTACGACTACCTGTATTATCACAAGTACTACACGCAAGATACCTTTGTCTATCTCCTGCCGGACGCCGGCTTCTACGACTTCCTCGACGACATCGACCTTACTTACGCGCCACCCGCCTACCTGTTTGAATACCAGCACTTCCTCGACGCTTTCCTGCGCGACCGTGTCTTCATGGATTACCGCGACGATGGGGATAGTACGATCTATGCCAACATGTTGCCGTATCAGGTGGCCACTGCTCAAAAATACCTGTCCGGCGTGCCGCGCGATCTGGCCTTCCTGGCGATCGCCGACAATTTTGCACAGCACCTCCGGCGGGATGATTTCTTTGTCCAGCTGGATGCCATCGACCAGTTTCTCGCCGCCAATCACACCTCGGCAACGGCCTATGAGGGGTTTCGCGCAATGAAAGCCGAATTTGAAAAGCTGCGGCCCGGCAACCCGGCACCGGAACTCGCTTTGCCCGATGCCAACGGGGATACCGTGCGCTTGTCGGATCAGCAAGGTAAGGTCGTCTATCTCGACTTCTGGGGAACGTGGTGTTTTCCGTGCCTGCAGGAAATGCCGCACAGCCTGACGCTGCAGGAGAAGTATGCCGGCCAACCCGTGGAGTTCATCTATGTGGGCCTGCAGTCGGGTGAGGACCAGCTCACCGAGTGGAGGGAATTCATCCGTGGGGAGCGGAGTTTTGTCTACGCGCCATTCCTAGAGCAACGCGTCTACCCGGGCACCCATCTGTTGGCCGAGGGGCAGTTCGGCAATCCGGCGATCCAGCCTTACAAGATCGGGGCAGCACCGACCTACGTCCTTATCGGCGGCGACGGCAGGATCATCAGCGCTAATGCGCCCAGGCCGGGCAGTGAAGAGATCGTGGAGCTGATCGATGCGGCATTGGTGAGTGGGGATTGAGTAGTCCACATTTTCCACGCTCTTCACGTATCTTGAATGGGATGGCCCGATTTCATGTTGTTGCCCCTCTCTGCTTGGTCAGTATTACGGTACTCTGTGGATATATGGCAGTGTCGGGCCAGCAAACCGTCGGACTGTTCCTGAATGACCCGGCGTCCTTTAACGGGTACACACTGTTTGGCAATAATGGCACGACCTACCTCATCGACAACTGTGGGCGCACCGTCAACACCTGGGAAAGTGATCACCATCCCGGGCAAGGGCAGTATTTGCTCCCGGATGGTTCGCTATTGCGGACGGCCCGGGTCAGCGGAAGTTTCTCCGGTGGCGGCCTGGGAGGCCGGTTTGAGCGCTTCAGCTGGGACGGACAACTCCTTTGGTCGTACCGGTATGCGGATGGCACCGTCCACGCACACCATGATATCGTGCCGATGCCCAACGGGCATTTCCTGGCGATTGCGTGGGAACGCCATGCGGCTTCGGAGGCGCAGGCACGTGGCCGGATCTGGCCAGGGGAGGTGTGGTCCGAACGGATCATCGAAGTGCAAATGGTCGGCTCTTCCAAAGCCAATATTGTGTGGGAATGGCGGCTGTGGGATCACCTTGTCCAGGATACGGATCCCTCCAAACCGGATTTCGGGGAGAGTGCAGATCACCCCGGTCGCATCGACATCAACTACCTGAGCCCGGACGCGGATCAGAACAGTGACTGGATCCATGCCAATGCCATCGACTACCATCCCGAATTAGACCAGATCGTGATCAGCGCGCGCAACTTCAACGAGATCTGGGTGATCGATCACAGTACCTCGACGGAAGAAGCCGCCGGCAGCAAAGGTGGACGGTCGGGGCGGGGTGGTGATCTTTTATACCGTTACGGCAATCCGGGGGCCTACGGCAGGGAGCCGGCGGGCACATTGCATTTTGGCCAACAGCATGACGTGCGCTGGGTGCCGGAAGGGTATCCCCACGCCGGTAAACTCATGGTCTTTAACAACGAGGCAGCCTCCGGGGCATCCGAGGTTATTATCTGGACTCCACCCGTGCTCTCTGATGGCACTTATACCCTGAAGACCGGCACGGCGTACGGGCCAGCCAAGGCCGATTGGACTTACCAGGCACCCGACTTCTATTCACCGATCTTGTCGGGCGCGCACCTGCTGCCCAACGGCAACGTGCTGATCTGTGAAGGCAAGCAAGGCCGGTTTTTTGAAGTCACCGGCGCCGGACAGATGGTGTGGGAATATATCAACCCGGTCAACCGGAATGGCTTCCCGGCTGCCCAGGGCGGGAGCGTGCACTTTAACGAGGTGTTCCGGGCTACGCGCTACCCGGTCGACTTTTCCGGGTTTGCCGGACGTGACCTTGCGCCAGGCGCACCGGTCGAGATCAACCCATGGGAGAGCGATTGCGAGATCCATGAGGAAACGGTCAGTGCAGGAGACCCGGCGGGGTCACAAATGCGCGTCCTGGGGAACCCTTTTCACGGGCAGCTGACCCTGGACAGTCCATTTGCACAAACTCTTCGAATCTACAATATAGAGGGATGCCAGGTGTTGTCGGCCAGGCTGACACACGGTGTCAATCACATCCACATGGATGCGCTACCCGGCGGGACCTATCTCCTGGTGGCTGGCGCGGATGCGGCCACGCACTCTGTGAGGAAAGTGATCAAGATCTGACCGGGCGCCGGCTGCACAAGTGTACAACCGGCGCCTGATCTGCTAGAAATTAAAGCCAAGCGTGGCAAAGTAGTACGCTCCGTCAGAACCCATCTGCACAGAATCATTGAACCCACCCTGATCGGTCCACCCGTCAAATTGCGGCGTCGGATAGGTGTTCAACAAATTGTTACTGCCCACCGTCACCGAGAATTGCTCTGACAACCGGTAGGTCAGGCTGAGATCCAACGTGAACGCACCTTCATACACGTCCGTGGCGACTGCGAAGAGGGCATCGGCCTCCGCCTGGTTGGTGGCCGGCGAATCGACCCACTGGAAATCCTGCAGGATCACTTCACTGAACCGCGTGAGCGCTGCCTGTGCGCTGAATTTGGAGGTCGCGTAGCCAGCAGTCAGGACGATCTTGTGATCCGGGGCAGCCGCTTCCAGATACGCCTGGGAGAACGGTCCGAAGAAGGTGAATTCGTTCAAACCGCCGCTGTTGATCGCATCGATATCCAGGTTATTGAAATTGGCGGCGAGGCCGACATTGAAGTTGCTGCTTCCGCCGTCGAGGTATTTGCGATAATTGACCACGATGTCGATCCCCTGCGTCCTGGTGTCTACGCCGTTGGCGAAGAATTGTGCGGCTTCCGCACCGACACCCAGGTCGGAGGCATCGAAATTGTCTGTGAGGATGATGCGATCGTCCACGGTGATCGAGTAGGCGTCCACGGTGGCGGTGAAGCCCCCTGACTTGAAGGTGAAACCAAGACTGGCATTGACTGCCGTTTCCTCCTTGAGCGGTTCGATCCCGAAGGCCCGCGTCACCGTGCTGGTGTTGGACGCCAGCAGCGTGCGCAAGGATGCGCCGCCGACGATGTTGTTAAACAGCAGATTGTAATGGATCTGTACCAGGGAAGGTGCCCGGAAACCGGTCGAGACTGAGCCCCTGAGCGAGAATTGATCGCTGACCTTGTAGCGGCTCGCAAGCTTGAAATTGAAGGTGGAACCGAAGTCGCTGTAATGTTCGAAGCGCAATGCTCCGCCAACCAGCCACTCTTCGGTAGCATCTATTTCGGCATCAAGGTAAAACCCCACATTGGTACGGTTGCGATCGACGACATTTGCCGGACTGTATCCCGGGAACCCCTGGGACGCTCCGGGCAGCGGGTCGCCGTTTGCGTCGGAGGCAGGGACCTGAATAGCCGGGTTAGTGATCGC
>JAWWBX010000341.1:0-4615 GCA_033720735.1 Saprospiraceae bacterium
ACGGCCGCCACGGAAAGGGCCGATGCTGCGGTATTTCAATGGGGCGAAATAGGTGTTGGCATGCGTCGCAGCGTTCTCATTTTGCGCGCTGAAATCGCAGGTGAGCAGCAGGCATGCGATCAGGAACAGGAGTTTCTTCATAATGGTTGGTTTACCTGTTTCCAAGATAGCAAGTCGGCGGATTTTGACTTCTCTGACGCAAAAGCATAAATTATAGAGACACGCCTCGCAATGAAAGCGCCGGCCATTTCCATCTGCCTCCTGTTGAGTTCGTCTGTCCTTTACGGTCAGGGACTGGAGTTGTCGCGGGGTACCAGGGACGTTTCCATTCCTGAGGGCACCTTTCTCACGATCCGCATTGCGAATGCATCGAGTACCCTGGACGCGCAGTGTTGCTACGACGAGTATCAGGGGCGCCTGACTTCCGTTGACCGCAGCACGGTCCATCTTGAACTGGCCCGACATTTCAGCGCGACGCGGGATGGTGAACTCTATACCACCCGTAACATTCACTATCCGTTCAATGGCCATCAGCCCGATCTCTTTCCGATCGCCAAAGAAGCCATCGTTTTGATATCCAGGTCACCGACCCCGCGACAACAAAAATCGGAGGCGACGTGGAATGTGATCGGTGGCACCTTGCTCTTAAGTGGATTGGGCACCTGGGTCGCTACGCTGGTTGTGGATGGAAAAGCCAACAGATCACATTTACGCGATCTTGCTGTCGCCGAGGTGGTGGCGGGCCTGACGATCGGGCTGGTGGTCAACAGTCGACGCAAATACGAGGTACGCGATGGCATGTGGCGCATCAAGTCCTGACGTCAAAGTGGCGTTGCGACGAGCCAGTTTTTACTAATTTCCCCGCTATGGGACTGTCTTCGCCGACCAGGGCGCTGATGTGCGTCGGACTCATGCTGGTACTTGTGCTGGGTAGCGCGTCGCATCAGCGCAGTCACCATCAGACCTATCGGCAGGCACTGCCGGGAACAGATCTCACGATCGAAATGGTTGCGATTCCCGGAGGTACCTTCACAATGGGGAGTCCTGAGACCGAGTCCGGACGACAGGATGACGAGGGACCTGCGCACGAAGTGAGTATCAGTCCGTTCTGGATGAGCAAGGTGGAGATCACCTGGGACCTGTACAGCTTGTTCATGGAACGCGATATCGACAAACTGCAACCCCGGTTCCCTGCCGATGACGAGGTGTCACTGGCGGTTGACGGGATCTCGGGGGCGACCACACCGTACACCGACATGAGTTTTGGCATGGGCACCGACGGGTTTCCGGCGGTGAGCATGACGCACCATGCGGCTTCCACCTTTTGTGCCTGGCTGTCGGCCATGACAGGCCGCTTTTACCGCCTGCCCACGGAGGCAGAGTGGGAATATGCTTGTCGGGCGGGCAGTACCGGTCCATATCATTGCGAGACATCGGCACTCGATGCCCATGCATGGCACCAGGGCAATAGCGGAGGTCACTATCACCGGGCCGGCGCGAAACGGCCCAATGCCTGGGGACTGCACGATATGCACGGCAATGTCGCGGAGTGGACGCTCGATCAATACCACCCCGGGGGATACCAGCGCTTTGCCGGGCGTGTGACTTCCAATCCATATGTGAAACCTGATCGCACGTATCCCCGGGTCGTGCGGGGCGGTTCGTGGAAGGATGATGCTACCCGCTTGCGGAGCGCAGCCCGCCTGCCCTCCGACAAACGGTGGAAGGCCCGTGATCCACAGATCCCGAAAAGCAAATGGTGGCACACGGATGCTTCATTTGTCGGATTCCGCATTGTCCGGCCCGTCAAAACTCCGTCGCCACAAGAACAACGCGCCTACTGGGGCATGTAAACACTAAATTTTTGCAAATGAAAACTGATTCCCAACGCCGCAATCGTGCCTACGCTCTCTCCCGCCGCAATTTCTGCCGCACCACCGCACTGGCCACCGGGGGCTTGATGACTTCCCCGCTGGCCATCTCGGCGATGGGGCGGGTACACGAAAACAATACGCTGCGTCTCGCCGTCGTAGGGTGTGGCGGACGCGGCGCAGGAGCCGCAGTCCAGGCACTCAACGCTGATCCCCAGGTCGAACTGGTGGCGATGGCCGATGCCTTTATTGACCGGCTGGAAGGCAGCCTGGCAGCCATCACCGAGCACTTCGGGGGTGAGAAGACCATCCACGTGCCCGAGGAGCGACGCTTTGTCGGATTCGATGCCTATCGCAAAGCGATCGATCTCGCTGATGTCGTCATTCTGGCAACTCCGCCGGGCTTCCGTCCGGTGCATTTCAGCTATGCGATCGATCAGGGCAAACATGTCTTTATGGAAAAGCCAGTGGCCACCGACGCGCCGGGCGTAAGGAAGGTACTGGCTGCGGCCAAACGCGCCAAAGCACAGAGACTCAATGTGGTCGTCGGGCTCCAGCGGCACTACGAAAACAAGTATCTCGCTCTGCACCGGCAGGTGAAAGATGGTGCCATCGGCCAGATCCGCTCAGGACAAGTGTACTGGAACGATGCCGGGGTCTGGGTGAGAAAACGGCAACCCGGACAAAGTGAGATGGAATATCAGATGCGCAACTGGTACTACTTCAACTGGCTTTGTGGAGATCATATTCTCGAACAGCACATCCACAATATCGATGTGGCTAACTGGTTTATCGGCGGATATCCGGTGTCGGCCCAGGGCATGGGCGGTCGCGAGGTCCGTAAAGGACCCGATCACGGGGAGATCTTCGATCACCATTTTGTCGAATTTACCTATGCCAACGGAGCGGTCATCGCCAGTCAGTGTCGGCACCAGTCCGGGACCTATGCCCGGGTCGATGAGGTCTTCCAGGGCACCAAAGGGTCGTTGGTCACAGGCAAGGCCGAGATCCGCGACCTCGACGGCAGTGTGACCTTCAGCCATCCCGATACCGACTGGGGAACGGAGAATCCATACCAGATCGAACACGACCGTCTCTTCGCTGCGATCCGCAATGGGGACGTGATCAGTGATGCTGAAAACGGCGCAAGAAGCACCCTGACGGCCATCATGGGACGTATGGCCACGTACTCAGGCAAGGTGATTACATGGGATGATGCGATGAACGCACAACAACAATTAGTACCGGACGTGGTGACCTGGGATACCACCCCGCCGACCGTGCCGGATGCCAGTGGCCACTACCCCATCCCGGTGCCTGGTGTGACTACGGTTTTGTAATTTCAAATGTGTGACTTGCACGAGAGCCCCGTTCCCTGGCATCAGCGGATGCCTTTTGTCTTTGGCTGCATTGCTGGTCTTCGCAACGGGCAGTCTGTCAGCACAATCAGGACCTCGGTTGATTGTGGAGACCCGTCAGATCTCCGATTGTGAAGACGGGGCGCAAACGTTGTTCTTCCATCCGTCAATGGATTTGTATTCTACATGCCTGGCGGCGCTGCCCAATGGCAATATCATGCTCGCCGGCGCTGCGGGCAACGCCTCGCTGCTTCTCGAGGTGGACACTGAAATGACCGTGGTCTGGTCGGCCACTGTTGACGTGCTGCCGGGACTGCCCGAGATCCTCATCACCGCCCAAATTGATACCGAGGGTCACCTGATCTGTGTTGGGCAGGAGCGCGCTGTGTCGCGCAACAACTACATCATCAAATTTGATCCGGGCACTCGCACCCTAAGCTGGGTCATGCGGTCCGACGTGTTTGACCGTATCATCTGGAATGTCATCGACCCGGGCCCTGCACAAGACTACATTGGCGTCGGCATCGATATCTCGGCCTCAGTGGGTAATGATGCGATCTTCCGGCGGATCGACCGGACAACCGGGCAGGTACGCACCAGTGACCAGCGCAACTTCAACCTGGGCTCTGCGGAAGACTTTCTCGCCGGGGTGCTCGTCAATGACGCACTGTATACCTGTGGGCGTTATGTGCCCTCTGCCGCTTTCGGTGATATGCGCATTGCGCTGTCGAGACTGAACATGCAGGGTGATGAAGTGTGGTCGCGCCTGACGACCGTTCCAGTGAGTGCTGAAGCCCGGATGTACGGGCATGACATCACCGCCCGGGGTGATGCTATTTACTTTACCGGAAACGGTGATCCGAACGGAACGCAAGTCAATAACTGGCGATCGTACGTTGGCAAGATGTCGGAGGACGGCACCTTGCTGTGGGTCAAACAATTTGCATTCGACGATTACACCAGCCACTCGATGGCCGATATCATCCCGACCAATCACGGATTGCTGATCAGCTGCCGTGGTTGGCAAACCAACCAGTTTCGGGGGTTTGTCCATATTGATGAGGATGGTGAGGTCTTGTCTTCCGGTGTTCTCGGTCAGGCCGAGGACCCCGGATTGTTGCGCTACACCCACCAGTTTGCATTGGCAGGAGAAGAGTTTTACTATGTGTATTGTACCTCCGGGCCAGGGAGCCAGCGCAGCCTGATGCTTTCCCGCCACCCACTGCTGAGCACACCGTCGGAGGCCTGTACCGCGTTCGACGATCTGGCGCATACCGTCACGGACATCGTTAACCCTGCCAATGCATCCTACGATCTCGAGGAATATACCGGGGTGTTTGACCACAGCCTTGTTCCGCGCAGCCTGCAAGGCCTGTCTGTACAGGA
>JAWWBX010000342.1:0-4597 GCA_033720735.1 Saprospiraceae bacterium
AGCCTACCCTGATCATCGAATGGCCGGCCCGGAAAGCAGCGGCGGCGCGCCGTGCCGACGAAGACAAGATCCGCGCGTTCATCGCCGAGCGTCTCGACATGACGGTGGAGATCCTTGCGCGCTAATTCTTTTTGAATGCACTATGACAACGCGTGCCAGCGGTCGCTGCTCAGCACCGGGTTGGGATAATCCTGCCCGAGGGTGATCTCCGAGGCGCGCAGCTGAGCGGCCCCTGCCTGATCCGGCTGATGGATCCACTGGTGATCCGCGTTGCGGAGAGCCGGTATCCAGCGTTTGACATAGGTGCCCTCGGCATCAAGGCGTTTCGCTTGCAGCACATAATTGATCTTGCGCTCGTCGCGCGAATCAGGGCCTACTCCGGCAATATTGGCCCAGTTGACCCAATTGCTGCACGGGTCATAATCGACCAGATGACTCTCGAAATAGCTGGCACCCAGTCTCCAGGGAACGCCCAGTTCGTAGATCAGGAAATGTGCGCAGAGCTGCCGCACCTTGCACGGCATAAAGCCCGTCTGTACCAACTGCTGCATTGCTGCGTCGATGATCGGCAGTCCGGTCGTCCCCTGGGCCCAGCGCCAAAATACCGCACTGGGTGTTTCCTCACTGTGCACGACCTCACCCGTAGTACCCCCCGCTGAAAAGATCGCAGCACCATGTTTCTTTGCCATGAGTCTCAGATAATCGCGGTACAGCAGTCCCGTAAGCACCCGGCCCAACCGCTCGCCCGGGATGTCGGCATGACTCAGAAATGCGTACACCATTTTGGGAGACAGGCACCCATGGCTCAACCAGGGCGAAATACAGCGCTCGTCCGGCGTCAGCCCAGGCTCACCGATGCGTGCCAGACGCGCCAGGCCGGCCTTCTCGCCACCCGCACCGATCGGATGGATGGGTGTGGGATGGCCGTCAATCAGGTCTTCAAGATCAGGGAGCCGGCCCGGTTCCAGGTCCGCAGTAAAGGGAGACAGACGTTCCGGTGGGTCGAGAGGCGCCCGGACCTTCACGATCCGCTCGGTTTCCTTGCGGAACGTGGTAAAGTGATCAGGGGTATGTGTCACGGGAAAAGGCAGATCGGCCGTATAATAGAGCATCTTGCCACGGGAAAAGCGGACTTCCTGCCCAATGGACCAAAGTTTATGCTCAAGAGCGTCCTGCACGGCCACCTCTTCACCCGTCCGCTCGCGGTTGCAAAAGACCCAGCTGGTTTTGGCCTGATCGGCAATGTCGAAGATCTCGTCCTCGGGTCGTCCCACACGCACCACCAACTCGGATCCCAACGCCCGAATCGCTGTGCGTAATTCTGCCACCGCCTCGATCAGGAAACGGATGCGCGCCGCACCGGTCTTTGGAAAACCAAACAGGGTCTGACCGCGCAGCACACGGGGATCAAACACGTACACGGGTATCACCTCCTCAGCATGGCTCAAGGCCTCGGTCAGTGCCTCGTTGTCATGGAGCCTCAGGTCTTGCCTGAACCATACGATCACCCGTCTCCCTTGCATTTTTCTACCTTCTGAATGGGATAACAATTCTCGAAACCCGATGTTTGACAAATAAATGGAGAATGTATGAACAAGGTACGAAGTGGAGGCATTACGGGCTGGTCGGCGACCATCTGGATAGGCGTGATGATCGTCGCCGCCACAGGATGTCAGCAGCTCCCGACCCAGGAGCGCAACAGGCTTGAGTCAGAAGTGATGGAGATCCATGACGCGGTCATGCCCCGTACTTCCGATATCCAGGATCTGATCGCACAGCTCGATACACTGATTGCCCATCCGGCAACGGATTCGCTGCAAAGAGCAGCAATGGCCGGGCACCGGGACGCCTTGCAGGCGGCCGACAGCCTGATGTGGGACTGGATGTACGGATACAGCCCCCCCAGCCGTGAAGCGCGGCCGGACTCTGTACGTGCCTATTTTGCCCGCGAAAAAGAAAAAATTCAACTGGTCAGTGACACGATGTTGTCAAGTATTGACCGGGCCACCCGCTTTTTGAAAACACTGGATCAATGACAAAAACTAGCCTGATCATGTGCGTTGTGCTGGCCGGCTTGCTGGCTTGTTCTGAACAGCAGGAGCAGCAGTTGCCCGTTTTGGGACCCTCCTCGGTAGAAAACGGGGATACCATCCGGCACCGTATCCCCGACTTCCGTTTCGTCAATCAGGACAGTCAGTGGGTGACCAACACGACATTTGCCGACAAGATCTATGTGGCCGATTTCTTCTTTACCTCATGCCCCTCGATCTGTCCCAAAGTCAAGAAGAACATGCTGCGGATGTACGAGCGCTTCAGCGATGATCCCCGTATCCGATTTATTTCACATTCCATTGATACAAAACGAGATACAGTGGGTCGTCTCAAGGAATACGCGAGCAACCTGGAGGTCGATGGTTCGTTTTGGCATTTCGTCACGGGTGACAAGAAAGCGCTCTTTGACATCGCCGACGAGTACTTCGTGAGTGCCCTCGAAGATCCTGGTGCGCCCGGCGGGTTCGATCACAGCGGCCGGCTCATTCTGGTCGACAAGCATCGCCACATCCGCTCCTTTTGCAATGGCACCGACGACGAGGAGGTCGACATGTTCATGAAGGATATCGAGAAACTGCTGAATGAAGGCTAGTGTACCTGCCCTGATCCTTGCCTTCGTGCTTGTCGCCTGCCAGAACCGGTATCCACAGGGAGAGAATCTGTATCGCGCTTATTGTGCCAATTGTCACATGGAGGATGGGAGTGGATTGGCCCGGCTCATCCCTCCCCTCGCCGGTTCCGACCGGCTGACAGAACTAGCCAATACGGTTTGTGCGATTGCCCATGGTGCCCAGGGCGGCGTGGTCGTCAACGGGATCACTTACTCGGAGCCCATGCCCTCCTTCCGCAATCTCACCCCGGTCGAGATCAGCAACATCGTCAACTATCTGCATACCTCCTGGGGGAATGCGTTGCCCCCTGTCAATCCGGCCCAGGTCGAAGCGGCCCTGGACGATTGTCAGGAGCCTGATTTACGCTGATTTGTTAAATCACCCGTAACGAAAAATGGCCGACATGGTCCCGTCTCAGGTGTCGAAGGTGAAGTGAAAAAAGTATGTATTTTTGGTCGATTTCCTATTGAAGCAGAGTAGTATGCGGCAGACCCTCGCGCTCGTTTTCGGGCTCTTACTTTCCCTCACTTTGACGGCCACCTCCAGCGATCTCGCATCTGTTGACAGTTTGCAGATCGAGGTAGACGGCGATACCCTGTTCATCTGTGAGGGCACGTCAGTGGTGATCGTCGCAAGCGGAGCCTCCGACTATAGTTGGTCTCCAGCCACTGATTTCTCTGATCCGACCACCAACCAGCCGACCCTCACACCATCGGCCAGCCAGTGGTACTACGTAAGCGGCATGGTCGGCGATTCGCTCTGTACTGACAGCGTCTTTGTGCAGCTCTTCGATCCCACGTTTGAGGTGCAGTTGTCACGGACCGACACCATCTGTCCGGGAGACGTAGTCATCGCCACTTTTGTCGCTGAGGGACCTATCACGGAAATCACCTGGGAACCGGAAGACAGTGTGTCCTCGCCGCTGAGTCTGGACACAACGGAACTGGCACCGACCGAGACCACAGAATATGTCGTAACCGCCACGATCGGCAACTGCACGGTGATGGATACTGTCACCGTGGAGGTGGTGCCCTTCTCACTACGGTTGCTGACACCCGATACCATGTACTTGTGCAAACCGGATACCGACGACATTCGCATTGTACTGATGCCTGCCGATGCCGACATCATCTGGAGTTCAACAGACACCACCTTTGAGGTGCAGGTGACGGGCTCCAATCAGGTGGCTACGGTCTTTCCGGATATCACGCATGACTACAACGTCACGGCCACGTTCCGGGGCTGTACGCTCTCGCACGACATCCACGTGCGGGTAGACTCGTTGCCCGAGTTGGACCTGATCGTTATCCCCGTGAAGGACCCGTACTGTGCGGGCGATGAGGTGATCATCTTCGCGGCAGATGCCGATACTTTGCTCTATCCCGATATCGAATTCATGTGGATGCCGATGGATGGGCAAATCCAGGATTCCACAAATACCGGCAATGTCTACGTGGTGCTGCAGGATACCACCAATTTCGTGCGCGCCGTCACCAATAATGCCTGCGAGGACACCTCACAGATCCTGCTCAACGTCGTACCGCCCGACATTCCGCTGAGTGTGACCGACACCACCCTGTGCCCCGGCGACAAATTTACCGTGGAGGTGCTGGATCGCGAGATTGAGGACCTGGAATGGGATCCACCTCAAGGATTGAGTTGCACGTCCTGCTTTGAACCCGAAGTCACCGTCGGCGAGAGCCCGATGTACACCGTGACCGGTGAAAAGGACGGCTGCCCTGTCAGCGGCATGCTGACCGTTGGCACCTGGAGTTTCCTGCCGATCACTTTTATCCCGTCGCTGGTGGAGGCGTGCCCGGGCGATGAGATCACCGTGAGCATCGACACGACCGGCATTTTCAACCTCTCGATTACCGTCACCGGAGACAACAGCGTCAGTTGTAGTAACTGTCCGGATCCTGTGATCACGGTTG
>JAWWBX010000343.1:0-4588 GCA_033720735.1 Saprospiraceae bacterium
AAGCCGGATGGAGTGGCATTTTGGCTCTGAGCCGGATATTACAACTTTTCAACGCAACCCTGGGGATTCAGCTCGATTACAATTCCGAAAGCCCTGGTGACCGTTCGCGTCAATCTTAACCGGAACGCGAAATGTTCAGGGACAATGCAGACCATATGAGCCGAGCAGAGCCCTGTCACTGCCACGAGTGACATTCAAATCAGGGCAGATCCTCCCATCGAACAATTCCCTCTGTTGGTAGATCATCAGCGCCCGTCATTCGAAAAGGACCCTGATGCAGCAACTTGCAATGCCTTCCGTTCGTCATTGAAGTAACCGAGCTTTCCCAAACCTTTTTCACTGGCCAGGCGTGATCGACTCTCATGGTACGAAGTGATGATTCGCCATTGATCACCATTAAATTTCAGTGAGATGAAAACAATCCGGTTGCTTACCCTTTCGCTGGCCCTGGCAGGCCTCACCACCACCGTATTTGCCAAAGGAGAACCGGCCAGTGCGGACTTACAATTGAGAAAGAAGATCGTGTCGCTCATCAGCGACGTGGACCTGACGCCGATGGAGCACTACGAACAGGATGCGACGATCAAATTCCTGATCACCGGCGAGAACGAGATCGTGGTGCTGTCAGTGCATACCGCCAGCGACTACATCGACAGCCTGGTCAAGGAGCGGCTCAACTACAACCATGTACGGGTGCATGGCATCAAGAAAATGACGCCGTATTCGCTTTCAGTGCGCTTCGTCAAAGAGTCATAGCCCTGAAAACCAGACCATATGAACGCCTGGCCGGAGTCTCATGACTTCGGCCTGCTTTTTCCTCGTAAATCTCAGAAATCACGATGATAAAGTGTGCGACGGACATCGCGCACGGATCATGATTGCTCATAGAACAAGTAGAACTGGTCTCGCAAGCATCGATCTGCAGAACCTGGCCGGAGTCTTCGACTTCGGCCTCTCTGCTGGGTGAGGTCAGGCCGGGTTGGCGTTCTCCAGGTCCAATTCTTCTACCGGCTTGAACAGTGATTCCACAAACGCGCGTTTGTTGAAGACCTGCAGTTGTTCGATCCCCTCACCGACACCGATATACTTGATCGGGATCTTGAATTCGTCGGAGATACCGAGTGCAACGCCCCCTTTGGCAGTACCATCAAGCTTTGTCAGCGCGATCGCTGTTACATCCGTCGCCTCGGTGAAATGACGCGCCTGTTCGATGGCGTTCTGTCCAGTGGTCGCGTCCAGGATGAGCAGCACGTCGTGGGGTGCACCGGGCAATGACTTGCCGATCGAATTCTTGATCTTGGTCAGTTCGCGCATCAGGCCGAGCTTGGTGTGCAGGCGGCCGGCAGTGTCGACGATGGCGACATCCAGCTTGTGTTCGAGCGCATACTTGACGGTTTCGTAGGCAACCGCAGCGGGATCGGTATTCATTCCTTTTGAGTAGAAGTGACAACCGACGCGATCGCCCCAGATCTTGAGCTGATCGACGGCGGCCGCGCGGAAGGTATCCCCGGCACCCAGCACGATCGATTTGCCCCGCTTTTTGTACTGATGGGCCAATTTTCCGATGGTCGTGGTTTTGCCCACTCCATTGACCCCTACGACCAGTAAGACGTGGGGTACCTGGTCTGCCGGGTAGGTGAAATCTTCGAGGTCCTCGGTCTTGTTCTCCGACAAGAGCTGTACGATCTCATCGCGCAGGATCTCGTTCAGTTCCGACGTGCCGATGTATTTGTCGCGCGCCACCCGCTCTTCGATGCGCTCGATGATCTTGACGGTGGTGTCCAGACCGACGTCCGAGGAGATCAGGATGCCTTCCAGTTCGTCGAGCACTTCCTCATCGACCTTCGACTTGCCGGCAACGGCGCGTGAGATCTTGGAGAAGATATTGGTCTTGGTCTTTTCCAGACCCTGCTCGAGTTCGGCTTCTTTTTCCTTGGTGAAGAATTTCTTGAAAAAGCTCATGGTCGGTACTACTGTGCGGTAAAAAAAAGGCCTTTCCGGAGCGAACCCAAAAAGGCCTTAAGCATGTATCTGTTTGTCGCTTACTTTTCTGTGAAGAACGACTTGGCTTCGTCCTTGTGGATCATCATTTCCTTGTAGGTGTATTTGCCTGTCACGGGGTCTTTGACCGGCTTGATCACTTTGACGAAGTCACGGCCGCTACCGGCGTTGGCTGCACGCTGGGCGACACGGGCGTTTTTGGAAACTTTTGCCATGGCTTACTTGATTTCTTTGTGAATGGTATACTTCTTTAAAATCGGATTGTACTTTTTTAGTTCAATCCGGTCCGGGGTATTCTTCCGGTTTTTCTGTGTGACATAGCGGGAGGTACCCGGCATGCCGCTCTCTTTGTGCTCGGTGCACTCCAGAATGATCTGGATCCTGTTGCCTTTTTGCTTCTTTGCCATGATCCATTAGAGTTTGACGCCGGTGTCGACACCCTGGCGTTCGAGTTTTTTCAAATACGCGTACACGCCCAGCTTGTTGATGGTGCGCATCGCCTTGGCCGATACCTTGAGCGTCACCCACTTGTCCAGCTCGGGAATGAAGTAGCGCTTCTTGTGCACGTTGGGCAGGAATCTCCGCTTGGTCCGGTGATTCGAGTGGGAGACATTGTTCCCCGTGATCGGCCGCTTGCCCGTAAGTTGACAGACTTTAGACATTGTTCGTTCGTTTCATTACCGTTTTGCGTGCTGGCACGCCTGCCTGGTGACCGCGGGAGCCTGCCTACCGGCAGGCAGGAATTCGAATCCCCAACCTTATGGCAGTTGACTTCACGGCCTCTTATTTCTTTGATTTGGCAAAATTATTCTGCCAGTACCGCCTGATATATTCTCTTCCGGCACCACTTTTCAAATACTTCTCCAATGCACGTGCCTCGGTCGCTGAATCACATTCGAAAGATGCGACCAGAGTCCAGGGGCGATATGCTTTGGTTGAGAATGTCAGGCCCTGATTATGTTGTTTGATCCTTCGTTGCAGATTTTCAGTCATTCCAACGTAGAATCGATGATGTTGATCACTTTTGATCACATACACAAAGTACATGGTTTACGCGGCTGTTGTGACCGCGGGAGAATTCGAATCCCCAACCTTCTGATCCGTAGTCAGATGCTCTATCCAATTGAGCTACGCGGCCAAGTATTTCATGCAGGATGGACCTTCTCCACCCACCCCTACGCGATCGAAAGGGCTTAAGGGCTGCAAAGATAGTACAAATCACTCAATTTCGCTACGGGACAATGATTCTTGAGGATACGATGTTGTCACCCTTGATCAGGCTCACAACGTAGACGCCAGCGGGTAAGTTGCTGGTGTCCAGAGTCTCGCTCTTGACACCGGTAGGCGGCGGCAGTACCGTCCGCCGTGTGATCTCGCGCCCCGCGGCATCGAACACCAGCAGGAGGTGATCGTCGAGGGTTGCGGATTGGTATGCGATCTCTACGGGACCGCGTTGCGGATTGGGATAGACGTTGAGGATCGCCAAATCACCGGTCGCCCCCCCACAATAGGCTGTAATACCGGTCATCGCGCCGAATACATTCAGGCGACCGCCCGCCACAGTAATCCCTGCCAGGGTCGTAACTCCGTCGACGGAGGACATGAGGGCCGTTCGCACGCGCAGGGCAGCCTGACCGGGATCCTCCCGCACAAACGTCAGGAAATCGGTGCAATCCGTCGCATACATTAACCCGACCGCTCCGGCCACGTGGGGGGCAGCGGCTGAAGTGCTTTCAAAATCGAAGTACGCGCTGTTGATATCAGTTGTCCGGCTTGTGGTGCCCGGTGCACCAAGATCCACACTTTCGGGGCCGAAGCCGGCAAAGAGCAGTTTGTTGTCAGTGATATCCGTATTGGTGACGACCACCAGGTAGTCGCTGGTGCAGGTGCTGGGCATATCGCCTTCCTCATCAACATTTTCATTCTTGTTGGTGGTAGCAGCCACATTGAGGATGCCGACTCGCCCCAGATCATCATACAGTGCGCACCACTCGGGATGATCGACGGCAAAGGCATTGTTGATGCCGGCGCTCAGGTTGGTTGCCACGATGAAAGCGCCCATTGCGCCATTGCTCGCATTGTATTGCTCGCGCATGCGCTTGATGTACCCATAGCCTTCAATGATGTCGGATTCGCGATCAATGCCGCTTACCGCCAGGATCCGGACATCCCAGTTTACGCCACTGATGCCGGTGGCGTTGTTGCCGCCAGCCCCAATGATGCCGGCCACCGCTGTTCCATGCTGCGTGCGAGGATGATCATCCGATCCGGACTGCAGGTACAACCCGCGATAGTCATCGACATAGCCATTCTGGTCATTGTCAATTCCGTCTTCCGGCAATTCGCCACGATTGATCCAGTAACGGTTAGAGAGATCTTCATGGTCCAGATCAAACCCGTCATCCAGAACCGCCACCACGATCGTGTCGCCGGCCGCAGTCAGTCCGCCAGTACTGATGTCCCAGGCCTGCGGCATGGAGATACGCTGCATATCCCATTGCGCGTCCCACAGAGGATCGTTGGGATTCGCCCGCAGAGTGACCGGTTGATCATGTCTCCACGAGATCAACAATCCATGCGATCTGGC
>JAWWBX010000344.1:0-4576 GCA_033720735.1 Saprospiraceae bacterium
CCGGCATTGTCACCTGATGGCGGAAAGCTCGTGTACGTCCTTTCGGAGAGCGACTGGGACGCCAACCGCCAGGTCCCGCATCTGTGGATGGTCAACAATGATGGCAGTGATGCCCGGCAGATCACGTTTGGTGAGAATGGTGAGCGCAATCCACAGTGGTCACCTGATGGCCGTTGGATCTCATTCATTGCCAAGCGGGGAGATGACGAGGACAACCAGGTCTATCTCATGCGGGCTGACGGGGGTGAGGCGCAGCGCCTGACCGACCACGCGACCTCCGTTTCTTCGGTGAGCTGGTCGCCAGACGGCAATACCCTGTATTTTCTGGCGTCCGATACATTGACCTCGGAACAGGAGGCTGCCAGGAAGGCCAAGGACGATGTCTATGCTCTCGATGAAAACTACCAGCAACGCCATCTCTGGAGATTTGATGTCGGGTCGCGCGAGGAAACGCGCATCACGTCTGGCGACTACTCCGTCCTCAGCTATCACCTCTCGGCGAACGGCGAACGGTTCGTCGCCCACATCGGGCCCAACCCGCTGTTTGATTTCCGCAAGGACAGTGAGGTCTGGTCGATGAATCTGGACGGAGAGGACCGGCATCAGCTAACCGACAACACGGTTGGCGAGGGCGGTGCCCGTATTTCACCAGATGGAGGCCGTGTGTTGTTTCTCGCCTTTGCCAACGCCGATTTCGAGACCTACTACAACGACCGCCTGTTTGTGGTACCGGCCGACGGCAGTGCCCGTACACGCGTACCGCTGGGCGATATGGAACACGAGATCGTGACCGCAGAATGGTCAGCCGACGGCCGGTCCGTCTTTTTCATCGCCAATATGGGCCACCAGACACAGCTGTGGCAGCACGACCTGGTGAACGGACGCACGGAGCAATTGACCAAGGGCAAACATTCCCTCGGTCAGTGGGACTATCAGCCCACGATCCGACGGCACGTGATGGCGGTCAACACCATTCGGAATCCTGGCGACGTGCATGTGCTCGAGGGCGGTCGCTTGCGGCAGGTCACCCGGCACTATGACTATCTCAGCGAACAGTTTCATTTGCCACGTCAGGAGGTGATCTCGTGGAAAGGCGCCGACGGTGTCACCGTGGAGGGAATGATCTACTATCCGCACGACTACCAACCCGGCACCCGGTATCCGCTGGTCGTACAGACGCATGGCGGCCCGGCTTCGAGTGACAAGTACGGATTTTCACGTAGTGCGACCCGCTACAACGCGGTGCTCACCGGACATGGTTATGTCGTGCTCCAGCCCAATTACCGCGGGAGTACCGGATATGGCGATGCCTTCCTGCGCGACATGGTTGGCGGTTATTTCAGGCAGTCGCATCTCGATGTAATGGCCGGTGTGGATCATCTGATCGCCCTTAGAGTGGCCGATCCCGAAAGGATGGCCAAAATGGGCTGGAGTGCCGGCGGACACATGACCAACAAGATCATCACCTATACCGACCGTTTCAAGGCGGCTTCTTCCGGTGCCGGTGCGGTCAACTGGATCGGCATGTACGCCCAGAGCGATGTGCGGACGTACCGCACACCCTGGTTTGGCGGCACCCCCTGGGAGAAAGACGCCCCGATTGATGTCTACTGGAACAACAGCCCGCTCAAGGACATCCACAAGGTGAGCACTCCGACCCTTGTGCTCGTGGGTGAGAACGACCCGCGCGTGCCGATGCCACAGTCTGTCGAGCTGTACCGCGCGCTCCGCCATGTGGGCGTCCCCACGCATTTGTACGTTGCGCCACGCGAGCCGCACGGCTGGCAGGAGCTGCGCCACCGGCTGTACAAGATCAATGTGGAGCTGGACTGGTTTGCAAGGTATGTGCTGGAGAAGGAGTATGTGTGGGAGAAGGTAAAAGACTAGGGCTCCTATCGCCGTACGCCATAACACGGCCGCGCACGAGTTGTGGCCACCGTGACAACAATGGCAAGATCGATGTCTTTTGAGGGGAAGAGAATGAGAGCCCCTACTCAACCCGGTTAAAAACACCTTGCCAACCGTAATTCGACTCGATTTTGTATTGATTGACCTTTCCGTCTTCTGATAACGAGAAGGTGATAGTGAAGATGTTATCCACGCACGGACATGTGTATCTGCCGATGAAGGTGGTTTCTGTGACATGGTGCAGCAGGACGGGAGAAGCGCATTCTGGTATGGAATGGTAAAGCATATCATTTGAGAAGATCACCTCGTCAACAAACGCATCATGCCTGTAAGTGCCGGCATATTGCATTAACTGCTCAGCAGGAACCGCCGACCGATGGGATCGGTCAGACCCGTTCAACACCTCGTGCCACACCTTTTCGATATCATTCCACCGGTATTGGACATAAGGATAGAATTCGGGTATCCTTCCCAAATCAGTGAGAAAGACCCTGCGGTTTGATCGGCCACGGGATTGGGTAAAGTACAGGACGATCGTATTGAAGGCAGGAAAGGCGTAGGCCATGGTCCCGTCAGAACCTCCATGCCCGAAGACCATGGGCATGCCATTCACGATGGGTGATGCAGGGACACTCCAGTGCATCCCGTAAGTATCGTTGGCTAGTGACCGCAAAGCCATTTCCACCGTTGTCTCAGTGAGAAAGCGTTTGCCGTCGTAGATGCCTTTATTCATCCACATGGTCACAAAGCGCGCGTAATCCAGCACCGTCGAGTATACTCCCCCGGAAGCGCGGAAGTAGGGATAGCGCTGCTCCATTTGCGGGTGCCAATAACGCTCAAAGGCGCATGAATCTTCTATCCACCGGTACGTGCTGTTCATCCGGCCCGCCCAGGAGGAGTCTGGATCAAAATGTGTGTACGTGTTGTTCATCCCGAGGGGCTTCAGAATACGCGTCTCAATGAATTCCTCAGCGGGCATGCCGGAGATCTGCGCGATCAGGGCACCGAGGGTGGCCGAACCTGAATCACTATACTTATAGGTGCCGGCAGGTCGCGTGGTCCCGATCTTTCCGATGTCATCCACCAATGCTTGCAGCGAAGTGTAGGCATCTGCTCGTTGCGGCAGTCCGATATCTTCCGAACCGTGATCTCCCAGCCCTGAAGTATGGGTCAGCAATTGATACACTGTCACGGTGCGGGCCCCGTGATGATCGAATGCCGGCAGATACCTGGCTACCGGATCATCAAGGGTCATCCTGCCTTCTTCCACCAGCATAAGGATCGCCGTGCCGATGAGCGGCTTCGTCATCGAGCGCATGCGGAAGATGCCATTCCGCATCAGCCGGGCATGGCTTTCCTGGTCCTGCCAGCCGGAACTGGTGTGCAACACAATTTTGCCGTCCTTGATGAGCAGGATCTCGGCCCCCATGATGATCCCTTCATCCGACCAGCGTGTCACGGTGTTACCAAGTGTGCGCAGAGTCTCCGAGGAAAGGCCAACCGCCTCGGGCTCCGTGCCCGGGAACACGAATCCATCAGTTTGGTGCAAAGTATGGCTGGACCCTGTTATAACTTGAGCCAGTACCGGCGGACCTGCAAAGAGGAAGCCTGCCAGCGTGATAAGCAGGCCGATCCTGCGTCGATGACATCTCATGCAAATGAAGTTAATGTATCTGCAACGGACATGCGCAATATGTGTGGCCGGTCTGAGGATGTCAGTACGCTGGGGTCAGAGGTCGTAATGGTCGGTTGAAACGATTTCTGGCCAGATGCACGTCATCTGAATTGCATTGACACATAAGATCGCTTGATGGAGCAGGCAGGCAAGCGTACCACCAGACCAAGCTGACCTATCGCCGTACCACACTCAGCACTACCTCCAACGTCTTGTCCCAACCGGCTCCCTGGAAATTGAAGTTGTGCCCGGCACTGACCACGGCCGTATCTGCGTCGTAGCCTGCTGCCTGCAGACTGTCAATGAAGCGGCTGGACTGTTCGATATGCCAGCCGGGTGTTTGCACGTCGGCATTGCCAAACAGGAAGCGCACAGCCAGGGTGGGATGGTTGCCGATGTACCCATAGAGGTTGATGATATCCCACAACTCAGGTTGCTCCTCGGGAAGACCGGCAATTGAATTGAACACGAAGTAGGCACCATTGAATCCCACAAACCCCTGGACCGCAGTCGCGATGGGTTCAACACATTGTACCTGGTCGGCCGGCCCGCCGGTCGCCTCAAAGGCTTCCCATTTCTCGAGAATCTCTTCTCCGCCCAAGACCGTGAGTGCCCCGAACACGCCTCCTGCTGACTGGCCCACAATGGTGATCCGGGCGCCGTCACCTCCGTACTGTCCGGCTTGCTGACGTGCGTATCGCACCGCACAGCGCGCCGCTTCAAGCCCGCTGCGCAGTCCGAGCCCCTGCTCGCTGACCAGCCCTTGCGGGGACTGACCCCGGTACGGAGCTGAAACATTGAACACCACAACGTCTTCCTCTGCAAGCCGACTGCTGAATTCTACGAAGTCTGATGACTTCCGGTCTCCCGAGCCGCCGTGCAACAGGACCAGCACCGGATGGCCGTTCCCTGCCATGGGGTAGTACACATCAAGGAGGAGGCTACTGACGCCATCCGTCGTTTGCGCGTAGACAAGATCGGTTTCTGTAAGAA
>JAWWBX010000345.1:0-4570 GCA_033720735.1 Saprospiraceae bacterium
CAAGAAGGAATCGGCGGATCTCAAGGCATTTAACCTGGGCGGCGGATTCCCCATTCGCAACAATCTGGGATTTTCCTTCGACTATGAGGGCATGATCGACCAGATCGTCGATCGTGTCAAGCGTGCCTGCACGGAAGACGAGATTCCGGAACCCGATCTCTTTACCGAATTCGGCAAATACACAGTCGGTGAGTGTGGGGCGATCATTTTCTCGGTGCTGGAGCAAAAACAACAGAATGACAGCGAGCTCTGGTACATTGTCGACAACAGCCTGATGAACACCATCCCGGACGCGTGGTCGATCTTCGAGAAATTCATTCTCCTGCCGATCAACAACTGGGATGTGCCTTATACCAAGGTCAACATCGGAGGGATCAGCTGTGATCATTCGGATTACTACAACTCCGAAGAGCTCAACCAGCAGGTGCTCCTGCCGGCACTGCAAGATCATGGTCGCGAACCCCTGTACATCGGGTTCTTTCACAGCGGAGCTTACCAGGACTCGATCAGCGGGTATGGAGGAATCAAGCACTGTCTCATCCCATCCCCAAAACATATCATCATCGACCGCGACGACCGCGGCAACTTCGTCGACACGGTCTACCGCAACGAGCAGACCATGGACGAAATGCTGAGCATCCTGGGCTACAAATGACAGGCAAGCGAACGTTCGGCGGGATCCCGGCAGACTACGCCGGGTTTGCAGAGGCAACCGTTCTGTTGCAGCCCCTCCTCTACGATGGTACCAGTACCTGGGGCAAAGGGGCCGATCAGGGCTACGCGGCGTTTCTGGAGGCCACCGACAACATGGAATTGTACGATATCGAGACCGGTACGGAGGTTTACCGGCGCGGGATCCACCTGCTGCCTCCGCGTACCGGGTTTGGCTCGCCGGAAGAAATGTACCGCGACACCCTGAATTGCACACGTGAACTGCTGGCAACCGGTAAATTTCTGACGTGTTTCGGTGGTGAGCACTCGGTCAGCATCGGCGTGATCGAAGCCTTCGACGAACACTACCCCGGGCTCAGTGTATTGCAGATCGACGCCCATACCGATCTGCGTCCGGAATACCTGGGGTCACCCTACAATCACGCGTGCGCGCTGCATGCGGCCAGCCAGCGTGGCAACCTGGTGCAGGTGGGGATTCGCAGCATGGATGCCTCAGAGGTGGAGTATGTGCAGCCGGACAATTGCTTCTACATGCATGAACTCCGTCGCGACACCTACTGGATGGACAGAGCGGTGAGCCGGCTGCACGACCCGGTCTATCTCACTCTGGACCTGGACGCCCTTGACCCCTCGATCATGCCGGCCACCGGCACCCCGGAGCCGGGTGGGTTGTTGTGGTATGAGTTGCTGGCGTTCCTGCGCAAGGTCTTCACCGAACGAGAGGTAGTCGGTTTCGATATGGTGGAACTGGCGCCTGTCGACGGATTGCACGCGCCACAGTTCCTTGCCGCCAAACTGTATTACAAAATGCTGACATACAAATTCGAGTTGTGAAGCAAGCTTATCCAACGATTTCCAGTTTCCTGGACCATCACTTCCGGCACTTCAACGCCGCAACCGTCGTGGAGGCCGCCCAGGCTTACCGCGCGCAACTGGCAGCCGGCAACAAGATCATGATCACCATGGCCGGTGCCATGAGCACTGCTGAATTGGGGCGTTCGCTGGCTGAGATGATCCGCCAGGACAAGGTGCACAGCATTTGCTGTACCGGCGCCAATCTCGAGGAAGACCTGTTTAATCTCGTCGCCCACCATCACTACAAACGGATCCCCAACTATCGCGACCTGAGCCCGCAGGAAGAGCTCGAGCTCCTTGAAGGGCATTTCAACCGGGTCACCGATACCTGTATCCCGGAAGAGGAGGCCATGCGTCGCATCGAGAAACAGCTGTTTGCAGTGTGGCAGGAGGCCGGGCAACGCGGCGAGCGCTACTTCCCCCACGAGTACTTCTACCAGGTGTTGCGCCGCGGTGATCTTGAGTATTCGCATGCAGCAGATCCCGCCCATTCCTGGTTGCTGGCCGCTGCAGATAAGAACCTGCCATTGATCGTGCCGGGTTGGGAAGATTCCACCTGCGGCAATTTTTTCGCTGCATTCTGCATCAAGGAGGAACTCTCCACCGGCATCATGCGATCGGGGATCGAGTATATGATCTATCTGGCAGACTGGTATCGTGCCCACGCCGGTCATGCCGGCGTGGGCTTTTTTCAGATCGGGGGTGGTATCGCGGGTGATTTCCCGATCTGCGTGGTGCCCATGCTGCATCAGGATCTCGGCGAAACGGAAGTTCCGGTCTGGTCATATTTCTGTCAGATCAGTGACTCGACGACCAGCTATGGATCATACTCAGGCGCAGTGCCGAATGAGAAGATCACCTGGGGTAAGCTGGCAGTGGATACTCCGAAGTTTGTGATCGAATCGGATGCGACGATTGTCGCACCTCTGATCTTCGCCTATGTCCTTGGCTGGTAGCTAGCCACAATACAGTTCGCGGATCGAGCGGACCGGGCGTCGGCCCAGCGCATTCTGCTCCAACTCTGCCCAAACCTCATCCGGAACAAATGGTTGCAATGGCTGGGTCACCTGAAGCAGATGTCCGACAGCCTGTGCTACCAGCGCATCCCATTCATTGGCATGACGGAGAATATCGTCGGGATGCACGGTCGTACGCCCGGCCCCTTCGTCGACTGGCGTAAAGGGCTCGGTAATGTTGAGAAATCCATAGTCATTGGTCAGCTGCTCACCAGGTGCAATATCCACTACCGCGATGTCGAAATTGAGAGGAGACGCGATACAGGTTGGCCGGAAACTGTGGTTCATGTACTTGCAGTGGTCCCAGCAGAGGATGAAAGCCCCGTGCCGGTCGCGAAATGTGTATCGGTCCATGAGCTCCTGTTGCCATGGATGCATGTGTGCAATCTGTTCTGCAGTCAACGCAATGTCGAGGGCGTCGCGAATCCAGGTGATGGTGCCACGCGGAATTGGCTGCGTGGCAACGACGCCGACGCCGACTGCATCATCGATAAAACGAATGGCTGTATGAGGATGGATCATGAGCGGTCATTTGTCCGTCGAATTTACGACCTGGCGCACAACGTTGCATGTGTTTATCATTCCGATGGGGGAATGCGTATTTTAAGCGGATACAACGACCTGGAATGATGAAAACAACTGCCCTCTACCTGATCCTCTCGCTGCTTTGTATCCTGTCGGAAAGCAGCATCGCTCAACCCGATTTTGATCCACTTGAGTACCGGTTTGTCGGCCCCATGCGCGGAGGCCGTGTCACAGCAGTGGCCGGGACCGCGGCACAACCAGCGACCTTCTACATGGGATCCACCGGGGGAGGGGTGTGGAAAACGGAAGACTACGGTGTCACCTGGGCCAACCTGTCTGACGGCTATTTCAACAGCCCGTCGATTGGCGCCATGCGTGTGGCCGAAAGCGATCCCAACATCATTTACGTTGGCACGGGTTCTGACGGACTGCGCAGCAATGTGATCCCCGGTGATGGCGTGTACAAGTCAGTAGATGCCGGCGCAACGTGGGAGCACGTCGGACTGAGAGCAACCGGTCAGATCGGTGCCGTCGAGATCCATCCCGACAACCACAATGTCGTCTTTGTTGCTGCCATTGGCAACGCGTTCAAACCCAATCGCGAGCGCGGCGTCTTCCGAACGCGGGATGGCGGGGCGACCTGGGAGCACGTCCTGTACATATCGGATTCTGTGGGCATCGTCGACGTGGAATTCCTGCCGGGCAATCCGCAGGTGTTGTATGCCTCTGCCTGGCAGGCAGAGCGCAAGCCATGGACCATCCTGAGTGGCGGGCGCAACGGCGGGGTCTACAAGTCTGTGGATGGCGGGGATACCTGGCAAAAACTGCAAAAAGGCCTGCCCGACGGGGTGATCGGCAAAATTGACCTGGCCGTTTGCCGCTCGGACTCCCGCGTTGTCTATGCTCTCGTGGAGGCCCTGGAGGGCGCAGGACTCTACCGGTCGGATGATCAGGGCAAGAGTTTTCGCCTGGTCTCCGACAAATATGAGTTGCTGGATCGACCCTTCTACTACTGCAACGTAGATGTTGACCCCAACAATCCGGACATCATCTATGTCAACAGCACCCGATTCTGGAAATCGGAAGACGGCGGACGGACCTGGCGCTCCCGGCCTGTCCCCCATGGCGACAACCATGACATCTGGATCAATCCGGACAATTCTCAGGTGATGATCCAGGCCAATGACGGCGGAGCCAATGTTTCCATCAATGGTGGACAAACCTGGTCGTCACAGTTCAATCAGCCAACGGCCGAGCTGTACCAGGTGGAAGTGGATGACCAGCATCCCTATTGGCTTTACGCGGGACAACAGGACAATTACACAACGATTGCTGTGCCCAGTGCACCACCCTATGGGATGCAAGCCGGCCACCTCGGCTGGATCATGAACACGGGCGGCTGCGAGACCGGCCCGGCCGTGCCCAAACCGGGCGATCCGGACATCGTCTATGCCAATTGCAAGGGGCGTTTCAGTGTGTACAACAAGCGCACCGGGCAGGAG
>JAWWBX010000346.1:0-4552 GCA_033720735.1 Saprospiraceae bacterium
GTCGTCGTCGACAGTGCGTTGGTTGTCAATGCGACCGGGGCGCATGCAATCAGAGTCGGCGGTGATATCCGCATCGGGGTGGCCGATAATTCAGACGACGATTACATCTTTTTCAATGACTGGGAATCTCTGAAATGGACTGATTCGCTGGCCATGTTCGATTTCTCGAATGATCTCAGTGTGTCTGGAAACCTGTACTTGCAGGGGCCGTACGGTGCGACGTACGTGTACTTTGGGGATCTCAACTACCTCTGGTGGAATATCCTCGCTGACAGATTTGAATTTTCCGATGATCTCAGAATCCATGAGAAATTGATCGTCGATGACACCAGTGCCGATGCCATTGATGTCGGTGGGGACATTCAAATCGGCCAGGCAAGTGGGTTCGATTCAGACTACATCTACTTTGACAGCGGTACCGAAGAGTACCTCCAGTGGGACAACAGTCCGGGACAATTCGTCTTTTCCGATGACCTGCAGATCACACAAACATTGATCGTTGACGATGACGGCACTGCCGCCGTCACCGTTAATGGCGACATGCGGATCGGCCAGGGCAACACGGCCGATACCGACTATTTGTACTTTGACTCCGGCACGAACGAATACCTCGCCTGGCGCGATAATTTTTCCGAATTCTACTTTTCCGACGACCTCAACGTGGCGGGTACGACGGTTAGCCAGGATATCGGAATTGGCGTCTTCATTCCCAACGAAAACCTGGAGATCGGCAACGATGGGCGTGCATTCTTCGGTGACGGTGGAGGCGCCAGCAGAAAGGGGTTGTTGATCGACGGGCTCAACGGAACCTCGGCTGCCAGGATCGAAGCCTATGACTACGGTGCGGCTACCGGACTCAACCTGGTGATCAATACGGTCGGCGACGGGAATGTGGGCATCCGTAATGCTTCACCCAATGTCGCACTGGATGTCATCGGGAGTATCGAATACACGGGCACGATCACCGATGTGTCTGACAAGCGGCTGAAAGAAAACTTCCAGCCGATCGATCAGCCCCTGGACCTGCTGAACGGCCTCGCAGCATATCGTTACAACATGAAAGGGGATGAGAGTAAGACCCGTGAATATGGCCTGATCGCACAAGAGGTACAGCAAGTGTTGCCCGATCTTGTCAAGGTCGTTGATGCGGAAACGGGTCACTTGGGGGTGAGCTACATGCAGCTGATCCCGATTCTGATCGAGGGCGTCAATGCCTTGTCGAGCCAAAATCAAGCGCTTTCACAATTGACGTCGTCCCAGCAACAACAGGTCGAGATGCTCGCAGCAAGCAACGCAGAACTCAACCGCTCTCTCCAAGTGTGCCTGCAGCGGCTCGATGACCTGGAGAGCCTGCAATCAGAACTGGATAAAATCAAAGCGCAACTCGCCCGGATCAGCAATTCTCGCAGATAGGGAGCATGTCCGGATAGTGTAATGGCATGACGCACATTTGCGATTGGCCATCCCGGGGTCTATTTTTGCGGTCCACCCGAAGCGACTGCCATCAGCCATCCATCACACATCCAAATCGTCCTTCCCTGCTACAATCCGGTCGCCGGCTGGGAGCAAATCGTGATCCGGCGCATGCAAGAGCTGCAGGCAGCCCTGCCGGGACAGACGTTGGGTCTCACCGTGGTCAATGACGGCTCCACCAGTGGCGTATCGGCCGAAAGTGAAACACTGCTGCGCACCCAGATCCCTGCCCTGCAATGGATCGCCTATGTGACCAACCGCGGAAAGGGGTTTGCCCTCAGGGAGGGCCTGCGCAGATCCAGCGCAGAACACGTGATCTATACCGATATCGACTTCCCTTACCAGAACCAGAGTATGGTCGACGTCGTCCATGCGCTCCTTCATCATCAATCCGATCTGGCTGTTGGCGTAAGGGATGCGGCTTACTACACACAAATTCCTCCCAGCAGACGACGCATCTCGCGGTTGCTGCGGCAAGTCAACAAGATTCTTTTTGGCCTGAAGATCTCGGATACACAATGCGGGCTAAAAGGGATGAACCGCACCGGTCGCGACCTGTTTCTCAACACGACCATCGACCGCTATTTGTTCGACCTGGAACTGATCATGCTGGCTTCACGACGTAAAGAGGTAACTGTCCGTCCGGTCGTCGTGCACCTGGCACCAGGCGTTTCCCTGTCGTCCGTACCTGCCAGCCTGCTGATCAAGGAGTTAGGCAATTTGCTGCGGCTATTTGTCAAACGCTGGCTCTAGGCGCTGGTCAGCTCTTCCCAGTATTCGACGGCACGGCGCGTGTGCGGGATACAGATCGATCCGCCGACGATGTTGCCCACGGCAAGGATCTCATAGAGTTGGTCAGTGGTGACGCCCACCTCGTGACATTGCCCGAGATGGTACTTGATGCAATCGTCGCAGCGCAGCACCAGTGATGCGACCAGGCCGAGCATCTCCTTGGTCCGCTTGTCCAGCGCACCGTCCTGATAGGTCTGGTTGTCCAGGCTGAAAAACCGGTTGATGACCTTGTGGTTTTGCGCCAGGATGCGCTCGTTCATGCGTGTGCGATACTGGTCAAACTCCTGTTGTAATGACATGTCAGATGATTTGAGGGTCAAATTAGTGAAGGTGTCGCACTCGTCAGACGCGGTCAGGGGTATTGCGGGTGCGCCAGATCGAAATAAGCATCCGCAGCGGAAAGATCACGGTGACGATTGCGCTACCAACGCCAAAGAAAATCGCCTCGCTTTGAATGTACCGGATCAGATTGTACTGACGGGACGCCGGCAGATGATCGACCAGCGTCTGCAGTCCCACCTCCTCAACAAAGTTGTTGAAGTCGCCCAGAGCTGTCACGATCACAAAGAACAGGACCACACTGACAGCGATCACCAGGAACTTGGGCCACATTTTCCGTGCCCAGAGCGTATGTCTCAGCAGGAAGATATAGCGGGTGAAGGTGACAAAGATGACGACAAAGAGCACATTGACCCACAGGAACGGCAAGACCACCTGATTGATCAACAACGGAGACAGCACCGCCAGGACCAGAACAGCCGTGAAGAGCCACCAGATCAGCTCGAGACGCACTTTGAGATGTCGTGATTGTGATTGGCTCATGTCGACGCGAAGTTCCAGAATTAGGCTGACAATCGTTTAAGGCATGGCCATCAACTTGCGGAGTTGATCAACTGCGAGACAGTTGACAGGAACTGTATTTTTGGCCATATGATATTTGCTGTTTATCAGTCGTTATGAGATTTCATTATGACTTGCACTCCAACAACCAATGATAGATTGACTCTTGCACCAATACTCCTTATTTTGTATTGCATCTGATTCCACACTTATTATCGGCTCTCCCTTGCCATTCAACTGTACAAATCCCTCACTATGAAAAGTCTGTTCCTCGCCTGTGCTTTGATCGCTAGTGTGAGCACCTTTGCCCAACGGCCATCACAGCCTCCAATCCGTTCCGCAAATCCCACGGGTTTGCCGCTGTTCTTCACAGACGTAAGCACACCTACTGAGAATGGGGTCGGTCTTACACTCGGACATCCGTTCTCAACCGGGGCGCGGCCTACTATCACCTGGTTCGCGCCCTGTCCTCCCCTTGATCCGCTCGGCAGACTCCTCTTCAGTCCGACGGGTGACTACGACTATCTGACCCTTTCCAATTTCGGGGTCCCCGGCGACGACGGCATGGCATTCGAGCTGCATGATGCCTTCAGTGTGCATCCATCAGGCTTGATCATATGGCACGTCGCCAATGACAACGCGCCACCTCTTGAGAGAGCAGATTTTCGCCTTTACCCCGGCAATGATTCTGGCTTGCGGATTTCGAACATCGGTTCGTCCGGCGAGGATGGTGTGCGCGCTGAACTGGTCCCTCCAGGTGGCCCGATCACAGCTCGCCCGGCCCTGGGCATGTACGGGTCCACAGCCCCAGAAGGGCTGCAAGTCAGGGTTGAGTTTGGAGAAAACGAAGGTGAACTAAGAATACGTCCCACAGACGCCCCTGCGTTCCAGGGCATCCGCACTGAAGCATTGCTTCCCCCGGAACTCACCGGACCAAAACCGCGTATTGAACTTGCAATGCCGGACGATCCGGCTCCAGGACAGGGCATCGTCTATCTGGGGCCCAATGAAGGATTAACCGGGCTCCGTGTTGCAGCCAGCGATGGTGGTTGCGGCCCGGGTGTTTCGCTTGGTATCGCCAACGATGATCTCACGATACATAATGACGCCCCGCAAATTGAACTCTTATTGCCAGGTCAGGCACTGATCCGCCCGAACCCTGGCAAACCTGCCATGCTTTTTACAAATACCGGGGCGACGGGTGACGATGGTGTCAGTATTTCGCGCTATCTGGCAAGCTGTTTCACCAGGCCCGCTATCTCAATGCGCAAGGGCCCATCGGCATATGGCCCCGACGTAGCACGATTTGAATTCAGTCTGTCAGAAGATGATCTGGAACTGGACGTGAGGACAATCCAGCAATCGCAGTTTCAGGCGATCTCTTTCGACATGCGCAACCCCCTTGACCCCGCCGGGCCTGCACCTTCTATCCGTTTGGCCGAATCAC
>JAWWBX010000347.1:0-4539 GCA_033720735.1 Saprospiraceae bacterium
CACAGTTGCCATGGGTGATCTATCCGGAACATTGTACCTGGACGGACGGGCAACTCGACACAGACTGTCAGGTCATGTACGAAGTCGATCATACTGCGCCACCGGTTGAATCGCTGAACTTCAAGGCGGTCAAGAAGGGTGCTGTCAATGGTGAAGTACTGACGCAGATCAGTACCAGGAGCAACGGTTTGCCGGTCGGCATCATCGCCAGTCCTGTTGCGACGGGCACGGAGCTGCAGTTTGTTGCCTTGCGTAGCGTTCAGATGACCGGGATGCAACTGTCCCTCTCATCTGTCCTGTTTGATCAGGCCACCAAAATGCGCTCAGGACGCCTCGCTGTGAGCGGTCAGAATTACTTTGCCGATGACGAATTGGGCGTACTCAACGTCGCATGGGTCGGTACGGGAGGACACAATGTAGAGGAAGGTGAGGTGCTGTTTACGGCCGTTGTCGGCCATGATGCGCCGCAGAACGTTACGGAGATGATCCGCTTCCGCGGTGTATTCCAGGATCAGTTTTACACGATAGACCGTCAGCCACTACCAGTGGCTTTGGGTTGGTTGCATACGACGACCTCCACGGCGCCACCAGTAGTACTGGTCGACGCTGTGCTGGCATCTGAAGATCCCGGCTACGGGAAGGCAGGATTACGCGAGGATGTGCAAGCCGGAACCTGGACCCTGCGTCCCAACCCGATGTCGGAAACTGCGGTGCTCGCTTTCACCGCTGCGACAGACGGGCAGGGGCAATTGGTCATCTACAGCTCGGACCTCCGTGAAGTGGCCGTGGAGCAACTCGAGGTGATCGAAGGTGCCAATCAGGTAGTGATCGATCGCGACCGATTGGCAGGGGCCGGGATGTACTATTTCCATCTCCAGGTTGCTGGGCAAACACAAACTGGAAAGTTCGTGCTGATCGACTGACGTCACCCGTGACGGTCAGACCCGATTCTCACCCGCGAGACGAGGGCAAAATTGGAACAATTTTCGCTGTCAGACGTGTACTGGCCAAGGCGGCTGGTGCGCCCATCGATTGTGAAAAGTATTGTTAATTTTGCGCTTGGATTAGAAAAAAATCTAATTTGTTCCAATTCGGAATTCAATCGGCCATCCACTATGAGTAGGAAATTCCTGGCTGTGTTCATGGGGCTGTTTTTTGCCACATTGACGCTTAAAGCACAACCCCAGTTCACGATCTCCAATACCTCCGCAGATCCTGGCACGACGGTTAATATCGACTTTACGGTAGACGATTACACGGACTACATCAGCTTGCAGTTTTCTGTAAACTGGGACCCATCTGTACTTGCGTTCCTCGATGTGACCAATCTGACCGACGGGCTGCCGGGCTTCAGTGCCGCTTCGTCGCTCAATCCTGATTCCACCAACGGACATATGACCGTCGCTTGGTTTGAAGGGAGTGTCACTCCGACCTCTCTTCCCAATGGGACGAATGTCTTTACGATCCAGTTTGAGGTGATCGGTCAACCCTGTGATTCAAGCGGAGTGATCATCAGCAATACCCCGCTTGAGATCGAGATCGCCGATGAGAACGAAATGAACGTCGGCGCTGATGTGATCAACGGATACGTCACGGTACCAGGCACCGATTGCGGCACCTTCAACGGGCTGCGTATCATCGGCTCGCAGGAGGTGGCGAGCAATGGATCGCAGGTCTGCGTGCAGTTTACCAGTGAGGGGTTTAACAACATTGGCGGGGCGCAATACACGATCAACTTCAACCCGGCAGTGCTTGAATTTGCCGGTGTCCAGAATATCAATTGGCCAGGCGTGTCTGAGGCGGGCAGTTTCGGAACGACCGGGGCCGCTAATGGCGAAATCACGTTCGTTTGGTTTGATCAGAATGCTGTAGGTGTCGACCTGCCGGATGGGACCGTGCTCTACGAACTCTGCTTCAATGTCGTCGGCACGGGTGGTCAAATGAGCCAGATCTCATTTGGCAGCGACCCGCTCGAGATCGAGATCTCGGATGGCAGCGGGGCGATTGTTGACTTTGAAGGTGTGCCGGGGAAAGTGACCGTTGAAGGCATGGTCGAAGGCTTTGCGCTGATCAGCCAGGACGGATTGATGGGCGCTCTCAACGAGACCGTCTGCATCGATGTAAGTGTGAATGACTTCATCGATATCTTCAGTATGCAGTTTAGTGTCAACTGGGACTCGACCGTCTTGCAATACAGTCATGTCGAGGGTTTCAATTTGCCAGACTTTAACGAGAACAACGTCGCAGGGCCCGAAGCACCTGGCAACAACGGAGGCCAGATGACCGTCGTTTGGATTGACCAGGCCCTCGAAGGCATCACGCTTGATAACGGGACAACGATTTTTTCGATCTGCTTCGTGGTGGTTGGAGAATGCGAAGAGACAACGCAGATCCAGTTTACGGACGAACCCCTCGAGATCGAGGTGTCAGATATTAATAATGTCGTGGAGGTGAGCCAGGTGCCCGGGACCTTCACCGTCACATGTGGCTGCGGTGCCAATATCGTGACCGAAGTCGATCCGTTATGCCCCGGCGAATGCACCGGGTCGATCGACGTGACTGTCTTCGGCTGTTCGGAGCCCATCACTTACGCGTGGTCCAACGGGGCCACAACCCAGGACCTGACCGATCTTTGCGCTGGCAATTACGTAGTAACCATCACAACGGGCGACGGGATCATCATCCTGGATACAATCCGGCTGGTCGAGCCACCTTCCCTTTCGGTGAGTGCCAACATCACGGACGCCATGGAGGGCGGTGATGGCGCGATCAACCTGACTGTGACCGGGGGGACGCCACCCTACGGTTTTCAGTGGAACGACCCTGGCATGTCCACCACCCAGAATCTTTCCGGACTTGATGCCGGTGACTACTCCGTGACGATTACGGATGACAACGGGTGTATGTACACTGCCGGCCCTTTTCAGGTGCGTGACGGGGGAGCAGTATCGGCAGATGTAACGGATGTCGCCTGTTTTGGTGATATGACGGGTCAGATCGTTTTGACCAATGTGAATTGTGGTCTCGGACCATATACCTACAACTGGTCGACCGGCTCGATGGCGGATTCGGTCGGTGGTCTGGGTGCGGGTACCTACATGCTCACGGTCACCGGCAGTGACGGCACGACATGTGAGACTTCGTTCACCATCGACGGGCCGGCATCGGCCATTGAGGTGGTAGTGGATACCACCAACGAGACAAGCGCCGGCAATGACGGCTCGATTGATCTGACGGTGACCGGAGGCGGGAGTCCTTATACATTTGTTTGGGACAACGGCGCCATGACCGAGGATCTTTCTGGGTTATCGGCAGGGAGCTATACCGTCACGATCACCGATCAGTTCGGATGTGAAATCGTGGAAACCATCCTGATCCGCGGCAACGAGATGTTTGTCGAATTGATGGTTTCTGATTTCAATTCCTTTGGTGTGAGCTGTGCCGGAGAATGTGACGGCGAGTTGATCGCCGCCTCAGTCAATGGAGTAGGTAACCTATCCTACAGCTGGAGCAACGGAGAGACAACACAGGCGCTGGTTGGCCTGTGCGCTGGCAGCTATACTGTGACAGTGACCGATGAGATCGGCCAGACCGCAGTCGCTACCGCGGAAGTTACTGAGCCTCCGGCCCTGGCAGTCACACTGGAGGTCCAGAATGTATCCGACCCCGGAGTGGCTGATGGATCGGCCGTGGCAGTCGTCAGCGGCGGGGTGCCACCCTATGCATACGAATGGAATACGGGCAGCAACGCGGCCTCGATCCAGAACCAGCCTGCAGGTAGCGTCGCCGTCTTTGTGACGGATCAGAACAATTGCGAAGTCATGCGCCAGGCGTTCATCGGGTTCGGTGATGGCGAGTGCTATTCAGCGATTTCGGTGATCACGCCAAATGGCGACGGGAAGAACGATCAGTTTGTGATTGCCTGTGTGTTTGATCTTCCCAATCGCCTCATGATTTTCAATGAGTACGGCGGGCTCGAATTTGAAATGAACAACTACGACAATAGTTGGGAGGGGACGGATAATGATGGTGAACAGCTCTCTGATGGAGGCTACCATTGGGTATTGGAGGTCTTCCTCAACAATGGTGACCGGCGCATTTACAAAGGCACGGTTTCGCTGGTGAGAAGCCTGGATTAACAAGCACAAAGAGGAAAGCAGATGAAAATCAGAAATACTGTTTTGACGTGTACTTTGGTCCTGGCCACCTGGGCGACCATGCTGGCGCAAGAAGCCGGAACCTTTACACACTATCACTTGAATCCCGTACTGCTCAATCCGGGCGCGACCGGGTTTGAAGAGCAACACGAATTCCTGTTCAACTACCGCAACAAGTGGGCGGCGTTCGACGGCGCGCCCCGGACCTTCACCATGCTCTACAACGGGCCGGCAGGGGAGCGCCAGGGGATCGGTGGTCAGTTGTTGACCAAGCGGATCGGGAAATGGCGTTCGTTCCAGGCAACAGCAAGCTACGCGTATCGATTCCAGGCCGATCAGTTCGATTTCGGGATCGGACTGTCTACAGGATTCCAGCAGTTGC
>JAWWBX010000348.1:0-4506 GCA_033720735.1 Saprospiraceae bacterium
ACGGGGATCGGGCTCACCCTGGTGAGCGAGATGGTGCGCCTGATGGGCGGTGAGATCAGCGTGACCAGTCGGCAGGGACATGGCTCAACATTTACGGTCACCTTGCCGGTATCGCATGATGCCCCGATGGAAGAACAGGTGCTCGGAGATGAGGTGATCGATATCGGATCACCAGTAGCTGCTGTCACTGCCGCAGACGCGATGACCTCAGTCGAAGGGTATGCTTCGCTCGCCGAAGTTCTGGTGGTCGAAGACAATCCGGATGTGATCCACTACCTGACGGGGTGCCTGGACGGATCCTACCGGCTGCGTATTGCTATGGATGGCCAGGAGGGGATCGAAAAAGCCATCGGACATGTTCCTGATCTGGTCATCAGTGATGTGATGATGCCCGAAAAGAATGGATTTGAGTTGTGCGAAACCCTCAAGAACCACCACTTGACAAGCCACATCCCGATCATCCTGCTTACTGCGCGGGCAGACGCCGAATCGAGGCTGAAGGGTTTGTCCCGTGGCGCCGATGCATACCTCGAAAAACCATTCAACAAAGAGGAACTGCTCATCCGGATCGAAAAACTCCTCGAACTGCGGGAGAGCCTCAGAGATCGCTACGCCGGCTCGGAACCACCACAGCCTACCGACGATCCCGGGCTGCAACTTGAGGATGCCTTCATTGCAAAGGTCCGCGAGACCCTGCTTGCCAATCTCGACGATCCGGACTTCGGGATTGCCGAAATGTGCCAGGCCCTCCACATCGGTCGCACCCAGCTACACAACAAGATCACTGCCCTCACCGGCAAGTCAACCTCGTTGTACCTGAGGCAGGTCAGGCTGCATGCTTCCAGAACACTCCTCCGCGATCCAAACCTCAATGTGTCCGAGGTCGCGTACGCCGTCGGCTTCAAGGACCCAAAATACTTCGCCAAGGTCTTCAAGCAGGAATATGGCGTCACTCCCAGCGAATGGTCCTGAAGGTGTTGGATTGTTAATTATTAATGATTGATTGCTGATTATTCATTGGGGTGGTCTGGCAACTGATATCGGGCATCTGAGACACTGAGACACTGGGACACTGAGACACTGGGACACTGAGTCGCCCCCCGCGCCCTGTATCCCTGAAGGGACCCCCACCCGCTTAACACAAAGAAGGAATTGTCAAATATCCATTGCTGATTGTTCATTGTGGCGTCTGAGACACTGAGACACTGGTACACTGAGACACTGGTACACTGGGACACTGGGACACTGGTACACTGAGTCGCCCCCCGCGCCCTGTATCCCTGAAGGGACCGAACACCATTCCACCCACTCCAAACAATATTCCACCCCTCTGAACTTTACTCCACCCATTGTGAATACCTGTCGACTTTCAGCTTCGGTACTGGGGACACCTTTGGATCAAAGAGGTATCGGACCGAATGCACGTTATGTCAGAAATACCAGCTTCACGCAGACTCAGGCACATCAGAAATGCGCCGCTCGGGCTCAATGACCGTGATCTCCTGCAGATCGCAGAACACTGGTTACAAGGCGGGATCGGGTATCCTGATCTCTCCTGTTTCGGAGCAGTCTTCCGGGAGGTGGACCACACAGCTCTTGAGCTGCTGAATACCGTTGCGGACCTGGTGTCGGCGATTGTCAATCTTCAGCAGGTATCTCGCGAAATGGCGCCAACAAATGAGGATGTCCCCCAGATCCATGGTGCCATCCGTATCTACCAGGCCGAATCACAACGATTGCTCGCGGGCCTCTTTCCGCCGGATCACCCTTTCTGGGCATTGTTCTATCAGCGTCAGGGCACGCTGTCTGCCGATGCCCCGGATCCTGTTTACCTCAGGCAGAGACAGGCGATGTTCTGCATCCCTTTGGATGCACTCCACTGCCTTACCGGGCAGAAGTACCAGCTCGGATATGAACTCCTGCTGCAGTCGATGGCGGCGGCAATGAGTGGCTTTATGCGCGGGGGAACACACACCACTGCCGGTCCTGCGGCCGACTACAAACGCGCCATGCGCCTGATCCGCAATTATCACCTGCCATGTTACGACGCATGGATCGCCAGGCTCATGGGAGGTACGACGCATCACTCCAATGAAAATCAACAGTTATGAAACAGAATGCGTATAGCGTCAACGACCAGTTGCACACAGGTGCGCGGATCATTCCGCTGGGATGCCCGCCACACGCCGAGCCTTTTCCTCACAGACGATCGGAACGCACGTTGGCCTGCCCGACCTCGGAAGGGATCTATCTGGTGCAGGTCGATCAGATCATCCATTGCGTTGCAGACGGCAACTATGTCCGGATCGGTTACGGCGAGGGTAAAGAACTACTGTTATCGAAGACGCTCGGCAGCATTGCCGTCAAGTTGCCGGCAAGCCAGTTTGTCCGCGTGCATCAATCCCACCTGGTCAACCTCGCGAAGATCGCCTGCGTGCGATCGGATGCCGTCGTGCTGACCAATGGCACATGTGTCCCGGTTTCCCGCCGGGCACGGGTTGAACTCAAAACCATCATTCAGTCCTGTAGCCTGTGATTCTTCACAGGGATTATTGAAACCGCACTTAAAAGCCTGAATCATGTTTCCATCAATTTCAAACCAACTTTTGCGGAATGCACTTCTGCTTTTCCTGGCTGTCATGGCGGTGCAACCCGGCCTTTCTCAATCGGGACGCGTCGGCATTGGCACCACGGTGCCAGCCAGTCTTTTGCACCTCGAGGGCTCGGCTCAGGGCGATACGTCGGGTGTCAAGCTTACCGCGGGTAGCCAGAATGCCCTCATTTATCTCGACAACAATGATCTGGTATTGCGCAAACAAAGCAAGACAGATCAGTTGGTACTGGATGGTACCGGGCGCATCGGCATTGGTACCAACGCTCCTGCTGCCAAAATGCATGTCATAGAGAACAATGAAGCGCTGAGAATGGACGGCCTGGCGCCGTATATGACCTTTTACAACGGCGGTGCATACCTCGGATTCCTATGGCACACCGGCAGCAATCTGCGCCTGCAGAACAAGTTGGGCGGCAAGCTATTCCTGGGAACCGACGACGAGATCAAGGCTACGATCGCCGGCAACGGTATGATCGGCGTGGGCACAACAAATCCCGGGACCCTGTTTCATATGTTCTCCACCGCGGAAGGCGACACTACCGGCATCAAGATCACCTCGCTCGACGGTATCACCAACTCTCACATTTACAATGAGAACGGGGACCTCCACCTCAGGAAGGCCAGTGAGACCGATCAGCTGGTGCTTGACAATCTTGGCAATGTCGGCATTGGCACGGACGCCCCCGACGGGAAACTCCACGTTGAGTCAGCATCGTCTTTCGCGGCCACGCTCAACAGTTCCGCGATCAACGGTACCTGGCTCAGCCTTGGCAATAACGACACGGGGGGGAAATTTTTTCATCTGATCTCCAGCGGGTCCAACAACGGTGCCGGTGCAGGCAACTTTATGTTGTGGGGTGGGCCGAGTTACAACACTGCTACCCAACTCGCCATGGCGATCAACGGAAACGACGGGCGTGTTGCCATTGGGACGACCACCTTTGGCACCGGCTATGCCCTTTCTGTTAAAGGCAAGATTTTGACCAATGGCCTCCGCGTACAAAGCTTCGCAAGCTGGCCGGACTACGTCTTTGAGCCGGATTATGCAATGCCGAAGCTGAGCGAGGTGGCTGCCTTTATCGACACGAATGGCCATCTGCCCGGCTTCCTCCCGGCAGGGATCGTGGAGTCGGAAGGCCTGGATATGGCCGAGATCACCACACGGCAGCAGGAATGGATCGAGGTATCTACCATGCACCTCATTCAACAGGAAGAACGGATCAGGGAGCTGGAGCACCTCGTCGCGCGTCAATCAGAGCAGATCGCCCGGTTGATCGGTGCAATAGAAAACAAATAGCGGGATGTCAAACTCAAGGATCATGCAACACAATCTCTTTACTCTCGCCGCCTGTTTGGTAAGTACTACTGTCCTGTTCGGGCAAAAGGAGCCCCTCCATACCGCGGTCCATGCCGTGGACGCAGTGCAGCGGGACATCGATCCCAGCTATACCTGTACCATGCCGGATGCCGATCAGGCAACACGTATCCGGATGCGGGAGGTCTATGCGCAATTCTATGAAGAGGGGATGGCTCTCAAGAACCGGCGCAACCAGGCCACCGTCATCAATGTCACGGCACACCGGACGATGGTCCCGTTTGCAGGTGTATGTATCGCTACCGCCGGGGGCAATGCACCAATCGTCGCGGAAATAGAAGATGACATCAACTTCACAAACGGATGGTTTGCAGATATCGGATTTAACGTTCACCTGAACCTGGTATCTGTCAATGACATTTGCAGCGAATACTGGTACAACCTCCCCTACACCTCCTCAGATAGTGCGAACTGGTGGTTGATCTACAACGCGTTTGGTGTTGACGGGCATCTGAATATCTTTTACACTTCCTCGGGGAGCAGCGCGACATTCCCGGCCGGATTACCGGAATACGAT
>JAWWBX010000349.1:0-4476 GCA_033720735.1 Saprospiraceae bacterium
ATCGCAGAGAATGACAGTACTAAAACAAAGAATGAGAACAAGAATCTTGTCCAGTGACGACTGACAAAAGATTTTTGGGTGCACATGATTAATTATTTGATGAGCAATGTCATAGTGACTCACCAAAGAAACACGACACCCACCTCCCCATCAATAGCACTTTTGTGCCAGAGGACATCATCGTATCCGAATATTAGATCGGAGCGGTCAGGGTGATGGAGGTGCCGGTGGAGGAGCTGGTCAGTTCGAACGTGCCACCGATCTCAGCCATCCGCTCGCGCATGGAGCGCAGGCCATTGCCGCCATTTGACCCGGCGGCTGGATCGAATCCGGCGCCGTCGTCCCGGATCACGATCGACAGCTGGTCGTCCGCGGGTTTGTCGATGGAGATGTGGACCTGCGCTGCCCCGGAATGACGGTAGACATTGTTCAGTGCCTCCTTGTAGGCGAGGTAGATGGCACGTCGCTGGTGGCCGTCGAGCGGAAGATCGTCAGCGATCTGCATCAGGGAGATATCGCAGGCAATCCTGCTGTCCTCAAAGAACTCCAGGGCATACTGGTGGAGGCGCGTCACCAGGTTGTCAAGGGTATCATTCCGGGCATTGACCGTCCAGATGATCTCGCGGATCTTCTGTGTCAATGCACGGCTGCCCCCGGCCAGGGTGTCGAGTTGGGAGCGGAGGCCTTCGTCAGACACCTGTTGTGCGAGGATCTGGGCACGCATGTTGAGTGCGGATAGGCCAGAGCCCACGTCATCATGCATGTCGGTCGCGATGCGCACACGTTCCTGTTCCAGCGCAAGGCGCTTTTCGAAGTGCAGTTGCTGCATCCGCATGCGACGCCGGTGATTCACGCGAACCAGCCCATAGATCAAGGCGGCAAGGCTCATTGCGGCCAGAATGATGAACCAGGAGCGCATGTAGAAAGGCGGTATGATATACAGATGCAGCGCCCTGGCCGACATCGGGTGATCTTTGACCTGGACGCGAAATGTGTAGTCACCTGGAGGCAGGTTTGGATATCTGGCAGACCCCCCACTGCCCTCAGTCACCCACCGCTCGTCGTAGCCGTCCAGCCTGTACTCGTATAAATGGTGTCCAATACCACTGTAGCTCAACGCCGAAAATTGAAATGCGACGGTATTCATGGCATGCGGAAGACGAAGCCACTCGACCCGGGGTGGATTTGAGGTATTTGCATACCTGTGTAACAGGGAGTCTCCCTCCTGACCATTCATTGAGATTGAAGTAATGTTGACCTGGGCGGGCAGTTCCGGTACCTCAAGTCGCTGTGTGTCGATCACCACAATCCCTGACGGATTACCGAGCCAGACCTTGCCACTGGAATGCAGTAAGTATCCATGCCAGTTGATATGCCTGTTCCCCAGACCATGCTCAATGTCATAATACTGTGAGGTTTTGGTCTGCAGACTGATCGTACAGGCACCCCTGTCGCTGCACAGCAGATACCTGTTGTCGCCGAGTGGCAATACACCCCAGATAATGTGGTCATACCCGCATTCGGTGTAGTCAATCAGTGCGAGTGAATCATTCGTGGCATGGTAATAGTAAGCGCCCCGGTTGGTACCGATCATGAAATCATCCTGGCCAACTGGCAGGAAATCCCGGATCATATATTCAAAAGGGATCTTTTTGATGACCTGATAGCCCTGTCCGGGATCCAGGACAAGCAGCCGGGAAAAGTCGGTGGAGGCATAGACAAGTCCGTTGGTATGCTGACGCACCAAATTGTAATGACAGGATGTATCAATATCCGGGAACCTGGAGACGATATATTGGTCCGTGTGTGATTCCTCCAGGCCATACAACCAACCTGGCTCAGTCGAGAAGATGACTTGCCCCGTATTGAGTTCGCTGATATGGTGTCCGAAAATATTGAGTTCGGGCATGACATGAGTCACGGTCCGATCGGAGTGCATGAGATGAAGTGCGTTGCCAAAGGTCATCCAGATGCGACCCTGTGAATCCCTGAAGGTTCGGTTGACTACTGGTGGACAGTCTGTACAACGCTCAATGACCCCCGTCGGGATGCCATTGGAATGATCGATGAAATATGCGCCATAAGATTCCGAAGCCGCCAGGACGGTCTGGTCGTCCACTTCAGCAAAACATTGGGGATTGAGATTCAGTGGCGATCCATTGATCTGGATTTCGACCGGAAAGTGCTGGAAGAGAATATTTTCCGGATGAAAATATGCGACGCCGCGCTGATCAAGGTAGATCCAGATACCACCATCCGGATCGCTGGTCATCGAGATCGCAGGTTCTTGTAGATAGGCATTGCGGTACTTGAGACGATGTCGGCGAACGAAGGATTCGCTACTTATGTGAAATGAATAATATCCGTGATCTGCCGTTCCGATGAGCGCCACAGAGTCATTCAGCGCGGCCAGAGACGTCACATCCCAATCTGAAAGCCCCGGGTCGGGCATGTATCGCTCAAATGTGCCATCTCCGAGATCAAAGCTGTAAAGACCAGAATTTGCGGCGACCAGAATCCTGGAGTGTCGACCGGGTAAGACGTCATTTACAATAGAATTGCCTTGTGAAGACGTCAGGAATGTAGTCGTTCTGAGATGCTGTGAAGATTGGAACGCGTGTATATACAGACCGGGAAATTCCTTGTAGCCGTTGTAGCTCAGCAGGTATCTGACTTGCCCGTCTGAATCATAGATCGCTTCTGTGTTCCAGAGCTCCCTGTGGAAGTCTGCACGCCACTCCGTTTGACCTGAAGCGATATCCAGCGTGTACACGGCGGTGTCATGGGTAAACCACACCTGGCCCAGACTGTCCAGAGCACAGGCAAAGTAGCGCGTATTCGGGTTTGGAAAGGGGATCGAGAAGTGTTGAAAGTGGTCCTGATCCCGCACATAGCAAACCAGGCTTTCCCAGGTTCCAAACCACAAATTACCCCGGGGATCTTCCAGGATCTGGGAATGCACATGCTTGCTGCTGATACTCGTGGTATCATGCTCTACAGGTACGTATGTTTTGATAGACGAACCGTCAAATCGGGCAATGCCCGATCGCGAGCTTATCCAGACAAACCCGTGTGAGTCCTTGTAGGTAAAACGGTTGAGTGGATTGATCATGCCGGCTTCCCAATCGAGCAGAGTGACCGGGATCACCGTAGTCGGTTGCGTATAAACCACGGTTGTAGTTGCGGGAATGAAGCAGCATGCGCAAAGAACAACACACCAAAAGTGTGTTCGCCAATCCCTGCAGTGGTGTTCTGAGAACATATGACCCGCCGAAGTTGTACAGACCAATGCCCGATCGCAATGGCGAAAAAGTACTATTGAAAGTACTAACTTCTGGACGCTACATTGCACATGTGGAAATGACAGCGGTCAGGGATATTCAGATTTCCGTCATCGAGGACTCGCGCGATTTTAACAGAGCCCTGGAACTCATGATCAACGGTTCAGAAGGCCTGTCGTGCCATTCCGTGTTTCACGATGCGGAGACAGCCTGTCGTGAGATACCCGCCAATCCGCCGGATGTGGTGCTCGTCGACCTCGGCCTGCCCGGCATGAACGGCATCGAATGTATCCGGCAGCTTTCTGCCAAGTTACCCCGGCTGCAATTCCTCGTGCTCACCATCAAGGACCAGGAAGACGAGATCTTCGGCGCCCTCCAGGCAGGCGCCAGTGGCTACCTCCTCAAACTTTCGTCACCCTTCGAGATCCTCCGGGGTATCCGTGAGCTGCATGATGGGGGTGCACCCATGTCAGCCAACATCGCGCGCAAGGTGGTCCGGCACTTCCGTAAACCAGAATCAACCTCCAATCCGTACGACGAGATTCTCACCGCCCGGGAGCAGGAGATTCTCCAGCTGCTTGCCAGGGGTAGATTTTATAAGGAAATATCGTCCGACTTGGCAATCTCCATCGAGACCGTCAAGTCCCATTGCCACAACATCTACAAGAAACTCCATGTGGCCAGCAGGACGGAGGCGTTGAACAAGTATTATAACAGACATTAGAGGTTAGACATTAGAAATTAGACGGTGTTGGAGATTCCTTTGCGGACTTTGCGATGATCTTTGCGGGCTTTGCGTGAACCCCATCACCAGAATAAGACATGCACCTGCATCTGATGATTTGCGAAATCTGCGGAATCAGCGAGAGGTGAGATATTAGAAATTAGAACGAAGCGGGTGATGGCCTGTTTGTTCTTCGCGGACTTTGCGAGACACTCTGCGCACTTTGCGTGAACCCCATCACCAGAATAAGACATGCACCTGCATCTGATGTTTTGCGGAATCTGCGGAATCAGCGAGAGTTCAGGAGGTTAGAAATTAGATGAAGCAATGATGGCCTCTTGTTTCTTCGCGGACTTTGCCAGACACTTTGCGCCCCTTGTGTGAACCCCGTCCACACAATGCCCCGATCCTACTCCGTCTCCATCAGCATCATTCCCTAATTTTAAGACATGATGAGATGTGTGGCAATCA
>JAWWBX010000350.1:0-4462 GCA_033720735.1 Saprospiraceae bacterium
CTTGCCGGTGCCACACGATCACCGTTTGTGCTGGGTGGCGGGAGCAATCTGCTGCTGACCCGGGATATCGATCAGCTGGTGCTGCTCAATGAGATTGGCGGGATCGAGGTCGTCCGGGAATCGTCCAATTTCGTGGATGTGCGCATCGGGGGTGGCGTCGTTTGGCATGACTTTGTCCAATGGGCTGTTGACCGCCAGCTCGGGGGAGTGGAAAACCTCGCGCTGATCCCCGGCAAGGTGGGCGCAGCACCGATCCAGAATATCGGGGCGTATGGTGTGGAGCTGACGTCTGTGTTCCGTGGTCTGGAGGCCATGCAACTGGAGACACGCGAACGCGCCATCTTTGATCATGCGCAATGCCGGTTCGGTTACCGGGACAGCATTTTCAAACGGGAGTTGAAGGGAAAGTACTGTATCACCACAGTGACCCTGCGATTGTCCAGGGCTCCGCACATGATTGAAGACAGCTATGGTGCCATCCGCCAGACCCTGCAGGATCAGGGCATCGGGCAACCAGGGATCGCGCAGATCTTCGAAGCCGTCGTAGCCATCCGCTCGTCCAAGTTGCCGGATCCGGCCGTCCTCGGCAATTCGGGGAGTTTTTTCAAGAATCCGGTAGTCCCCGAAGCACAATGGCGGTCAATCAAGCACGAGTGGCCTGATCTGGTGTACTATCCCGACCGCGAGGGCTTCTACAAGATCCCGGCGGGCTGGCTGATCGACCAGTGTGGCTGGAAGGGTAAGCGCATCGGCAATGTCGGGTGCTACGAAAAGCAGGCCCTCGTCATTGTCAACTACGGGAGCGCCAGTGGTCAGGAAGTCCTTGACCATGCCATGCGGGTACGTGCTTCTGTCAAAGAGCGATTTGGGATCGAGCTGACTCCCGAAGTGAACATTCTGTAGCGTACGAACATCTCCTGGTGCAGGACTGACCTGACAAGGCCAGGGGCGAAGTGCTAGACCTCACTGCATGATACTGGCGTGCATCCGCATTCCGCAGGTCCGATCGCGATATCCACAATGAATGGGATGGCCGTGACCGGATAGCAGCGGATCGCGTCGATGGTCTGGCAGTGTAACGTGCCGCGCAGGCGGTAAGGACCATCATGGGCCGTGTCCGCGATCCTGATCGGCAGGGTGACCAGCAGCGTGTGAGCGTGCCGCTGCAATTCATAATCGGTGCCAGGAAACATCACCTCCTGGCCTTGGGTAAATGAAGCCACCCCGGTGGTAATACCCGTTGCACCGGCTACCTCGAGTCGGGTCAGGTAGACACTGTCATCCGGGCTGGTCAGGACTTCATACCCCGCAGCAATGGTAAATGCAATCCGGATCTCAGTAGCCTCACCCAGTGCGATTTGAACCGGGGGCATCCGGACCTGGTGAACAACGGTGGCCGGGGTAGAGGTGGAGGGTTCGGGTACTGAGGCGCCAAACAGTTGCGCCAGGCAGGTGATCACCCAAACAATCAAATGTGCGTGCATGATGCGTGGTTTTGAGGTTTCATTGGTTTCTATGACAAATGTGCAGGCAGATCGGATGGCATGCCCGGGTATTTGAGCACTCGGTCATCTTTTTGATTCGCTGGCAGACTTGGGCTGATATCTCAAGCCTGGCCAGTTGCGTTCTTTGAGCTGGGGTGGGAGAGAGTTTCGCAAACTGCCTCCGGGGACGACGCCTGAATTCCTGTTGCAGACCCATACCACGCTGCGCAAAACCATCCGGACGGGAGATACCACTACCATCCGCAATGCACTCAACCATCAGTATCCAACCGGCGCGATTGCCGAGCCGTACGTGAATGAACTGGGCTATCACGCTTTGCGGGCCGGATCTCATTCAGTAGCCATCACCCTGTTCACCTTCAACACGCGCTACTATCCGGCGTCGGCCACGCCTTGCGATAGAACGTAGGGGCGCTCTTCTGGCGCTGGAACTGGATCCCGACAATGAACATGCACAGCGTGTGCTCGCCGAACTGGAAGGCAAAGATTGACGGGCGCTACGCCCCGCGTGCTGCGCGCATGAATGCGGCCAGCTTGACGGGATTGAGGGCACCTTGTGTGCGTACGCCTGAACAGAGATCAACGCCATATGGTTGTACCGTTTCGAGTGCCTGACGCACATTGTCTGCATTGAGTCCGCCTGCCAGGAAGACCGGAACCGGGGACTGCGCGACGATCTGCCTGCTGACCTCCCAGTTGTGTGTGCGACCGGTGCCACCGAGTTCCTTGACAGCTGCGTGCGGATTGCCTGAATCCAGCAGCAATTTGTCCACGAATGGTGCTACCGTAAGCGCCTCGTCGAGCGAGGCAGGCCCCGTCACATGGATCACCTGGACCAGTTCGATCCCGGGCAAGGCCGCCCGTAGTCCGGCGTAAGTGTCACGCGATACCGCATCCACGATCTGGATGGCGGCCGTACCGGTGCGCTGATGATGGGATATGATGCCGTCAGCGGTCGTCTCGCTGGTGAGGAGAAAGGTATGGACTATGCCGCGTGCGAACGCCGCAATCTCCCTGATGGTCCGGTCATCGATAGGTCCCGGGCCACTTGGCATCGCGCCAACAAGGCCAATGACCGAGGCACCGTGATCAATGGCCAGGCGTGCTTCGGCGATCGACTGGATGCAACAGATCTTGATTTGAGGATTCAATGACTCAATGATTCAAGTTTGGCTGCCAGGGCAGGGATGGCTGTAAAGTAAGCATGATCTCTGGGAATGCCCGGATAGACAAGTGGCTGGCTTTGGTCAACTATAGTATCTTGCTGATGACTCAAAACCAGTATGATGCGCACTTTCTTCCTGCCCGTGATCTTCTTCTTTGTTTCGATGTATGCTCATCCTCCTGTGACTGCACAGGCTGGCCCCGAAGCTGTGCGACCAACACACCTCGATGAGCACTTTCACGGGTTGGAATGGCGTTGTATTGGGCCTTATCGCGGAGGCCGGGCCAATGCGATTGCGGGCGTTATTGGTGACAGGTTGACGTACTACGCTGGTTACACAGGTGGTGGTGTCTGGAAAACGGAGGACGGCGGCATCAACTGGTACAATCTCTCAGACGGCTATTTTTCGGTCGGCTCAATTGGAGACATTGCCGTCAGCGAATCGGATCCGAACGTGATCTATGTCGGCTCGGGTGAGCATGCCGTGCGGGGAGTGATGACATCATACGGAGACGGTGTGTACAAGTCGACGGATGCCGGCAAAACGTGGCAGCATCAAGGGCTCAATGGCACGCGTCACATCGCGAATGTCGTGGTGCACCCGCGCAATGACGAGATCGTCTATGTCGGGGCGCAGGGTGCCGTGCACGGACCGAGCAACGAACGGGGCGTATACAAATCAACCGACGGCGGTCAGACCTGGAAACGCACCTTGTACATCAACGACAGCACCGGTGTGTCAAGCCTGGTCATGGACATGACCAATCCGCGCATCTTGTACGCAGCAACCTGGGAGCATCGCCGGTACCCCTGGAAAGTGGTCAGCGGAGGCCCGGGATCGGCCATTTACAAATCGGTCGACAGTGGTGAATCATGGACCCGGCTGACCAAAGGTCTACCGGAGCAAATGGGCAAGATCGGGCTATCCGTTTCACGGGCGAATCCGGACCGTGTTTTTGCCATCATCGAAACGGACAAAGAGCGATCGGGCATGTACCGGTCTGACGATGGTGGTGAGACGTGGGAGCTGACTTCAAACAACCAGATCATCACCGCCCGGTCGTGGTATTACATGGAGGTGTTTGCCGACCCGGGCAATGAAAATGTCGTCTATGCCCTCAACGCTCCGTTGATGAAATCGATCGACGGCGGCAAGACCTTTGCAAGCATGCGGGTGATTCACGGCGATTGCCACGGCTTCTGGATCAATCCCCATGACAGCGACAATATAGCCATGGCCGAGGACGGTGGGGCCACCATCACGTACAATGGCGGTCGCTCGTGGTCCTCGTTCAACAATCAGCCGACCGCCCAATTCTACCGCATTACCGCTGACCGGCAGGTGCCATTTTGGGTGTACGGCGGGCAACAGGACAATTTTTCGGTCTGTATCCCTTCGCGTTCCAAGAACTACGGCATCCTTTCGACCGATTGGTTCAATGGCCCAGGGTGCGAAAGTGCCATGGTAGCCATGGACGATCCGTATGACCCGCGCATCCTTTACGGGGGGTGTTTCAATGGCAGGATCGGTCTGCTCGACATCGAGACCCGCGAGAGCAAGGACATCATGCCGTACCCGATGACCAATCTGGGATATATGCCCAAGGACATGAAGTACCGCTTCAACTGGAATGCACCGCTCATCAACTCACCGCATGATCCGCGGGTCATGTACTATGGCGGTAACGTGCTCTTCAAATCGACAAACGGCGGCTTGCAGTGGGACCCGATCAGCCCCGACCTGACACGCAACGACAGTACCAAACAACAGGAAGGTGGCGGACCATTCACC
>JAWWBX010000351.1:0-4407 GCA_033720735.1 Saprospiraceae bacterium
AAGGTGATACTCGTCGGCCGACCCTCACGAAAGCCATTGGGCATGACCACAGCCGGGTGCCCGGTCATATTGGTAATGCTGAGTGCACTGCTCCTCCATGACGGGTGAATGATGATGTCGACGTCGTCAAAGAGATCGTCCATTTGCTCGATGAGGATCGAGCGCAGGCGGTTGGCCTGGATGTACTCTACGGCAGGGATGAAGCGTGCGGCGCGGAACACGTTGGGCCAGGCATTCCTGATCTGGCGTACCATCAGGTCGTCCTTGTTGCTGCGCGTCAGCTGGTCGAAGGCTGCGGCGGCCTCCGCACTCAGCAGGAAGCGGATATCGGGATAAGGTGGAAGCTCGACCTCGATCAGATCGATGCCCATGCTCCTCATGACTTCCAGGGCAGCGCTGTCCTGGTCGTGAAAGGCATACGGCCGGTCAAAATGGCTTTTGACGTAGCCGATGCGCAGGCCGGAGAGGTCGGCACGCGATGAGTAGTTGAATGGTGCATCTGTCACGCTCAGGTCCTTGCCATCCGGTCCTCTGATGGCATCGAAGACGATCGCGCAGTCCTGGGCGCTCCGGCAGATCGGCCCGATCTTGTCCATCGACCAGCTCAGGGCCATGGCGCCGTGCCGGCTGACCCGTCCGTACGTTGGACGCAAACCGGTGGTGCCGCACACCGTGCTCGGTGAGACAATGGAACCCAGTGTCTCGGTCCCGATAGCGAATGGCACCAAACCGGCTGCCACGGCGGATGCCGAACCCGCACTCGACCCCGATGATCCGCGTTCAGGATCCCAGGGATTGCGTGTCCTCTCGCCGTACCACACGTCACCCCAGGCGAGCGCGCCCAGCGTGAGCTTGGCTACGAGTACGGCGCCGGCCTCCTCGAGCCGGGTGACCACCGTCGCATCCATGTCGATTACCTGGTCCTTGAAGGGGGCAGCTCCCCAGGTGGTCCTGTAATCCTCTGTTGCAAACAGATCCTTGATCCCGTACGGGATGCCGTGCAGAAATCCCCGGTATTTGCCCTCAGCCAGTTCACGGTCCATCTGCCGGGCGTGGCGCATGGCGCGCTCTTCCGTGTAGGTGATCACACAATGCAGGGTCGGGTCGTGCAGCCGCAACCGCTGCAGGAAGAATTCGGTGAGGCGTACCGATGAGATCTGCCGGGTCTGGATCAAATGGGCCAGCTCAGAGACGGTGTAGAACGCCAGGTCGTTCATGTTGGCCGGCAGTTTGACTGGTGCCTGTTGCAAATTGAGGGCGCTTGGTCCGGTAGGCACCACAAATCCCTGCGGATGCGGGTTGAAGTGCAGGGCAGGGGCGACACTGTTGTCGAGGGGCAGCTCCCGGTTGCGCTGGTAGTCGCGCAGCTGATCGAGAGCATCGTCATGCAGGCTGTCCAGCTCAGCTGGAGTGAAGGTCATGCCGAAGATGTGTGAGGCATGCTGCAGGTCCTTGATAGTAATGGTGTCCTGGGCGAGGCTGGGTAGAGTGGCACACCAGATCGCCAAGAGGAGAAAAAAGCGCATGGTATTGATGATTGTGTGATCGGGATCGAAGATCGTCAATTCGCTAGGTATTGGGGAATCCCATTTCCTTCAGCAAACTCACGTAGCGCGGGTCCTCAAGTGGATCGCCGACAAAGAAGTCGAGGTTTCTCGGGAGCTGCATCAATGCGGCGTTGACGGATTTTTGATCAATGCATTGCCGCGCGAACGTGATCATCTTGTCGATATCTCCATTCCCGCCATAAAGGATCGCCAGATCGAGCGGATCACTGACACCGTGCCGGGCGACATGTTCTTCAACAAATTGCAGTTTCGTCTCCGCCAGATCGGAATGCCCGCATTTCCGGTACAGGACGGAGAGGTAACATTCGATCAATTCACCTCCCCAGGCACCTTTGCGCTGTTCCACCTCTTCAAACATCTGCATGGCGGCATCACAGTCGCCGACAAGCAAAAGCGCCATTCCCTTTTTCATATATCCCCAGATCCACCGCGGATGCAACTGAATGATGTCGTCAAACTGTTGCACACTCTCATGCGGATCGAGATAGAGATTGGTCCAGGCGATGATGTGCATCGAGCCGATCGACACAGGATCTTCCTGAACGGCTTTTTGTGCGAGCGGCAATGCTTCTTTGTAGTCTCCCATGGCGCAGAGAAAGAAGGCGTAGTCCGTATTGATCTGAACATTATCCGGATCGGCATCCAGCGCTTTGCGGTAGGATTGTGCGGCGGCATCCCAGTCGAAGTCGCAGTAGAACCGAATATTGGCTTCAGCGAGATGCGCCTCGGGGAGGTCCGGATCAAGGGTCAGCGCGTTGCGTATGGCCAGTTTGGCCTCCCGGATCAGTTCCTGTCGCGTGGTGTTGCTAAACCGGGCCTGGGCGAATTTCTGGTTGGCAAGCGCCGCATAAGCAGGCGCAAAATTACCGTCGATCTCGATCGCTTTGTGGAAATGCTCGACAGAGAGGTCAATCTCTTCCCGGGTGTGCCCGAAACTGAGATAGCGCCCCTGCATGTAGTGTCGATAGGCGTCCGGTTGAGTGGCGTACCTGTCTGCGTCAGACGTGAGGGGTGGCTTGATCTTCAAGGCAGACAGCAAGCCATCGACAATGCCGGCTTCCACCTGCTTCAGATCGTCAGTCGTGCCGGTAACTGTGGTGCCCCAGATGCGCTCCTGGGTCCCGGGTGAGATCAATTCTGTCCTGAATGCTAGTCCGCCATTGCTGCTGTCTACATTGCCCACCAGCAAAGCGTCTACATTGAGTCGTTTCCTGATGAATGGAAGGTTGTGCATGGAATCCCGGACGGCGAAGGTCGAGTAGCGGGAGAGCACCTCCAGGTCTGTTTGATCTGCAACAGCACTGATCAGGTGCTCTGCCACCCCGTCGGCCAGGTACTCCAGATCAGGATTTTGTGTCTGGTTGGCGAACGGGAAGATCGCCAGTGACCTGACGCTGGTCGCCGTCCCTGTCTCCGGCTCCTGATCGCGGAAGGCAAACAGCCAGACCAGCAAGCCGGCCAGCAGCACCACGGGAATGGCCAGCCACTTCCGCGTCACCGAAGAACTCTCCAGGGAAGCCTCCTTGAACTTTCCCTGAAGTTGCTCGCGGACAGGGACTTCCAAACCCTGGTTGGCCAGGGCGAAGACCTCGATCGGCTCTTCTACGTTCTTGAAATCGAAGTGACCCAGTGAGACCAGTGCAAACCGGGGTTTGTTGCGGATCTGGCTCTGGGCTGTCTTGGAGATCAGGATGGACCCGGGGATCCCCATTGACTCGATGCGCGAGGCGATGTTGACGCTGTCGCTGAATACGTTGTCGTCGCGATAAACGACTTCCCCGTTATGTACGCCGATACGTACCGGAACATTGACCGTGGGATCAACAAAGGAACGCTGCATGTTTTCGCAGGCCACTACAGCATCCTGCACACTGTCGAAAAGCAACAGGCAGCCATCACCATAGAACTGGGCGACTTCCCCGTTATGGGCCTTAGCCTGAGATCGCACCGTCGTCGAAAAGTGGTTGAGCCACGACAGAGCCCGCTCCTCATCCGTTTGCATCAGGGCGGTATACCCTGCAATGTCCGCGAAAACGATCGCAGCAAGCTTGCGTGCCTTGGGTGCCATTTTAGGAAGATACGGAATTACCCTCCCGAAATGACAAGCGCAATTGGGTTTTACCCCAAAAAACTGATCAGTACACCCGCCGCCACTGCACTTCCGATAACCCCGGCAATGTTGCTGCTCATGGCATACTGCAGCAGATGGTTTTGCTTGTCGTGTTTGAGCGCGATCTCATTGGCGACGCGCGAAGCCATGGGCACGGCGCTGAGGCCGGTCGCGCCGATGAGCGGGTTGATCTTCTTCCGGGCAAAGAGATTGTAGATCTTGACGGCCATGATCCCGCCCAGGATGGAGAGCATGAAGGCAAACAGTCCGCCCAGGATGATCAGGAGTGTCTCTCCGCGCAGGAAGGTCGCTGCGCTCATGGTCGCCCCGATGGTCAGCCCGAGGAAGATCGTGGCGGTATTCATGATGGTGTCGGAGGCGGCCGACAGCAACCTCCGCGTATCCGAACCGATCTCCTTGATCAGGTTGCCAAAAAGCAGCATGCCGACAAGCGGGACCGAGCTGGGCACGAGAATGGACACGATGATCCCCAGAACGATCGGGAACAGGATCTTGACGACCTGTAGCTGCCGGATCTTTTGCTTGTCCGGAAACAGCTGGTCCTGCTTTTTCATGTTGATCTGCAACTCCTCCTTGCTCACTGTGAAGCGCACAACAAACGGGATGATCACCGGTACCAGCGCCATGTACGAATAGGCGGCGATGGCAATGGGCCCGAGCAGATGTGGTGCCAGGATAATGGAGGTATAGATGGCGGTTGGGCCGTCG
>JAWWBX010000352.1:0-4380 GCA_033720735.1 Saprospiraceae bacterium
CTTCCTGCCCGACCAACCCGAATCACTGACGACCGCGCTGGTCATCCTGCTGATTGTCTTCCTTTCGGGTTCCTTCTTTCTGAGAATTCGAAGAACATCACTCGCCCGGGGAGCCGGATGGTTGCTGGCCCTCATCGTCATGCCCCTGGTGCATTTCCTGCTTTCCGACGCACCTGCCGGATTCAGGATGCTTGCCCTGATCGTCGTTCTCTTTCAATTGATGAAGAACCTGTGTGCTATTGAGCATCGCAATCGGCAGTGGTCCTTTTCAAAGTGGGTACTGTTCAGTTTCGGATGGGTTGGCATGAATCCCGTTCCGCTCTTTCGGAGAGGGAACCGTCCACTGCCTTCCTGGTCTCTGGATATGATGACCGGCGTGAGCAGGATCGCCATCGGTGTTGCAGTGATCTGGGGATTGCGCATGCTCGCACCTCAATCTCCCGGCACCGGCATCCAGTCTGCGCTGGTTGCCCTGACCCTGCTCGTTGCTTTGAGCCTTGTTCTGCATTTTGGCATGTTGCGGATCAACACAGCCGTGCTGCGCTACCTGGGATATCCTGTACCCGTGCTGTTCAAACGGCCTTATCTGTCAAGGAGTCTCCGCGAATTCTGGGGCCGGCGGTGGAACATTCCATTTGTTGAAATGACTTCGTCCATTGTGTATCGCCCCCTGCGCCGATACCTGCCGGTCACCATTGCCCTTTTCGCGACTTTTCTCTTTTCCGGGTTGCTGCACGAAATTGCCATAAGCGTGTCCGTCAAAGCGTGCTACGGACTTCCGCTCATCTATTTCCTGATCCAGGCACTCGCCATGCTTCTGGAAGATCATTTTAAGTTCCGCGGCTCCCTGTGGGTACTGGCAATGCTGCTGCCTCTGCCTATTCTGTTCCATACGCCTTTCATGCAGGAGATCGTGTGGCCAATACTGGGTCCGGGATTCTGAGCGCCTGCCGTCTGCCTCCTTGAAATCACCTAATTTGCCACCATGGACCTGACAGCACTTGCCCGCGAAATCCGCCTTGCTGAAGAACGCATCCGGCCGCATACACTGATTACACCACTTTCTTTCAGTCCAGCGCTGTCGAAGCACACAGGTGGTCAGGTGTACCTGAAGAAGGAGCATCTGCAGCATACCGGATCCTTCAAGGCCCGTGGCAGCCTTAACAAGATCCTGTCGCTGTCCGATGCAGATCGTCAACGGGGTGTCATTTCCGCCTCCACTGGAAACCACGGCCTGGGTGTGGCCCGGGGGTTGCAGATCGCGGGCGTGGAGGGCACCATCTACCTGCCTTCTATTGTCACCCGGAAGAAGATCGAGGCACTCAAGGCGTTCGGTGCCCGCCTTGAGATCGTGGGGAATACCTCATTGGAAGCCGAACTCTACGCGAAAGAGATGGCGACAAAAACTGGTGCTGTGTGGATCTCCCCATACAACGATCTGCAGGTGATGGGTGGCCAGGGGACCATCGGCGTGGAGCTGCTGGAACAACAGCCTGATCTGGACGCCGTCCTTGTCACAGTGGGCGGAGGTGGTCTGATGTCGGGGATTGCCGGACAGCTCAAATCCGTCAACCCCGGGATCACCGTGGTCGGCTGCTGGCCGGAAAACTCACCGGAAATGTACCGGAGCATCCTGGCCGGTCACGTCGTGGAGGTGCCCGAGGCAAAAGCGACCCTGTCCGAAGCCTCTGCCGGCGCCATGGAGAAAGACGCGATCACCTTTGACTATTGCCGGGCACTCATTGATAACTATGTCCTCGTCTCGGAAGCCGAGATCGCAGCAGCCATGCGGCTGGTCTACGAAGAGACCGGCGAGATGGTCGAAGGATCGGCCGGGGTCGCAGTCGCCGCTTGCCAGAAAATGGGTTCTGCGCTCAATGGGAAAAAGGTGGCGGTCGTCCTGTGTGGTGGCAACATCGCCGCCGACGTGTTTGAAAAGGCGGTGATGGTACGCTGATTTGTCATGATTCGGATCGAAATCATATCATTTTGGACTTTGATATTTGTCATTTGGACTTTGACCTTTAGGGAATCCTGTACCTTCCTGACAAATCATCGCACCAATGGGACTCATCACCCTCGAAGGCATGTCCTTCTACGCACACCACGGCTACTATACGGACGAACGTAAGCGTGGTAACAACTATGTGGTTGATGTTCAGATCTCCTACGATCTCGAAGCAGCCGGTGTTTCAGACGACCTGGATGATGCCCTCAATTACGAGATCGTCTACCAGGTGTGTCGCAAGGAGATGAACAACCCACGGCACCTGATCGAGAGCGTGGCGCGAAGTATTGCACACGGGATCAAGGGCCATTTTCCGGATACCGACCATGTGCGGGTCAAGGTGAAAAAACTGAACCCGGAATTAGGTGGGCCCGTAGATATGGCAGCCTGTGTGTATATCGTCTGAATGCTCTGTGTTCCGGGTTCTGTGTTCCGGGTGAAATATACGGGACCGCCTGACGCGTTAAAGAGGTATGAACGTACGCAAACTGCTTTTTGCCATTCTGCTTACCCCTCTCCTGTTTTCGCGCTGTGATACGTTGAAGGAGATCGCCGACGGGCTCAACACCAACACCCTGACCACCGCCGAGATCGCGGCCGGTCTCAAACAAGCTCTGGAATTCGGCATCGCAGAAGGCGCGGAGAAACTCGCCGAAGTCGACGGCTATTTTAAAAGTCCGTACAAGATCCTGCTGCCGCCGGAAGCACGCAAAGTGACCGACAAACTACAGGGAATCCCCGGTTTTTCAGAGGTCGAGAATATTATCCTGGAGAAGATCAACCGCGGGGCCGAGGAAGCCGCCAAAAGCGCCAAACCGATCTTTGTGGATGCTATCCGCGCCATCACCTTCCAGGACGCACTCGGCATTCTGATGGGTGAGAAGAATGCTGCGACAACCTACCTGCACGCGCAAACCTATCCGCAGCTCTATGCCGCGTTTCACCCGGTGATCGTCGACGCTCTCAACCAGTTCAACGCCATCGAATACTGGGCCGACGCGGTCACGTTCTACAACAAGATCCCGTTTGTCGACCCGGTCGAACCAGAACTGGACCGGTATGTTACCGAGCGTGCCTTGTTCGGGCTCTTTGACATGGTAGAGAAGAAGGAGCTGAAGATCCGGACCGATATCAGTGAGCGGACCACCGATCTGCTGCGAAAAGTATTTGCGAAGCAGGACTGATCGATTGCGGATTTTGGATTGTGGATTTCACAGTCGCCAGCCAGCAGCCACCGATCATTTGTTCGCGGAATCTGCGAAATCTGCGAGAGGCCTGTGCGGTACAGGTACCCTCCTATGCTCTTCGAGCTTCCAACCAGCAGGTAGGTACAGGTACTGGTACAGGTACAGGTACAGGTACAGGTACAGGAGTATGGCAATCTTACGCTCATCCGGTACTTGTACCTGAACTTGTACTCCCTAATCTCTATCTTCAATTCAACCAAAACAACTCGGAGATGCCGACGAATTTCTACATGTACTTCATCACCGCCCTGATCCCGCTCATCATCGGATCCATTTACTACAACCCCAAGGTCCTGGGCACTGCCTGGATGAAAGCGGGGAAGTTTTCCGATGAGTACCTGCGCGGAGCAAATATGACCGTAATCTTCATTGTCACCTATGTCTTTTCAGTGATGCTCTCCATGGCACTTGGCGGGCTTACGATCCACCAGGCCGGTGTATTCTCGATGATGATGCCCGAGGTCCTGGAGTCCGGCAGTGCGGTCCAGCAGGAGTTTAACATGCTCATGGAGACATACGGCGAGAACAGCCGCTCGTTTGGACACGGAGCGTTCCACGGGTTCTTCGGAGCATTGTTCATCGCACTTCCGATCATCGGGATCATCGCTTTGTTTGAAAGAAGGGGCTGGAAGTACATCCTGATCCATTTCGGCTACTGGGCCATCTCACTCGTACTGATGGGTGGACTGATCTGCGCGACGTTGCAGTTTGCGCCTTTGAGCTAGAGTACAGGTACAGGTACAGGTACAGGAAAGTAGAGATACTTCCCGCATACGTAGCCTGCTTTCATAAAGCTTCTATATTTTTAGAAGTCCACAAAACCACATAAACCATGTCTGGTTGGACTAGAATTGAAGAGATTCAGATCTGGCAGCTTTCACGCGAGATTTGCCAGGAGGTCTGGACCATTACCCGTCGTCCCGTTTACCGTCAGGATCTGGGATTGAGAGGGCAGATGTTGGATTCGTCAGGTTCAATGATGGACAATGTCGCTGAAGGATTTGAGCGTGGCAGCAATGGTGAGTTCAGGTCATTTCTTGGATACGCGAAAGGATCATCTGGGGAGTTGCGCTCGCAACTGATGCGCTCTGCTGACCGTCAGTTTATCACGCCTGAAGAGCTGAA
>JAWWBX010000353.1:0-4374 GCA_033720735.1 Saprospiraceae bacterium
TCAATTGATGTGTTCGCTCTGTATCGAAAGGGCGCATGCTTGCTATTCCTTTTTCCTCAACGCCCTGATCCTTTCCTGAAAGTAGCGATCGTCGCTGAGCTTGGCAGCCTGGCGTACGAGTTCGAGGGCTTTGGCCGTATCACCTTGCACTTCGTAATACTCTGCAAGGGAGTCGTAGGCATTGGCACTCTGCGGGTAGTACTGAATCCCAAATTCAAAATACATCTTCGCCTTTGCCGGTTGGCCCATCTCGAGGTTCATGTGCCCCATAAAATTCAAAAGCTCCTCGGGATAAGGGGGTTCCGGGTACCCAAAATGTGCCCTCAGCTTCTGCTCTCTGTGTTTTACAACATCGTAGAGCGCATCTTGTGGCGTATCAAAGTCGTTGATCTTGTCCGTGTTTTCCATCTGATACCATTGAAACAGTCGGATCAGGCCATCCATCATGGAAGGAAAGGCGATGGTGCCATGCAGGTCATCCGGGTAAAATTGCCAGTGAAAGGTCAGGCCGTGGTGATCATCCTGCTCGATCATCTCTTTGAGAGCAAGATTGGATCGCGCAAACAGGGTGAAGTCGGATTGGTCCTGCATCACGTTATCGATCGTGATGTCAGAGTTTTGCAGATGCAATTGCCCGCTCAACGACATGAACAGTGATTTGCCTGTGTACATCTTGCCTGCGAGTGCATCCCGGGCTTCGGCCAGGATCTCCTGGTCGTTCCAGTCGAGGCTGGGGTCGATCGCCAGGTAGTTGGCAAACAGCTCCGGTTTTTGTAGCAGAGTGTAGACGGCAAACAAACCGCCATACGAATGCCCGATCAACGTGCGGTAGCCTGTCACGGGGTAAGCGTTTTCAATGTGCGGGATCAGTTCCTCTTCGATGAAATCGCTGAATTTGTCGGCACCACCGCTTTCAACATGAAAGGGCATGCCATATTTCTCCGTGATGCTGGAGATCGTGAGATCACGTACACGGTGCTTGGAATTGTCGATGCCCACCAGGATCATTTCGGGTGTAAACCCTCCGCTGTAATACCGTTGCACCTCATGAAGGGTCGGCAATAGCATCTCGCCGTCAAGTACAAAGGCGACGGGATACTGCTTGTTTTGGCTGGTTCCGTAGTCCGCCGGAAAGGCGATATAAAATGTCCTGTACGCATCCAGCGTCCTGGAATAAATGCTGTCCTTGATCCCGATCTTGGACAAGAACTGCGTGGAGCGGGTCGTCTGCGCATCGCCAATCCCTGCCACTGCAATCATCAGTCCGATCACCAGCAGGCATCTGCTTGTGCGTAGGGAAATGGTGTTGACTGTCATGCGCGTGTTGTCGGTGATCGCCGGCGGCGGATGTTGAGGTCGTTCGCCTGCCGTGGATGAAGATAGCCGGACCGTGGCAACCGTCCAACTTGGTCCTCACTGCGTGTCGGCATCTGCGGGAAACTTAATCGCCCACTGTTTCGAGATCCTATTTCCACGGCCCTTGCCTGCCCACATGCACAAAGGCGGTGCCATCGAAGCGATAGAGACCACCTCCGCCTCCAACCCACAATCGACCTTCACGATCTTCGTAGATGGTTTGCACGGCTAACACGTTGAGCCCCTGCGCCTTACTGAAGTTGTCAAAAGCGGTTCCGCTGTAACGATAGACGCCATAGCCTTCGGAACTGATCCAGATATGGCCCCTGGTATCCTCGTAGATGGCGCAGACCTCATTGTTGCCAATGCTGTCGTTGGCGGTATAGTTGGTGAACTTCGTGCCGTCAAACCGGCTGACACCTCCATGCCTGGTGCCAAACCACATCTGCCCGTGCCGGTCTTCCATGATGACGTCGACGCTGTTGTCTGCCAGGCCGTCCGCCTCAGAATACTGCGTGAACGACGTGCCGTCATATTTGAATGCGCCAAAGCCATTGGTGCTGAACCACATGTTGCCGGCCCGGTCTTCCGTGATCGACCAGCTCGTCGCCGCTGTGATGAACTCACCGGAAACCTCCTCAGGATAGGGGAGTGGGAAGGGTGACCACCCGGCGCCGTCATATCGATAGATGCCACCAGCGGATCCTGCCCAGATCTGCCCGTTACGGTCCGCGCAGATGCTCCAGAAGCGTTGCCCTCCGAAATAGACCGGATCTGTATAGCTGGTGAAATGTCGTTGGCCCTGCAGTTCATCTGATCCGTCATACCTGACGACACCCTGATCGGTGGCAAACCAGATATTGTCGTTCGCATCCCCGGCAATCCCGGTGATCTGCTCACCGGCAAATCCCTGTGCATTTGAGTAATACGAAACACTGTCTCCGTCATAGACGGCCACGCCATAGCTGTTGGTGCCCAACCACAGATGGCCCTCTTTGTCCTGGAAGATGTGACGGATGTAGTTGGCGATTGGCGGATTGGATTGCGTGGTGACCTCCGATGCTTTGAAAGGCACAGGCGAACGCGTTGGCTGCGACCTGCCACCGCAGGACAGCAGTAGAGCTGCAGAAACGAGCGGAACGTATGCTTGAATGTTCAGAAGCTTCATTCTTGTGAATTTAGATGCGAGATACTGTGTTACGTTAGCCCTTCAAATATGAAAGATGTCCGCATGGAATAACGGCACAATCTTCCCCAAAGACCATCCTCAGCCCCAACGGTATCTGGGACCCCGTGATCAACTTCGCTGATGATGGGTCTCGTTGCATGTGCCAGTCGCACGTTGAGAAACGCGTACTGTCGGTATGTACGAAGAGGGCCCTGGGGAGAACGCCGGTTGTTTTCGGCGGTCTGGGATACAACGTACCGATGGCGAAGAGAAGTGGGTCCCCAGGTGCAATGGTCGTGACCATCGAGGGGCTGGCAATGAAATCCTGCAATGCGTTTTTCATGCTGTCCGTCACGCCCGATCCCTCCAAAGCCCATTCCCGCGGCAGGGGGATGATGTGAAACTTGTCAGGATCGATCGTGCCGGGATACGCGTATTCCTTTGAGAACGCGATGCGTACCCGCACAGGGACGATACTGTCATTGGTGAGTGTGACGGGGATATATCTCAGGTTGTACTCGACACCCGACGCATCGGTGTAACTGGTACCTCGGTTCACCCCGTTGACGATCCCGATCGCTAAGGGGGGAAGTTCGTGATCAACAGGCTGCCCATTGTCCGCCGGATGCTGTTTGCCGGAGCAGCCAGACATGATCAGGAAGAGACCGACGATGGTTCGCAAGATCATGTGTGACAACTGCCCATTTATTGATCAGGATATGAAATATATCCGCAAGGGATGATCGTGCAATGCTTGTATTCATTACCTCTGGTACAAAATCCAACCATCAGCCCAAGCGGAACCTGATTCCCGCTCGCTGTCAGGATAGATGATTGCTTTGGAGGCGCGGGCCGGTCACATGATGGGAACAATCCACTCCCGTCATCGGTGAACAGTTCGTAAGCGACCGCGCTGCAAATTTCCGGTGGGCTGTTGAAGAGCGTGCCGATGGTCAGCACGTATTGCTCGCCGGGGGTTAGGGATTGATGGATCTCCCTTGTGGTACCTGCAACCTCGCCGACGAAGTTCTCCAATGCATTCCGCACGGTATCCAGATCGGTGACCTGTGGTGCTGTCAGGCGTGGCCACAAGTATAGTTGGAACCTTTGCTCGCCGTGTTCCATCGGATAGGCGTACGCCTCCGGCACTGCCAGCTCGACCTGAATGGGAACGACGCTGTCGTTGGTCAGGATGACCGTTCTGTAGATCAAACCGAATGTCGCGCCCAGCGAGTCCGTGCAACCCAAACCGTGACTGAGGCCGTTCTCGATCGACAGTCCGCTGTCAGATGACTGGCTGCCCTGCGATGCTGGCTGCGGGGAGCAGGCCATCAGTGTGATGAGAAGTCCAACGATCATGCTGCATGTCATTGCCCCTAAGCTAGAGATTCAAGATGACGCCGCGACAGTTTGGTGCAAGGATAACAAGTGCATAACAAGTCGGCCTTCTTTGTTAAACAGATGCCAGATGCCAGACGACTGCTCGGAGGTTTCGTGTTCTGGATTTCGTGTTGCGTGTGGATGTTGCTATTCACCTTTTCGCCAGTGCCGATTGCCGACTATCGACTGCCGAATTCTCCCAGGCGTGCTTCCGCCGTCAACCAGCCAACTACCAGACTCATTCCTCAATACGCACATCGTCCATTATGCCCGAAATGAAGTCCCCGACGAATTGCGATAACACGTCAGGATGCGTCATCCACATCTCATGCCCGGCATCGGCAATGTGCACGTGTTTGGCCTCTTGCCAGCGTTGCACCAACACCTCGTTCACACATGTCAGCATCGGCATCGTCTTGCCGGAAGTGACGAGCATGACCGGCAGCGCAAGATCGGTGCTGAGAGCGGGA
>JAWWBX010000354.1:0-4348 GCA_033720735.1 Saprospiraceae bacterium
CGGGATGAAATGCCAGAGCGAGCGTCCTGCCAGCGACATTATATGGACCGATATACGCCCATTCGTCAGCGCCAGCCCTGAACTGCTGTCGGGCATCCTGTAGCTCAGAATACGCAGTGGAGATCTTGTGCGTCGGGATCTTTCCTGACGGATACGCGCGTTCCCAGTGCCACTGGTGCATGGCCTTGAGTGCACCGCTCACTTTGATATCGTCAAGCTGCCGTAAATCATGTGGCGTCGACTCCTGACAGGACTCAAAAACCCATACCGTAACGAAAAGGAAAATGACGAGATGTTTGATGGCAACACGCATGTCCAGGCAGATTTTGATGAAAGACATTGGAAGTTATGCCCGATCAGATAGACACGGATAGTCAATTCTTGCTCAAATTCCCGAATGTAAGGTGGCTTACACTCTCTGTTCATTTGCAGATCTTCCATATATCGCTTGCCTATAATTAATATTATGTTAACCAGGGTATTCCACGGGTGACGAGCTCTTCAATACCCGAAACGCACACCCTTCCCTCCCGCTCGTCCCTCAGGATGTCATCTTGCAAGAAGGCCGTCTCTCCATGCATACGTTGTTGCACGTCCGCCATACATCTCGATTGGTCGATAAAGTCCCGTGTATTTCAGTCGCGCACAATAGTTTTTCAAGACTCCTTCGTTCACTGAGAAACGCACTGGCATGCATCGTATCAAGGCTTTCTTCCAATTCTGCTCGGGTGTCGATCCGCTCGTTCTGAAACGTTGTCCGACCGATCATCAGAAATATGTCGGTATCGGTGCGACTGTTTTCTTCACTGGTGTCCTGGCATTTATTTCGAGTGCCTATGCCATCTGGACCGTGTTTGGGTCCGTGGTGGCATCACTGTTTTTCGGGTTGATCTGGGGTTTGATGATCTTCAATCTGGACCGGTACATCGTTTCCAGCATGAAAAGTCGCGGGTCATTCGGCCGCGATCTGATAGTGGCCCTCCCCCGGCTTGGCCTGGCGGTCTTGCTCGCCATTGTCATCGCCAAGCCACTCGAGATGAAGATCTTTGAGACTGAGATTGAAGCCGAGTTGGTCCTGATGGAACAGGAGCTTTACAAGGAACAGGAAGATCGCGTGCGTGACCGTTACCAGCCGGCCATCACTGCCGCCCAGCAGCAGATTGTCGGATTGAAATCGGAGATCGACTCACTGCGTGTTCTACGGGATGCGGCTGTCCTGATGGCGTTGCAGGAAGCTGACGGCACGGGTGGTTCCATGCGCCGCAATCTTGGCCCCATCTATCGCGCCAAGAAGGCCGAAGCCGACCGGATGCAAGGCGAATTTGCCGACCTGGAGCAACGCAACCTCGCGCTGATACAAGCGCAAGAAGCTCAGATCGCGAATCTGACGGATCAGGAGTCCACCGCATTGGCGCAAATGGGCAAAACAGAGTTGTCAGGATTTGCGGCCCGGCTCGAAGCCCTCAACCGCCGCGCTGAACACAGCCAGGCGATCTGGCTGGCCAACCTGTTTATCATGTTCCTCTTTATCGCCATTGAATGCGCACCGATCCTGGTGAAGCTCATCTCCTACCGCAGTCCGTACGACTTCGTCCTGCACAAGCATGAGCTCGGCTTCGAATTGAGCCATCGGCAGCGCCAGGCCCTGCTCACCAACGCAACCCGGCGTACGATCCGCTATGATACCGAAGTAGGTACCTACCGAACCCAGAAGGCGATCATCGCCGAAAAGCAACTCATTGACCACCACCTGCAGCAGGAAGTTGAAAAACGCAAGGGTCAGCAGACCACCTGGCAACAGGTTCTGCGTGGACTCTTTCCGGCCTGAGCGTTCAGGCTAGCTAACCTCGATGAGGTCAAATGCAATCTTGAGCAGATCATGCGTGGTGACGATCCCGACGATCCGGTCGTTTTCAATCACCGGTAGTGCATGAAACTTGTTGTCATAGAACAGTTCGGCTGCCCGCTGGATGGCCGTGTCGGTGTCGACTGTGACTAAATTGCTGGTCATAAAGTACTTGACCTTCAGGAATTTGTACTCCTGATCTGAAAGGTCTTTCTTGATTGCTGAAAGCTGCAGCAGATCGGTCTTGCTCACCATGCCCACCACATGCCCATGCGTATCCGCGATTGGAATGTGGTGAAACGGCTTGGCCGCGAACGTCTCCTCAACGATGTTCATACTGTCTTCAGGGTGCAAGGTGATCACCTCCCTGGTCATGATCCGGGAAACCGGCATTTGCTTGTGCATAGTGAAGTGTTTGCTTGATTCCGGACACCAAACTATGCTCCGGAAAGGCGGAACCGCATGACGGAAATCATGTGGGTCGCTGTTTATGATCTATGTGTGTGCCTAATTCTGAATCGTGTTCACCGGCTCCTGATTGGTCGACGAGATACATTCCACTTGCCAACCTGCTTGCGTCTTGCGGTAGATGGCCACCCAGGCATACCGCGTCTGGTCGAGATACCTCTGCCCTTCCGAGCCCGGATATGTCAGATCTACCTGCTTTTCCGTGATGACATAGGCCAATGTGCCATCATCCGAAAAGCGGATCTCCGGCTCACCGACATCATCCCATTTGATGAATTCGACAGCGTCAAAGTAGGATTGGAAACGCTCTATGTTCTCCTCACGGGACGGAGTGGAGATCTGTCCGCCATTGACCGAAACGAATCGATCGGAGAAGGTACCCACAAACGTTTCAGCATTTTTGTTGAAATGCGCATCCCGGTGGCTCTGCCGCAGCTCCAGGATGGCCTGGCGTTCGGCATGGGCATCAAAGGCCGAAGAGGGCTGGCTGCAGGAAGCTGTCATCACGATACAGCACGTTCCAAAGAGAACACGTAACATCCGGTTTTGATGGACAAGATACAGAATCACCTTGGCCATATTGTTGCAGGATCAGACGGCAAAATCACGGGTTCAATCCTCGTGCGTGACTTGGAGGCCTGCCTGATCGCTCGTATTTTTCACGACATGAAACATTCCTATCAGTGCCCCAAATGCACGTCTACCGCCGTGATCAAGATTGAGGGGAATCGTCTCAATCAGAATCAGGTGGTGAGTCTGACACGATGGGCCACCGCTAATGTCATTCTGGATCGCATGCTGTGCACCTCGTGTGGATTTACTGAAGAATGGATCCGCATTGATGACAAATTCTTGCGCTGGCTTGAAAAGAATCGCGACAAAGGCCAACTCAAGTCCGATTTTGTCTGATGACCGTGCAATATTCGGAAGAGCCGTGATTGAGAGATCTACCCTGGCTTTCCTTGCTGACCTGCAGCAGAAGAATGAACGTACATGGTTTCAATCCAATCAAGACAGGTACCGTGCCGCCCATGACAACGTCCTGGCGTTTGCGGCGGCCCTGATCAGCGAAATGCAGAAGCACGATCAGCTGGAAACGCGATCTGCCAGACAAGCACTGTTCCGGATCTATCGGGATATCCGGTTCTCCAGCGACAAGACGCCATACAAAACCGCATTTTCCGGCAGGATCAAACGCGCCACCAAATGGCTGCGCGGCGGGTACTATTTCCGGATCGCCCCGCACGGGCAAACGGCCATCATGGGCGGGTTTTGGCGGCCCAACCCTCTTGATCTCCAGCGCATTCGACAAGAGATTGATGCCGACCCAGGTGCCTTCCGCGATGTGATGTCAGCTTCCGCATTCCGGCGATGTTTTGGTACCCTCACCGGAGAGGAACTGAAGACCGCGCCCAGGGGATACACAAAGACGCACCCCGACATTGACCTGCTTCGTAAGCAACAATTCCTTCTGGTGAGGAGATTCCCGGATAGCAAGGTATTGTCTCCTGGCTTTCTAAGATCTGCCGTACACACGTACCGGGCGATGCGGCCCTTTTTCAATCTGATGAGCGAAATATTGACCACCGATACCAACGGCCGGCCGTTGTGGTAGCCTGCAGAGCCGGGTTGGAATCCGCCGTAATGGGACTGCGCAGAATCGACTATTCGGCGGCTGCCAGTCCTGCAATGAGCCGGTCCACATCATCAAGGCTGTGATAAATCGCCAAACTGATACGCACTCCGTTCATGCCGTGTGAGCCCATCCACCGCACGTCGATCCCGTGGTCGTCGTACAGTGCTTTCTTCAGATCTGTTGCTGAAATGCCTTCCTTCTCCACTGCCACAATCTGGTGTGCCAGCGATGAACGCGGTGGCGAATGATTGATCATGCCCGGGATCTGGGCAAGCTGGACATCAAAGTACTCACGCAACTCCGCCATGCGGCTATGGATCGCTTCAGGCCCGACGCTGTTGTGAAAATCAATCGCGGCTCCCATACCCAGCAATTCGGGTAGATTCCGGGTGTTGTAA
>JAWWBX010000355.1:0-4309 GCA_033720735.1 Saprospiraceae bacterium
CACATTTCCACCATCCAATTGACGGTATTGCAGTGCACAAAGGTGACTGGTTCGTCCTCGATGTCCTGACCCGGTAAACGACCTTGCCGAAGGGTTATTGGCCTCAGGGATTGCGAAGGCGCGGATCAACTGATATAACAAAGGTTATACGATTGTGTCTGCTTTCGCGGGGGAACTTGCGATCAAAATATCTGCATGACGGCATATTCAGACTGCAGATCCTCACTCACCTGAAATGTACTGGAAATGAAACACTTTACTTTTCTGTCCACGCTAATTCCTGGTCTGGCCATTTTCGTTCATGCTTTTTTGATGCCCATTCCGAATGCATCTGATCATGCATCTGATTGTGTGCAGCCCCCTGCTCCTGCCATGACCAAACACTGTCAGCCCGTCGTGACGACCCACGCCATTCCCATGGAGGCGGTGATGCGACCTGACGGGACGATTGATCTGCAGAGCGGTGTCAGCGGTTTGATTGAGCCTGACGGCTATGAGATGCACCTGCGGGAAGACGGGACCCCGGTTTTCATGCCTGCCGAGCCAAGTGCGGTTTCTGCTGGTGATTGCTGGGAACAGTTTGGTGGCACGGCAGGTGCAAATCAACAGATCTCTGCCGTTGTGGTCACACCCTCTGGCGAGATGTATGTGGGTGGTGTATTCACAACGATCGGAAGTATCGGTGCCAACCGGATCGCGAAATGGGATGGTAGCACCTGGTCACCTCTGGGTAGTGGCCTCAACAGCCCTGTGTTCAGTATCGTACTTTCCCCGCAGGGTGATTTGTACGTTGGTGGTGCCTTTAACACTGCCGGTGGCATCACCGCGAATAAAGTGGCGAAGTGGGACGGTGCTGCCTGGTCAGCGCTTGGCACCGGGATGAATAATGGCTGGGTCTACGATCTCGCCCTTTCAGACAATGGAGACGTATATGCCGGGGGCGATTTTACGTCTGTGGGTGATTCGACGATCAACCGGCTTGCCAGGTGGGATGGTACGACGTGGTCTTCCGTAGGAGGCGGCTTGAATCTGACGGCGACAGCACTTGCTTTTGATGGAAATGGAGATCTGTATGTCGGAGGTGCCTTCACCGTCGCAGGTACCACACCGGTCAACCGGATCGCGAAATGGGATGGCAGTACCTGGTCAGCCTTCGGTAGTGGAATGAACAACTTTGTGTATGATATCGAAATTGTCAGCCCAAATGAGATATATGCCACGGGTGAATTTACGCAGGCAGGAGGCGCCATCGCCAACCGGATTGCCAAATGGGATGGGGCTGTATGGACCGGACTCGGGACCGGACTAAGTTCCTGGGGGTACTCCCTTGCGCGGACGTCGAGCGGGGACATTTACGTGGGCGGGCATTTCAACACAGCCGGAGGAATGAGTGCTCCAAGGATCGCGAAATGGGATGGCAGTGCCTGGTCAGGTGTGGGAGGAGGAGCAGATCATGATGTGATGGCGACTGTCCTGGATACCGCGGGTACGCTTTATATCGGAGGCAGGTTTGCTGTCGTGGACGGTGTTGTTGCCGCAAGGGTGGCGAAGTGGGATGGAACCTGGACGTCATTCGCAGGTCCCGGGCTGTTGAACGGCCTGAGTGATCGCGTGTATGGTAGCGCATATGCGGCCAGTGGCGACCTGTATGTCTGTGGGGAGTTCACCGCGGCCGGCACCCTGGCGGCGAGCCGGATTGCCAGGTGGGATGGTGCTGCCTGGCACGCACTGGGCAGCGGGCTCAACAATCAAGTCTGGGATGTGGCGGTGGCGCCGAACGGGGACGTCTATGCCGGTGGGGGGTTTAACATTGCCGGAGGTGTGAGCGCCAACCGGATTGCGAGATGGGACGGCACGACTTGGCATCCGCTGGGGTCCGGTATTTCCGGCAGCGTATATACCATTGAGATCGCATCGAATGGCCATATCTATGTCGGTGGCGGCTTCTCTGCTGCCGGAGGGGTTGCCGCAGCCAATATTGCTATGTGGGATGGCATCTCATGGTCGGCTCTGGGTGCAGGCGTGAATTCTACTGTCCGGGATATAGAGATTGATGTGAATGGTGATGTCTATGTCGGGGGAAATTTTACTTCGGCCGGAGGTGTGAGTGCCAACCGGATCGCGAAATGGGATGGCACCGCATGGTCTCCCTTAGGCTCTGGTGTGGACAATCAGGTCTGGGCACTGGAGATCACAGATTCGGGTGATCTTTACGCCGGTGGCTCATTTTCCAATGCCGGGGGAAGTCCGGCCGTGCGGATAGCAAAGTGGGACGGTGCGTCCTGGTCACCGCTGGGCAGCGGTCTGAACACTACTGTGCATTCAATCGAGCAGGCAAATGACGGGGCAATCTATGTTGGAGGAGGCTTCAATATCGGAGGGATGCATTACATCGGGAAATGGGATGGCACCGCATGGTCCGCTCTTGATAATGGAACGAATCAGGGCGTGCGAACGATTGCCGTGACAGGGGATTCGGCCCTGTTTGCTGCAGGAGACTTCACTTTTGCAGACGATGGTATTTCTTCGTACGTCGCCCGCTGGACCTGCATCTGCCCACAGATTACCCTGTCCACTTCGGTCAATTCGCCGTTGTGTCCGGAAGATTTTGCACAGTTCTCGGTATCCGTTTCAGGAGGATCCGGTGGCTATAGCTATTTGTGGAGTGGTCCGGGAATATTGAATGGCGCCAATACGGCCACTCCCTTTATACCGTCGGTCAGTGCAGGTGATGCTGGTGTGTACACCGTGGTGGTGACGGATGCTGATGGGTGCACCGCTTCTGAAACTGTTTCTCTCATACTAGATCAGACACCCCCACTGATTACCTGCCCGGCAGATCTCACCTTCGCCTGTCTCGATGCAACACCCCCTCCACACAACACCTTGATGGAGTTCGTTGCTGCCGGTGGTTCGGTCAGTGACGACCACTGGATTGACACGTCCAGTTTTGGATTTTCCGAGTCGGGCGGAGGGGACTGTCCTGGGCAGATTGTCCGGAGCTATTGGATCATGGATGCGTGCGGAAACTCTGCGAGCTGTTCCCAGATTTTGCATGTCAGCGACACGATTCCTCCAGTGATTGTCTGCCCTCCGGATCTGACTGTGACATGTCTGGAGGAAGTGCCTCCTGCCGATACCGCGTTGGTGGCCGCGACGGACAATTGCTCACCTGACGTACCCATAGCGTATATGGGTGATTCGATCTCCATCGGATGCCCGACGGTGGTACAACGTTTTTATATGGGCGTAGACGCCTGTGGCAACACCACGACCTGTATGCAGACCATCATTGTTGATGACAATCTTCAACCCATCATCTTCTGTCCACCGGACCTGACCGTTGAGTGCCTGGAGGATGTGCCGCCGGCGGACCCCAATGAAGTGACGGCCATCGAGAATTGCGCCAGTGGCGTCAATGTGACCCTGGTGACTGAATATACATCGGGTGCATGTCCCGTCCTGCTCACCCGCGTGTGGGCAGCCGCAGATTTCTGTGGGAATATGGCCACCTGCCTGCAGAGGATAACGATCGAAGATACGACTGCGCCGGTCGTGACCTGTCCGCCAGACCTTACGGTGGAATGTCCTGGAGAAGTTCCGCCCCCCGATCCTGGTCTGGTGGTGGCTACAGACAACTGTTCAGCGGGCGTACTGGTGACACATTCGGGCGAGCTGATGATCGGCAGTTGCCCCGCGATGCTTGTTCGCACCTATACCGTGGCAGACGGATGTGGCCTGACGACGACGTGTACGCAGATCATTTTTATCGATGATACGACCCCACCGATACCACTAGCAGACAGCTTGCCGGACATCATTGGCGATTGTTCTGTGACAGTCGACAGCATTCCGCTCGCTGAAGACCAGTGCGCCGGGTTGATCGCAGGGGAAACGACATCGCCCCTTACATACGATTCAATTGGTACCTATACAATAGAATGGACGTTTACTGACGCTTGCGGCAACACGAGCACACAGGCACAGCAAGTGATTGTCGGATCCGTGCCACCGGTAGCCATCTGCCATGGTCTGCGTGGGAGTAATGTGGGGAACGGGCCTGATACGCTGACGCCAGATCGCCTGGATAATGGGAGCTACTCTCCGTGCGGTCATCCGGTGGAGCTTTCGATTCCGCCGACGGTACTGACGTGTGCGGACCTTGATTCGAATGTGTTTGTCACCTTGACGGTGACGGACCTTGTCACGGGCCAGACGGCGACGTGCGTGACGGAGTTCAATGTTTTTGACCCGAATTCACCGGTGTGCAACACCAACGATATCACAGTTGCGCTTGATGCCACGGGTG
>JAWWBX010000356.1:0-4288 GCA_033720735.1 Saprospiraceae bacterium
ATAATAATAATCCAGTGCCGTAGCAAGCGTACTCGTGGGAGGGCGCTGCACCAAAATGTCGTAATGCGCAAAGAAGTTGGCCTCATCAGAGATCGGGAACGAGAACGCCATGCGGGGCATCCAGCTGATCTGTGGCGTGTAGTCTTCGAACGTTCCGCTGGGATCGAAGTCCCGGCTCCGGATATTCCGACGGGTGTTGTCCTGCTCGATGTAGTATGGGTTGACAAGCTCACCACCGAAAATGACATTGCCATCGTTGACGGGTGACCCTTCTGCATCGTACCACTGCTCCCCATCACGGAACGCACGTACCGTGGTGGAACCTTCGGTTTCGACATAGATTTTCCAGTCATCCTCTACGTTCGGGGGCACTTGTTCGCCAATGCCCGGCCCGTCAAAGAAATCACCTGCCGTCATGATCGGGTACAGGGTGAAGGGATCCTTGAGCACCTTGGTGTTGGCATCGTAGCGATCGACACGCAGTCCGAGCCGGAATATGATATCGCGGAAGGTAAACTTGTCCTGGATGTACGCCGCCGTATAGATCGGCTTGTTCGGGGCAACGGTAAACTGCCTTCGCCCTTCCTCGTCAAAGTCACTGAAGAAATCGTCAAAGGTCGCATCGGAACTGATCAGATTTCCGAGATAATCGTAGCCATAATAATTCAGAATCCGCTGATCATTCAGTTCCTGAGCAGAGAACATATCGAGCGACAGAAGCGATGGGTCGATACCATCCACATTTACATACTCGTAAATGGACTGTCCGGTGAGCTCCCTGACCTTCCGGAAGAAGAGCAGGTCGCTGTCATCGTTGACCAGGGTTTGGAACTGATCGAACGTTTCGACGGTGCCGTTGAACAGGGTATCGTTGAACGTACCGATGATCGTATTGGTGTCGATCCCGATGATCTGTGCATTGGCCTGCAGCCTGGCGATTTCCCAAAGTCTGTTTGGCCCGATTGCCCAGCTGCGGCCGATCCGCTGCTCGTAGATGATCCCGAATTGAATATTGTGCCGGCCCTTGTTGGAACCTCCGGGGAACAGGTCGAACGAACTGGTTGCGCTGAAGGTGTAGCGGTCGCCCTCGCTCATGGCGTATGAGTTGTAGATGGCGCCAACATTTGTATGCAGACCAGACCACGTGGAGCCAAAGTTGCCCGAAAGGAATCCGTTGTAAGCATTGAACTGCGTCATAGCGGGCACGCCTTCCTGCAGGTCGTTGTAACGGGCACGCACCGGGTTTTGGGTACCGGGCGTCCATCCGTTGAAGATCTGCGTGTACCCGGCATGGGCGACGAAAATGTTGCCACGGGGCGTGGCTCCGCTATACGGTGACTCACCTACCGCCGGGATCCACTCGTTATCGAAGTTCCCGACATATCCATAATCAAACAGGTTGTCCTGGTGGCGGATGTCCATTGTTTCGCTAAACCCTTTCTGGTAACCGAACTGCAGAGTGTACTGGGCGTTGCGGATCAGCGAACTCTTAGCCTCGGCGCTTCTTGCTGCCGGGTCGAGCACCGGCGATCCACCCAGGCGGTGCCGGAAGCGGATATTACCGCGGTAGCGCGAGTTCATGTTCACCGGGTTATTCCGCCAGTTGAATAATGCCCAGGCTTCCGATGGCGAAAAGATGTTCTCGACATTGTTATAGTTGCCTGAAAAGGTGATGTCGATCTGGTCGCTGAGCCGGGCATCCAGCTTGGCGGTGATGTCAAACTGGGTATTCTCACTATTGGGGCGTGCCTCCTGCAAGATCACATCGCTGTCGCTGATAAACTCGGCACTGTTGAGTGTTGAGCCGGAAACGACGCGCAGCGGATTGGCTTCGAGTTGATCGATGATTTCTTCCGTTGCCCGATATCGCCCAAATGCTGATGGTCCGTCATCCTTGCGATTGAGAAACTGTCCCGACACACGAAACCCGAGAATGGATCGTCCCTCGCTGTTGCGCAGGAGCGGTCCGCTGAAGTTGCCGCTGATCAGGTTGTAGCCGTAGGGATCCAGAAATTCCGAGGTTTCCAGTTCGATGCCTCCGGCAAACCTGCTGGAGGGACCTTTGGTGGTGATCGAGATGATCCCCCCGGTCACATCACCGTACTGAGCCTCAATTCCGCCGGTGATCACCTGCAACTGATCGATCTCCGATTGCGGGATCAGGTTGCCACTGACCCGCACGCCGTCGATATAATAGTCGGTGGCGTTGGTACGGCTTCCGCGAATGGAGATATCTCCCCCATCGATCGACGAGAGCCCTGCGGTGGTCGCTGCCAACGCGTTGATACTTTTGGTCGGCAGATTGCGGATCTTCTCCGCGGTGACCACACCACCGGTGGTTGTATTGTCTTGCTCAATGAGGGGCACCTCGTAGTCGATGACCTCCACCTCGGTGAGCAGAACGCCTGAACTGAGTGAAAAATCAAGTTTGACGGCCTTACCTGCGAGAACCACCACCCCGACCTGGCGCTGTGCCTGATAACCCACATAGGTAGCTTCCACATCGTAGGTTCCAGGGTCGATGTTCGAAAACGCGTAGTTGCCGTCAAAGTCAGTTTCTGTCCCGGTGATCAGGACACCATTTTTGTACAGGGCAACGTTACCGAAGATGATCGGCTCATTGGTTTCGGCATCCACAACTTTGCCTTCCAGTGAGGTCTGGGCACTCAGGAACCCGACACCCAATAGCATGAGTGTGATAAACGCAGTAAAGTTTTTCATCATATTCTTGCTTTTCCCCTAGCGAATAGTAGAGAGCAGCCGTTTTGGCAACCCACAATGTTACTAAAAAAAGGCGATTCACTTTCGCCACAAGCACGTGCAAAGTATACTACCTGACACTTCCCCGAGCGCCCTTCTGATGAGCCATCCAGGCGCGTATCCCCGCTAGCATTTGTCGCGCGATCTGGCGTTTCGCGCCATGTGTCCAACCGGCGATATGTGGCGTCAGCACGACCTGGTCCAATGCGAACAGCCGGCGGTAGATCTCCTTGTCCTCTTCCGTCCTCTGCGCCGGATTCTCACGCTCCAGAACATCCAGACAGACACCACCGACCTGGCCCTCTGCGAGGGCGTCAACGAGTGCCCTCGTATCCACCACCTGTCCGCGCGAAGCATTGATCAGGACCACACCTCTCCGACAGCGTGACAGGAAACGTGCGTCGACCATCGCCCTGGTCTCATCCGTCAACGGCACGTGCAGGCTGATCACATCACTGCGGCGCACCACTTCTTCCAGTGTCGTCTCTTGCACAAAACGCAGGTCCCCCGCATAATGCGTCTTGTACTTGTCGTACGCAACGATCTCTGTCTTCCAGCCGGCAAACTTCCGGGCAAATGCGCTTCCGGTATGACCGAATCCGATGATCCCAATGGTCAGTCCTTCCGCCTCGACTCCCCGGTTCTTCTCGCGGTACCAGCTTCCCGCCTTGACCTCGGCATTGGCACGCGGGATGTGACGCAGCAAGCCAAGCAGCATCCCCATGCAATGTTCTGCAACTGCATTGGCATTGGCACCCGGCGTATGGACCACATGGATGCCACGTCTGACCGCCTCATCCATATCAATGATATCCAGCCCCACTCCAAGCCGGCCGACCAAACGGAGTTGAGGGTTTGCATTGAGGATGCCGGCACGTACCGGAGTTCTCGTATTGACGATGATCCCATCAAACGACGATAACCACTCTGCAAGCATCTCCGACGATGCCTCAGGTGCATAGGTCACATGTACCCCTTCAGAACGCAGCCCTTCCAACAGGTCGTGATGGACGTAATCGGTAAGCAGGATCTTAAGATCGGTCGCATCCATGAGGCGTAAGGTAGGGGGAAGGCGAGAAAAATCTGAGGGGAGAAAAATCGAGCTGAATCGTCACGCCAATTTGACAAACACTCGCTATGTAAGTTAAGGTAACGGGCGAATAGATATTCGCCCTTGTCCGGGGTTCCTTGCTGCGCGGTGATCGATACGTTATGTATGCATCGCCAAACAGAAAGCGGCGAATGGATATTCGCCTTTGTCCGAAGTCCCTTGCTGCGCAGGATCATAGCCTCAGGCAAGCATGCCCAATCGTATCACCACATGAGCCCTGTACGACTCCGCTACGCTGCGCATACAGGGCAGGCACACGAACCCTGTACGACTTCGCTACGCTGCGCATACAGGGCGGGCACATGAACCCTGTACGACTCCACTATGCTACGCATACAGGGCAGGCACTTGAACTCTGTACGACTCCGCTACGCTCCGCATACAGGGCAGGCACTTGAGCTCTGTACGACTCCGCTA
>JAWWBX010000357.1:0-4275 GCA_033720735.1 Saprospiraceae bacterium
AGCTGAATAATAGCTACTTGGTATTCATTACATCATATAATACATGATGCTATCTCGAAGATCTTCGAAACGTCTCATGCCGCCCCCGATATGGATCTGCTTATCCCTCAGGGTCCGGGTTGAGGACAAACTTGCGTGAGACCGGATTCAGATCGGTTTGCACGCGTTCACCATCTTTCAGCAGGGTAAGGGTAATGGTGTTGTCTCCAGCGGGGAGACCCTCGATGTAGTACGGCTGCCAGCTGTCCAGGGTGTGGACCTCACCGTTGATATTGGCCTCCACGGTATACTCGGCGGGATCGGCATTGACCAGATAGTAGTCGAGCATCACGCGCTCAGTGTCCGCTGTCCCGGTGTACACGCCCTTGGGCCGACTGTAGAACAGCATGGGTTGATCGATCGGCTGCGAGCCGGTAAAACTGTTATTCTGAACGGTCGCCTTGACCGCAATGTGGGCACTGCGCGTCTTGATACTCTCGTGGTAGGAGCGCGAGAGGAAGGCCAGGATGTAGTGTTCGCCATCCGGGATCTCATAGTCGAAAGTGGCCTCATACTTGGCGGCATATGGCAAATTGTCGACGATCAGGTGAATATGCTGCCCCTGTGCACTGTTGGCGCATCCCTTGGCCGCTGCATCCGGCGTCTGTACGCCGAGCTGAAATGTCTCACCGCCAATGCCGAAATTGAAGGTGCCGTTGACGTATTCCATGGAGGTAATCGCGGCATCGGGAAACGAGTGGGAGGTGGTAAACGGGGTGAGTGTGTAGGCCTTTTCCGGCGTTGATTCCGTATCACTGGATTGATCGGACTGGTTGGCGCAAGCCGCGAGCAGGAGAGACAGTATCAAAAGGATCGGCAGAGTGCGAAGCTTCATTTCGACAGTATTTGATGACAGAATTTGTGATCTTTAGAGCGCAGCAATGCTGACTCTGGCAGCTGCTACACGATCCGCTAAAGATACGAAATCTGATACCTGATTGACCCCGCCGTCCGACAAGCGATTGATCGACGCACAAATCCTTGCACTGCTGCGCACGCGCCGGCGCAAAGGATACGCACTGTTGTTTGATACATATTACAATGAAGTGTGTCAGCACATCTACCGCATGCACCCGGATCCGCAAGCGGCCGAAGACATTGCACAGGAGATCTTTATGGAATTGTGGAGAAAACGGGCTTCGTTGCGCATCGATACCTCACCCGGCGCCTACCTGCGCCGGATGGCCGTCACCCGCACACTCAACTATCTCCGCGACAACAAACACCTGAGGCATGAGGCCGATGATGCGTTGAGCAGTGTGTCAGCCGGCAGCACTTCAGCTCTGGATCGGCTCGAAGAACGCGATCTTGACGAATGGCTGACACAATCGATGAATGAACTGCCCGAGCGATGCCGGCAGGTCTTCGTTTTAAGTAGATTTGAGCAGATGTCCTACCGTGAGATTGCTCAGGCAATGGATATATCGCCCAAAACTGTAGAAAACCAAATGACCAAAGCCCTGAAACACCTGCGCGCAGCGTATCTGCGTTTTCGCGGTGGTGGCGTAGGGGGAGCAACATGACATTGTGTCTTTAGTACGAGTTATGGGACTTGACGAAAGATTGACCGACATACACCGGTTTCTGGCAAAAGAACTCTCCGCTGAGGAGTTGGCAGACTTTCATGCCTGGCGGGCAGAAGACCCTGCCCATGAGCAGCTTGTGCGTGAATGTGAGGAAGTCTGGGAGTCGGTGGGGCAATACCAGGTACCGACATTCGACTCCGCACCTGCCTGGAAGCAGCTGGGTCTGCCAGACAGGCAAATCACACGTGGGGCGATCTGGTTGCGCCGGGCCGCGGCGGTAACCATCCTCGTGATTGCCGGCTGGCTGGCGTATAGCTATGTGCTCACTCCGGTTGAATGGATGTCTTCGGACAAATCAGAACTTGCCCTGGAGGACGGTTCGCAGATCTTCCTGAGTGATGGAAGTACCCTTTCATATCCCAAATCGTTTGATCGCCGTGATCGCACGGTGCGCCTGGATGGCGTCGCCTTCTTTGAAGTAGCCGAAGAGGCCGACCGGCCCTTTGTTGTCGAAACCGATTGGGCGGACGTCGTTGTACTCGGCACGGCCTTCGGCGTGGAAGAAGACTTGCAGGCACGCTCGGTCGTGGTGCGGGTGACTGAAGGAAAAGTCCGTCTCCAGCCCCGCGGGAGCGACTTGTATCTTGATATCGAGGCGGGCCAGGCCGCTTCATTTGCCGAACAAACCGGTGAGCTGAAACAGCTGCGCGATGCGGATCTCAATGCGTTGGCCTGGCATACCCGGACACTTTCATTTCGCCAGAAGTCTATGACCGAGGTCATCGAAGACTTGTCCGATGCGTTTGGAGTGAAGATCGACCTGAGCCAATCGGGCATCAGCGATTGTACCTATACTTCACCGCAACCCTTCAAGAATGCCAGCATCGACCAGATCCTCGACGCGATGGCCATTGTGTTTCAGATGCGCGTCACCTCACCCGAAGATGGCGTCTACCTGCTGATCGGCGGAACATGTGATTAATTGTGTTCATGTGTTCATGTGTTCATGTGTTCAAGTGCTCCAGTGTTCAAGTGCAAGTGTTCACTAGTGTTCTCGGACAGTCTAATCTTTAATTTCTAACATCTAGAATCTGGTATCTGGCATCTGAAATCTGGCATCTCAAGTTTGCCAATCCAGCCGATCCTCCGTAACTTAAAGGACCTCTCAGGGGCAAAAACGCCATCCCATGACATACAGCGTTCTGCCCATGGCCCTGGTCGCGAACCTCTGTGCGACACTCTGCTCCGGCCTGCTCCCGGATCAAGATCGTTTTGCTCTCACTAAGTCTGGTTTTACGTTTTGCGCTGACTCGGTCATCACGTTGTGCACGGATGATCCGAATGTCTATCTCCCGGCCAACAACCAATTGCTGATCGGGGAGTCCGACAGCAGTGCCACCAGCTGCAGTGCGCATGTGCATCTCAGCAGGATCTTCAATGACACCTGCGGGGGCTCCGTGGTGTATGACGTGCTTTACTTCCCCCGGGATGAGGCCGCCTCCGTGCTGGTCGTTCAGCCCACCGTGGTCAGCCCCAATGGGCAGGGAGATGTCACACTGATGTTTTCCAGTGAGTTTGCGGACCTGCCTTCATTCCATCCGATCCGGACAGATGGCCTGCCCTACAACATCCCGGTGTGCAGCATGTGGCCCGACTCCGGTGGGGTCAAGGAACATCACCGGATCCAATGGCGCGTAATCGACGGATGTGGGAACTTGCACATCTGTGATCAGCTGGTGCGTTTGGAGGACTGTCAGAATCCGGTATTTGCCTGTGTAGGCCTGAGTACGGTCGTCATGCCTTCCTCAGGGGAAGTGACGTTGCATGCCGAGGATTTCTACGCGGCGGTTGTGGATGATTGCACGCCCGCAGTCGACATGATCTACAGCTTTTCCGGAACCGAATATCAGCCAACCATAACGATCGATTGTGAGACCATTTGCGATACAGGCAGCAAGAGCTTTGACTTGCGTATCTGGGCAGCTGATGGCGGCAATGATCAGGACTGCAGTGGGGAATCAGGTGCCCTTGATATAGCCTGGAATGAGCGGAACAAGTTCAGTTGCCAAACCATCATCGTCATCCAAGACAATCTGGTCTGTAGCGATTGTGGCGGCCCGATCAGCGGCAGTGTGATGACCTGGGACGGGGAGCCTGTCAGTAACGTCGAAGTAACACTCACGCGCGACGACTCCATTGTCGCCTCGCACACGACATTTTTTGACGGGATATATCACCTGGGATGGTCGGCATTGGATACTCTGCACGATTATAGCATACAGGCATTCCGCAACGACGATCACAGGAACGGTGTCAGCACCCTAGACCTGGTCAAGATCCAGAAGCACTTGCTCGGGATCGAGCCACTTGACGGACCATACCGACGGATTGCCGCTGACGCCAATAGTAATGAGAGTATCTCTGCCGTGGATTTGCTCGAAATTCGTAAAGTGATCCTCGGAGTCAATCAGGAGTTTCCGGACAATCTCAGCTGGCGGTTCGTTCCTGAGGGCTTTGATTTTTCCGATCCGGAGCATCCCTGGCCATTCAGTGAGTCGATTGAAGAAATCGGCTTCACACAGCTGAACTTCATCGGTATCAAGATCGGCGATGTCAACGGCACAGTAGATGCACATGCAGCGGACGTTGCGCTCCGGTCGGGCGAAACGTTCACCCTCGAAATCTCAAATCGCCGGGTTGAGGCAGGGGA
>JAWWBX010000358.1:0-4274 GCA_033720735.1 Saprospiraceae bacterium
CATCTGGAATGCGAACCTGAGCCTGCCTGAGGTTGAAGGGTGTACGATCTGCAGTTCGCCCCCGGGGGCAGCCACCCTCTACTCAACACACGGCACCACCCTCCTGGGCATCGTCATTGATGAAGTCGGGCAGGATGTGTATGGGAAGAACTTCATAGAACTCTACGAGGACTGGATCCAGACACCGGGTGGGCTCTGGACGCTCGATCCGGCATTTGACGATTCCGACCCGATGCTGGCTGATGGCTACGATGAAAATGGCAATGTATTGCCCGGGGGCTGGTCGGATATTGGCTGGAAGCTACCAGCGGGCGGGTTCATTTCCAATATTGTGGATCTCACAGAGTTTGCCGAGGGGATTGTCAACAACCTGTTTGTCACGGGTGGCACGCTGGCGCAAATGTCCGTCGTTGACAACCCTGCCGGCGGGGCTTCATGGTCGTGCAATACGCCGGATACGTTACCCATCGGACTGGGCTTCTTCGTCAATCAGGTTGGCAGTAGTACGCGTATCTACCATACCGGCCAGAGCACGCATGGGTACAACGCACTTCTTTATGTCTACCCTGATGAGGACGCAGCCATTGTCCTGATTACAAATGAAATGGAAGAAACTGACCGTCTCTGGTCCATTCAGGCCGGTATCGAAGCGTTCGTGCTGTGTCCTGAAAACCGCACCTTCACCGATGAGGTCGACTGGAGCTGGCCGTGGAATTTTCAGTCCTCCAACGAGATCACCTTTGAAGCACCAATGATCGGCGGCAATACAACGTTCACACTCGATGCTGTCGAAGGCGTGACCTTCCTCCCCGGCACACACGTACCGACGGGCAGGCCGCTCAAGGCCAGGATCGGGGGGTGTACGCTTGATTAGTGCTCACGTGTTCATGTGCTCACGTGTTCATGTGCTCACGTGTTCACGACTTGCCAGATGTACTGCGCGCACAGATTCGAGCATGTGTAAAAATACTCGAACATCTGACGTCTGGAATCTGGCGTCTAGAATCTGGCATCTAACTTGTGTATCTTCAAGCCTTCACTTGCTCCTCATGCCATGGATCCATCCATTCTCGCCGCGCTGATCGCAGCAGGCGTCTCGCTCCTGATCGCATTTGCCTCCTTTTTGTGGAACCAACACAATACCAGAAAAGAAATGCGGCTCAAACTTGAGCAGGCGAAGGAAGAGGTTCAGCTGCGCCTGAAGCAATTGCGGGAGGACGACCGGCGATTGATCAACGAACAGTTGATCCCGCGACGCCTGGAGGTATACCCCGAAGTCAATGAAGTGATCCTGCAGTTTATGCATGCGATCCGCACCGGTGGGATCAAGCCAGACCATGTGAAGACGATGCACGAACGGTTGAAAGCGTGGGAATTACATCACTCGCTGCTACTGACCTTCAAGTCCCGAGCTACCTATTCCGATCTGATGATGCACTTGCGCACCATTCGGCATCAGGATCATACCGAGCTCAAGACCTTGAAATCACTGATCGATTGCATCGGCAAATTGCGCCTCGCGCTCAAAGGGGACCTGGGTATCTTCCGCGCTGAGTTCAGGGATTCGGATGACGGATATTTTCAGACCTATGATGAGCTGTTTGCGCATCAGCAAAAAGAGGATGAGGAAAAGCAGGCGGTTTCCGAGAACGATGCGCAGACAGAAGCCGCTCCTCTCGAACCCGATCCTACGTCTTCGCACGTCGACAAGCATTAAATGCTGGTCTGACGATGACATACGATCATCCATTATACCGTAGAGGCAGTACTGCAACCGGCCATTGTAGCGTTCAAACCACATGCGCGCAGCCTCTACCCTGTTCCTGACCATTGCGATTGTTGTTACCTGCCTGAGCCACCCTTCCTACGGGATCGTTGTAAACCAGCAAGGCGAGATCATCTTCTGTGATGTCCTGCACCACGACGGCACCTTGTGGAAGATCGACCGCCAAGGGCAACTCAGCAAGCTGCTCACTGGCGAACACTGTCATTTCATCCATCAGGATACTGAGGGCAATATCTGGGGCACCCAGCACGAATACATTCCCCGGACCGACGGTAATCGCAACAGTCTGTGGAAGTATACACCTGCTGGCAAACAGGTGACCGTCATTCCGCCTACCGAGAATCCTCAGGAATTCAGCGGTCAGAACTTTGTCGTGGTCGGTGATGTCGTCTACTACAATTTTGAACGAAAGATCTATCGCCGCACTCCCGAAGGAAAGCCAGAGCTCCTGGTGGACCGTGATTTTGGGCGCATTATGTCGCTGCAACGAGACGGGGATGGTAACATTCACGTGGTAAGCAATGACACCCATGGCGGGAGCGTTTATCGGATCACTCCGGAGCGGATGGTCTCTCTGGTCGCAGAAAACCTGCTTGAAGCAAGACCGTCAAACCCGCCATTCGAGGAGGCGCGCTTCAATATGCTCTATGCAGCATTCATTCGTGATGATGGTACCATTTTTATAGCCAACAGCGGCAGCCGTCGTATCACCAGCGTGACGCCGGACGGACAGTATTCACATCTGTACTTCAGCGAAGAGCCATGGTATCCGGTAGCCTACACCGAAAGGGAGGGGAGGCAATTCGTCATGGAATACGGCTGGTCGCATACCAACATCGGTCCGCGTATTGTCGAGGTCACCGAAGGTGAACCTCGTGTCATCATGGATGTGGACAACCCTGCCCATGGATCTCAGGGCAGTGTCAGCCCATTGGAAATGGATCGATACCGGCCGCTCAAATACGCCGGGGCATTCGGGCTGGCTTTTACCTGTCTGAGCCTGGTCATCCTCCGCCGGCTGAAGGAATGACCGTTCAATAAACCGACTTTTCGTCCTTATCTGAAACACAATAGCAGTTGCGGCAGCCGGCACGATGCCAGGCTGCCAACAACTGCTGAACATCAGCGTCAGTGCTGCATCAAGAACTTCCGAACGGCGATTACCTGACCCTGCTGGATCAGTATGGCCATATACATACCATCCGGTAAATTGCTGACGTCGATGATTTTGACTGTTTGCCCGTTGGTGGGCACGTCAACCATCTCCTGTGTGAGACGCTGTCCTGCAGCCGAGACAATGCCGACTGCGAGCTCAGCATCTGCTGAGGGAGTGGTGGTGATCCGCAACGCCACCTGGTCCCGGGTGATCGTCGGATAGATGTCAAACGCCCATCCTTCCGGCAACTGGCGCACGGACGACACCGGATCGCGACGGATGATGAATGACGATGACTCGCCGGTGCTTTGCAGTGAGCCATCGGATGCAATGACCCGGGCATACACCGCAACCGGTATGCCGATCGGGACACCGAGACCTGCCAGGGTCGCATCGATATCGCCCAGGGTCACCACCCCTGAGAGCGATGTCATCCCGGCTGTATTGAATTGCAGGGGGATCACACTGAAGGTCGGATCAGCTGTCACCTGTACGATGTAGGCGATGGAATCGTTGTCTGCCGACGCCGACCAGGCCACCTCGAATGGTTGCGTGTCGTTGGCCGAGACCGTGACCAGACTGCCATCGGCCGGGGTGGTGATGGTGCTGGTCGCTTCAGGGAAATCATTAAAAGCACTGAGCAACTGCCCGCGGAGCTCACCACTGGCGTAGGCCGTCGTATGAATGTTGACGTAGGTATTGCCGCTCACGACTGCTTCGGCGTCCTGGGGTGATAACACATAGGTCGTATCCGCCGGGAACACACCGGATTTGAGATCACCCGCGATGTTCGACTTCAGCCCGGTCACGATGCCACCGTTGACACCGGCCCTGGCGCCGTGCACATGTGCGCCACCCGCCACATTGCTGTCAAAGTCGCCCGACAGGTCAGCAAATGATCCTGACACACGCAGCCGGTTACCAGAGACAATGCCGACGACCGCGCCGCGCGCCCCGGTGTTGGGTACCGGCTGCACCTCGTTCATCGAACGGAGGGTCGCCGAAAGATGGACATTGGCTACCGGCAGCAGCTGGCCGCGCAATTCGCCACTGCCAAATGATTCTGAATGCACATTGATATAATGTCCGAATGCCATCAGGGTGTCCTGCATGCCGACAGAGAAGGCATACCGGTTGTCGGCTGCCGCGAAGGTGCCCGACAACATATCTCCCGACAGATCAGTGCTCAGGGGTTGCACGACCGGGCCGTTGCTTCCGCTCCGTCCGGCGTGGATATGCACCCCGCCCGCGATATTGGTTGCCAACGGTCCCGTCAAGTTGTTGAACGACCCGGTGACGACCACGTTGCCGCCGCGCGATAATTCCAGCACA
>JAWWBX010000359.1:0-4272 GCA_033720735.1 Saprospiraceae bacterium
AGGAATCGGCGAAGTATTCGTTTCAAAACAGGTCAAGGCTTCGTTGTGCCCAAAATTAGGGTTTTTGATCACATGGCCATGACCTGCGGCGTGTGCTTTTGATGACAAGTCCGCCGGTTCGTAATTCAACTCCCGCGTACCTCCGGTTTCACGAGGAGATTCACATATCTTTGGCCGTTGATCCTGAACATGAAACAACTGATCACCACTTGCTGGGCCCTTCTCCTCCTGACTGTTGCCGCTCATTCCCAGGACAACGCGGTCAAACTCGTCTGCGTGGCCTTCTACAATTTCGAGAACCTCTTTGATACCGAAGACGACCCCCTCACCAGTGACGGTGAATTCACGCCACAGGGGTCGTATCACTATACTGAAGAGATCTACCGGGAGAAGCTGGATCGCCTGGCCGAAGTTGTGGCACAACTGGGGACAGAGCTGACCCCCGACGGACCGGCCATCCTGGGTGTCTGCGAGGTGGAGAACCGCAAGGTGCTCGAGGATTTTGTCGCCCACCCCCGGATCGCCCACCGTGACTACCGGATCGTGCATTTCGAGTCGCGCGACCGGCGGGGAATCGACGTGGCCCTCCTCTACCAGCAGAAGTACTTTGAAATACAGCATGCCAAGAACCTGCCGATGGCCACCCGGATCGTGCAAGGCGACACCAGCTGGAGCCGCGACATCCTGGTGGTGACTGGAAATCTGGATGGCGAGCCGACGGCAGTCTTGGTCAATCACTGGCCTTCACGCCGTGGCGGCGAGCTTGCCACCGCTCCGCTGCGCAATGCGGCCGCCATGGTCAACAAACGGGTCGTGGATTCATTGGCAGCACGGGGTGTCAGGTCGATCGTCATGGGCGACATGAATGACGACCCGGTCAACGAGAGCATGCGCGTGGTGCTCGATGCGCAGGTCAAGGCGCGAAGGATCAAGGAAGGACAGATGTACAACCCGATGTACGACTTCTACAAGCGCGGCATGGGGACCACCGCCTACCGGGATGCATGGAGCCTGTTCGACCAGATCGTCCTTTCACACCACTACGTGCAGGCGACCGACGGCTTCCGGTTTTACAAGGCCCGGGTATTCAACAAACCGTGGCTCGTGCAGAAGCTCGGGCAGTACAAGGGGTACCCCTTCCGGACCTATGCCGGCGGAACATACCTCGGCGGATACAGCGATCATTTTCCCGTCTATGTATTTTTGGTGAAGGACGTCCAATAACCGTCCTTCACTGATCAGCCAATATCCAATGCGCGTGCCGCTGCCCGAATCACAATTCAAACCTCTCGAGCTGTCGCCGGACTTCAAGTACGCGCTCGACGAGATGGAGAAGGGCCAGAAGAACCTGTTTGTGACCGGACGCGCCGGTACAGGCAAATCGACGCTGCTCCAACTCTTCCGCAACACGACGCGCAAGAAAGTCGTGGTCCTCGCGCCCACCGGGATCGCCGCCCTCAACGTGCGCGGTCAGACCATCCACTCGTTTTTCAAGTTGCCGCCCAAGGTGATCCAGAAGGACGACATCCATAAGGTGCGCAACCGCAGCATCTACCAAAAGGTCGAGACGATCGTCATCGATGAGATCTCCATGGTGCGTGCCGACCTGATGGACGCGATCGACCGGTTCCTGCGCGTCAACCGCGAAAATGAGGCGCCGTTCGGAGGAGTGCAAATGATCTTCTTCGGCGACCTCTTCCAGTTGCCGCCCGTCGTTTCCCGACAGGTGGAGAAACAGTTCTTTCAGACCTATTACAGCAGCCCGTACTTCTTCTCGGCCAAGATCCTCGAGGCGGGGTTCCCGGTCGAAATGATCGAGCTCACCAAGGTGTACCGGCAGGACGAGCGTGCGTTCATCCGTCTGCTCGATGCCATCCGGCTGCGCTCGATCGACTACGACGACCTGGCAGAGCTCAATTTGCGCTACAAGCCCGACTTCAAATCGGAATTTCCCTATATCACCCTGTGCAGCGTCAATGCCCTGGCCAACAAGATCAACCTGTCCCGCCTGCGCGAGCTGGACACTACCGCTTTTAATTACCAGGCGACCGTGACGGGCGATTTCAACATGAAGTTGTTTCCCACCGAACAGTTTCTGTCCCTGAAAGAAGGTGCCCAGGTGATGCTGCTGCGTAACGATGCCCAGCGACGGTATGTCAACGGCAGTATCGCAACAATCATGTCGCTCGGACCGGACCAGATCGATCTTCGGATCCACGGGCGGGACGGTAGCACCGAAGACATCACGCTCGAGCAGACCGAATGGGAAATGATCAAGTACGCGTTTGCCGACCGGCAAAAGGGCAAGCTGGAGGCGCGGGTCACCGGCACGTTTCGCCAGTATCCGCTCAAGCTCGCCTGGGCCATCACCATCCACAAGAGCCAGGGGAAAACGTTCGACCGGGTCATCATCGACCTGGGGCGCGGTGCGTTTGAATTTGGTCAGACCTACGTGGCGCTGAGCCGCTGTCGCACGCTCGACGGCATCGTTCTGAAGCGACCGATCAAGTACTCCGACATCATGGTCGATCCGCGCATCCTCGACTTCTACGACCTGCAGCGTCGCTATTTGCCGGGAGGGTAAGATTTAGTACATTGGATGGCACCGGAAAATCTCCATGTATGGCAATGTCGAAACGCAAACGCAGGCTTGAAGCGCGGAAAAAACGGCAGGCGCGGCAGTTCTGGCGCGTCCTCATCATTGTGACGGTCCTCATCCTGGCCCTGATGTACATCGTGTACATCTCGCAATAAGATCCCGCCCGCATGAAGCTCAATCTAGACGTTGGCTGTGCCAGTCCGCCGGAGTGGGTCGAGGCTGTGCTGAACGACTTCGACGCCTTCCTACAGGACCACGCAGACTGCGAACGCAAGGCCTCCGCCACGGCCATGAGCCTGGTGGCCAAGTATCCCAATCGCGTGGAGATCCTGCCCGAACTGATCGATATCGGGATTGAGGAACTCGAGCATTTCAAACTGGTCTATGCCCTGATGGAGAGCCGCGGTATCGAACTCGCGCATTCCATTCACGAGGACCCGTACATCAAGGCACTCATGAAGCGCATGCATTCCGGTATCGAGGAGCGGTTTCTCGACCGGCTGCTCATCGCGTCCGTGGTCGAGACCCGGGGTGCAGAACGCTTCAAGCTCGTCGCCGATGCGATGGCCGACAAGCATCTCGCAAAGTTTTACAAAATGCTCTGGGTGTCAGAAGCCAAGCACGGCCATGTGTACGTGAAGATGGCACTCAATTATTTTCCAGAGGACAAGGTGTACGAGCGTCTGCAATGGTGGGTGGATCAGGAGGCCGAGATTGTCCGCGGGTTGGAGATCCGGGCGGCGTTGCACTGAGCTGTGAGTGGTTGAGTATATCGTAGATATACGTTGACATTGCGGGATTCTAACATATGTCAACAGGCACAGAGGTATTTCGTAGAAATACGACCACATTACCATGTTCTAACATATGTCAACCGGGAGGAGTATATCGTAGATATACGATGACATTTGGAATTCTAGCATATGTCAAGGCACAGAAGTATTTCGCAGAAAAAGACCACATAGCAATGTTCTAACATATGTCAACAGGGAGGAGTATATCGTAGATATACGATGACATTTGGGATTCTAACATATGTCAAGACCACCTATCCATTGCCTAAGTACACCTTTCACCCGAACAACTATTTACGACTACGCGCCTCTTCCCGCAACTTTCGCAACATTCCTTCCCGCGAAGCATCCGCCATGCCACCCCACCCCATCTCTTCGGCCAACGCCCGGAACGACACATCCACGTCCACATCAGGAAAACCATGATCGCGTGCATAGTGCGCAAACTTCATCACCCGAAATGCATTGAACCACCGGAATAAACGCTTGACAAACGCTGCGGACGATGCAGTATTGGCCCGGATCTCGGCCAACCGTTCCGGCCACCCCTGCGCGGCCAGGAACGCACCAAGGACCTCAGGCACCTCTCCACTCAGATCATCCTCCTCATCCCATAATCGTGGAGCCAGTTTCACAAGCCGCCGGACCGCCCGGTATATCTCCGGATGATGTGTAAGCACCGGTTCTCCCCGCTTTACCTGACCAATGGCCCGACCCGTTCCGAAAGGCACACGGTCCGATACCCGCGCCGATGGGTACACCGTGCAATGCGCGCAGTCCGCAAAGTGTCCGCGCTCGATCACCTTGTGGAGAAAATAAACATCCTCACCGGCCTGTCTGGTGTTCATGCCCCCTACTGCTACATAGGTGCCAGCGCGC
>JAWWBX010000360.1:0-4256 GCA_033720735.1 Saprospiraceae bacterium
GCCTATGTCGGTTTTACTTATGCATCGCCGGTCCTCACCTGGGGCGGCGCGATTGCCGGACTGATCATCGTGATCATCGCCGTCTTTAACCGGAAACGTTCTGCGCTATGGGCCCCTCTGTATGCCGGCTTTGAAGGGCTGTTTGTCGGCGGCGTCTCGGCCATGTACGCAACACTTGGTGGCGGCATCATTTTGCAAGCTGTTTCCTTAACACTGCTGGTATTCTTTGTCATGCTGGTCATCTACAAATCGGGGATCATCCCTGTGACCAACAAATTCAGGACCGGCGTGATCATGGCCACCGGAGCGATCTTTCTGCTGTACGTCATCAGCATGGTGATGTCCATGTTTGGCGTGCATATGCCGATGATCCACGAAGGAGGCACCTTCGGCATTCTTTTCAGCATTGGTGTGATCGGTATTGCCGCGCTCAACCTGCTGCTCGACTTTGACCTCTTTGAGAAAGCCGAGGAGTACCAGGCGCCTGACTACATGGAGTGGTTTGCCGGCATGAGCCTGCTCATTACCATCGTATGGATCTATATTGAAGTGCTGCGCCTGCTCTCCAAGATGCGCAACTAGCAGGGAATGCCAGGCCTCTGGACCTGCCCGACCTGCCATGCGCAATTTGCCACGCCTAACCAATGGCACTCATGCCTGAGAAAGGAGCTGGACGCGCATTTTACCGGCCGGCCGGATGCCTTTGTGCTGATCTTTGATGAGATCACACGTCTCTTCGACGGCCTCGGCGGATACCGTATCCGCTCTGTACCATCTGCGATCATCTTCAAACGGAAAAGCAGTTTCGCTGCACTTAAATTCCAGAAGAAGGCAGTCATTGTCGAATGGATGACCAACCGGTTGATCGACGACGATGAGCGCATCTCCAGGACCCTGCAGACCAGTGCCAGCAAGTATGCGCATGTTGTGAAGATCACCCACCCGGACGAGGTGGATGAGACGCTGCGGGCTTACCTGGAGGAGGCTTACCGCATTGCTCCACCATTCTAGATTTCTCGGCTGCGCTCGGCTTCGCCATCGCTCCGCGCGAAATAGTTGGTGGAATAGCAGCATGCATTCCTCAACTCCCCCGCCCATGGCGAGGTCGCTCGAAATGACAATACTACCTTTACAATGAAGAATGAGCAATGAACAATCAGTAAATCAATCAATCAATCAATCAATAATCAACATGATCTACTCCTTCAAAGGCTTCACCCCGGTCGTTGACCCCTCGGCCTACGTCCATCCGCTGGCGGCCGTCACGGGCAATGTGGTCATCGGAAAGGATGTGTACATCGGGCCCGGGGCGGCGATCCGCGGAGACTGGGGTGGCATCGTGATCGAGGACGGATGCAATGTGCAGGAAAACTGCACGATCCATATGTTTCCCGGGGTCACCGTATACCTGCGCGAGGGCGCGCACATCGGCCACGGTGCTGTGGTACATGGTGCGGAGATTGGGCGCAACGTCCTGATCGGGATGAATGCCGTAATCATGGACCGCGTGCAGATTGGCGAGGATTCCATCATTGGGGCCCTGACGTTTGTGCGCGAAGGGGAGGAGATCCCGCCGCGCAGCCTGGTCGTCGGCAACCCGGGAAAGGTGATCCGTACTGTCAGTGATGAGATGATTGCCTGGAAGACGAAAGGAACGCAACTCTACCAGACCCTCCCAGCGGACTGCCGTGCGCATCTCAGACCTGCAACACCACTTTCAGAGATGCCAGAGGACCGTCCACCACAGGAAGCACTCTATCAGACCTGGAATGAGAGCAAACAGAAATAGCTGCAATGTGTTCTAGTTGTCAGTTTTGGCAGCGTTGGAATCGCTATTTTTGGACGCCTTTTCCGTTGATCTACAAAAGCAAACATTCATGACCAGGCAACTCTACATGTGCATCTTCGCTTTGCTGGGCTTTACCGGCCTTCATGCCCAACTCAATGTTGAGCTGGTGGGCAACCTGGACTACGAGCCCACACTTGCCGATATCTGGGGGTACGTTGCGCCGGACTCGACCGAATACGCCCTGGTCGGCCTCACCGAAGGACTCAGCATCGTGAGCCTGGAAGACCCGACGAATCCAACTGAAGTGGCATTCATCGCAGGCGAATCGACGACCTGGCGCGATATCAAGACATGGGAAGATTTTGCCTATGTCGTGTCAGATAACACCTCGGAAGGCATGCTGATCGTGGACCTGCAGTTCCTGCCCGACAGCGTCCAGTTTAACTATACGCTGGGACCGATCGATACCCTGGGAGAACTGCGGAGAAGTCACAACATTTACATTGACGAGTTTGGCCTGGCGTATCTGGCCGGGAGCAATCTCGGTAGCATCATCGTTCTCGATGTCAAGGCGGATCCCTGGCAGCCCCAGTTTGTCGCCAAGACCCCTTCACCTTACGCACACGATGTGTACGTGCGGGACAGTATCGTGTATACCTCCGAGATCTACGAGGGCAGGTTTGCGGCCTATGATATCCGCAACACCGATTCCATCCGGTTTCTGGGCAGCGCCATCACGCCATTTGCCTTTACGCACAATGCCTGGCTCTCAGACGACAGTAAAACGATCTTTACCACTGACGAGCGGGCCAATGCGTATGTCACCTCCTTCGATATCTCTGATTTTTCCGAGATCAAGGAGCTTGACCGCTTCCGCCCGGCCAAAACGCTTGGCGAAGGGGTGATTCCGCACAACGTCCACGTCTGGAATGACTATCTCATCATCTCATATTACACCGACGGTTGCATTGTGGTCGATGCCTCGCGCCCGGACAATCTGGTCGAGGTCGGCAACTTTGATACCTTCCTGGGGGCCAGCGGCGGGTTTTCAGGGGCATGGGGCGCCTATCCGTTCCTGCCCTCCGGCACCATCCTGGTCAGCGACCGCCAGACTGGCCTGTACGTGCTGACGCCGACTTATGTGCGTGGATGTTACCTCGAGGGGCGGGTGTTCAGTGCAGAGGAATCCGGTAACGGGCAAAACGCTTCCATCCTGAATGCCCAGGTTGAGATCCTCTCTGATGAAGTCGTCACCCCTGAATTGACGAACACGGAAGGCCTTTTCAAGATGGGCAAGGCGGTCCCCGGCGAATACATGATCCGGGTATCGCATCCCGAGTACATCACCAAGGAAGTACCACTCACCTTCGAGAACGGCGTGCTGACAGAAGTGGAAGTCTATCTCGAGCCAAAGCAGCGATTCGCGGTCAGCGGCAGGGTGCTGACAGCAACGACGTCAGATCCGGTCCCGGGTGCGATGATCGTGGCTTCCGATGGCGTATTTACCTACGAAACCCAGGCCGATGGCGAGGGGCAGTACAGCTTCGCCGAAGTATTTGAAGGCTCCTACCAGATCTTCGCAGGGACCTGGGGGCAGTACGCACTCGGCAACTTTGACCTCAATGACAACCTGACTGAGGACATCTTCGTGTCTGCAGGGTATTACGATGATTTTCATTTCGATTTTGGCTGGACGGTCAGTGGCACGGCAGCAGTGGGTCATTGGGAACGCGCGATCCCCCAACAATCGACGCTCTTCGGCATTTTCGAGTGCAACCCCGGATCTGACCTCCCCGATGACCTCGGCGAACGCGCGTTTGTGACGTACAACAACCCTGGCAATGCGGGACAGAGTGATGTGGATGACGGATTCACCTTGCTGAACAGCCCGCCGATGGATCTGAGCAAAATGAATGATCCGGTGGTGTCCTACCAGCCCTGGCTGTGCATTCGCTTCCCCGAGATCGAGAGTTTCTTTGTGCTGGCCAGCAATGCCCAGGATACCATTGTGATCGATACGGTCTTCACCGATGGGAATGAAGGGTACTGGCGCAGCCCGACCGAGATCCACCTCAAGAATTTCCTGACACCGGATGTCGAAACCAGAGTGCACTTCATGGCTGTCGACACCGTTGGCAACATTGTTGAGGCGGCCGTAGACCGCGTCGTGGTGTTCGATGCAGAGGTGTCCGCAGTGAAGCCGGTCGCAGCCACTGGTGATGTCCGGGTATTCCCCAACCCGGCAAGCGACAGGATCACTGTGGAGGTGTCAAGTGAACTTCCCGTGGAAATCGCCCGGATCACCGTCTACAACAGTGTCGGTCAGATGGTCTTCACCCGGACCTGGGAGGCAGGCCAGTCCAGACTCGAACTGCCGGTGCAGTGGGGTGCCGGGATGTACTTTATCCAGCTGACCTCCGGCAGTACCCTGGTTGCTACTCGCAAGGTGGTGGTACAGCCCGAGTAA
>JAWWBX010000361.1:0-4231 GCA_033720735.1 Saprospiraceae bacterium
GCCTGAGCGGGGGCCAAAGATAATCAATACTGTGAATCTGATCAGTGGTCAGCGTCCGACCAGCCTCTGGTATTTGGCATCTTTCATCTGGCATCTCAATCGCGATTCCGTATCTTTTGGGAAACAATCTGATCACCAAACCACAATCATTATGGTCACCCTTACCTCCCTCTGGCTGCCGATCGTGCTGTCGGCGGTTTTTGTGTTCATCGTCAGCTCGGTCATCCACATGTTTCTCAAATACCACAAGGCCGACTTCAAGAAGCTTCCTGACGAAGACGGCGTGCGCAATGCGGTCGGCAACTTTGACATCCCGGAAGGTAATTACATCGTGCCGTGCCCCGGACCGGATGAAAGCATGAGTGACAAAGCCTTCCAGGAAAAAGTGAAGAGTGGGCCGGTCTTCTATCTCACCGTGATTTCGAACGACATGAGCATGGGCAGCAACCTCATCCAGTGGTTTGTCTATTGTCTGGTGGTCGGTATTTTTTCGGCATACATTGGTGTCAACGCCGTGGGCGCTGATGGCGACTATCTGGATGTATTCCGCTTTGTAGGATGCGCCGCATTCATGGGATATGCCCTCGCCCTGGTCCAGAATTCGATCTGGTCAGCCAAGAATTGGGGAGCCACGCTGCGCTCGGTATTCGACGGATTGATCTATGCTCTGGTCACTGCCGGCACCTTCGGGTGGTTGTGGCCATGATCATGGCACGCCAGGTGTTGATGTGGGCTTCGGCAGCAAGGCTCATCGCCGCTGGGCTGGCTTGTGTCGTGTTGCTCCTGCCCGTTGCAACGACAGGGCAGGTTCTGCCGGGGTGCGCGTGTACCCCCGATGCCCTGGGGGTCAGTTCCGCACAGATCGACAGTATTTTCAGTGACTGGAACGGGACCGATCGGCCAGGTGGTGCAATGATCATCGTGCACCACGGCCAACCCGTATGTCAGAAAGCGTACGGCCTGGCCAGCCTGGAGTACGCTGCCCCCAACACGTGCGAGACGATCTTCAATGTAGCCTCCGTCTCCAAGCAGTTTACGGCCTTCGGCATCTTGCTGCTGGAACAGCAGGGCAAACTGAGGCTCGACGACGACATCCGCAGGTATCTCCCCGATCTTCCGGATTTCGGCGAAACGATCACCATCCGGCACATGCTGCAGCACACCAGCGGCCTGCGCAGCCTGCATGCGTTGTTTCAGTTTGCCGGCTGGCGAGGCGACGACCGCCGCTCAGGCGATGATCTCATGCAGTTCATGCAGAAACAGCGTGCGCTCAACTTCCCGGTGGGCAGTGAGTACTTGTATTGTAATACGGGATTCATTTTTGCCGCTGAGATCATTGAAGTAGTCACAGGTCAGGCATTCAACGACTGGATGACGGAGCACGTGTTTGCACAGTTGGGGATGCACAGCACCTTTTTCCGCGAAGACTACACCGTGGTCGTGCCCGACGTCGCCACCTCGTACTACGGGCCTCCTGGCGCGTATCGCAAATCGGTGGAATTCTGGGCCTATCACGGATCAGGCAATTTGCACACCACCGTGGGTGACCTTGCCAGGTGGATGGACAATTTCCGCACGCAGCGTGTCGGTGGCCCGGCTGTCTTCGACAGATTCCTCACCAATGCCGTGCTAACGTCCGGCGACACGATCGATTACGCGCTCGGGATCAATGTCAATCGCTACCGAGGACATACCCAGTATGTACATGGCGGATCCATTGGCGGCTATCGGGCGCATCTCGTGTATTTCCCCGATCACCAACTGGGCATTGCAGTGTTGGGCAACTCTGCCTCAGCTGGTCCGGCCGGCAAGGCATATGCCCTGGCAGACCTGCTACTGGACGGAGAAGCATCGCCCGAACCAGGGCCAGTCGTGACGGCGTCATCGCATGGTACCCGGCCACCCACCCGCGCCGAGATCGACAGATTGAAGGGGCATTACAAATGGCTCGGTGGCAATCCGCGCTACCGGCAGATCGTCTCCGAAGATGGCCGGTTGTTGTATGTCAACAACGACCAGAGAACCGAGTTGGGCGTCCTGCCATCCGGCGATCTCATCTTTCTGGGGATCACCAACGAGATAGAACTCAGAGAAGCGGTGATTGAAAACAAAGCAGTGCTCGCCGTTTATGAAAATGGTGTGCTGGATGGCTATTTGCGCAAATTCAAACCATGGGACTGGTCTGATGCTGACATTGCGGCACTGGCAGGCCGCTACTACAGCCCCGAAGTCGAAACCGCCTACATCCTGCGGCAGGATGAGAAAGGACTGATCATTGATCACCCTCGTCACGAAGCACGCCGGATCGTTCCCAGAGAGCGCGACCACCTCCAGGCAGGCGGCTGGCACATCAAGGTCCACCGCGACCAGCAAAACAAGATCAGCGGGATCAGCATGACCAACGGACGCGTGCGTAACCTCTGGTTCGCCCGGGTCGAGTAACATCAGATGCTCTTATTGCAGAAAAAGATAGAGTAGCTGGACAAACAGGATCTTCATGATGATGGCGATCGGCAGCATCAGGGTGAAGCCCAGGTTGGGGAGCTTGTTGCCGGCCTGATTGACCGTAAAATCCAGGATTGCCGGTTGATGTGCTACCATTCCACCCAGGATGCCAAACGGCATCTTGACCACCTTGTAGCCTACGATCAGGGTGATCGCAGCAGATACGAAACTGATGACCAGCGAGGCAAGTAAAATAGAGACTCCTGATCCCTGGCCCAAAGTCGCGATGAAAGTATCGCCGGAGTTGATCCCGATCCCCGCAAGCATGATCGCCAGCCCGAATTGCTGAAACGTCAGGTTGGCTGAATACGGCAGGGTCCACACGACAGGACCCGTCCGGCGCAAGGCACCCAGTACCAAAGCAACCAGCACGGGGCCGACGGCAAACCCGAGTTTCAGAGAAAATGCACCGGGAATCTCAAATGTGATCATCCCCAGCAGCAAACCGATCGAAAGCCCCGCTCCAAACGCAAACAGATTGACCCGGCTCAGGGACTCATAGGAATCACCAAACATCACCGACAAGGGCTCTACATCTCTGCGTCGCGTTACGAAACGAACGATGTCGCCAAGTTCCAGCACGACATCGCGGCTAGCGAGGATGTCCATATCGCCCCGGCGGATGCGGGTCACAATTGCCGAAAATTGCTCGTCCAGATTGAGCGCTGACAGTTTCTGTCCGGCAATATCCGGATTGGAAACGAAAATGCGCTTCACGATGTACTCCGAATCATCGGTCAGCAAATCATCCGCGGCCTGCTCGCCAAGAACGCCGATCGCGCGGTCGAGGTCACGCCTGTCGCCAACCAGCACCACGTAGTCGCCCGGTTGCAAGGTGGAGTCCCAGTTTGTCAGGACCGTCTCATCGGCACGGATGCGCCGGCCGAATACCACATTCAATTGATACTTTTTCTTGAGATCCCGGATTGGCACGTCGGCGATCTGCGGATTGGTCACACGCACCGAAACGGTGATGATCTCCTGCCGGACCGGATACCGGTCACGCAAGCGGTCACATTCCTCATCATAATTCACCCGGAACAACCGTTGAACGAGCACAAAGGCGAGAAGCGTCCCCATAATGCCCAGGGGATATGCCAGCGAGTAGCCCGAAACGGCTTCCTGGGTCAGGGTGCGTGCAGCAGCCGGTGTTTCCTTTTGAGCAATGAGATCGATCAAGCCCGCAAGAGCAGGCGTGTTGGTAGTACTTCCAGCATACAATCCTGCGGTGGTTTGGGCATCAAAACCCAGCAGGTAGTGCAGCCCCAACGCCAGTGTAGCCGTCATGGCGAGCATCACGATCACAAATCCCACATCGCGCAGACCATTTGAGCGGATCGTCGCAAAGAAACTGGGCCCGCTGGCCAATCCGATACAGTAGACAAAGAGGGACAGCCCGAGATAGATCATGATGTCAGGCACCTGGATGCCGGGGTAAAGCGCCCCGAATGCCAGCCCCACAAACAATACAGCGGCCACCCCAAAACTGAAGTTCCCGATCCGTACGCGACCGAGGCCATAGCCAAGCGCAATGACCAGGAAAAGCACGAGAACAGGATTCTGGATCAGCGTCTCACCCAAGTGACGAAGGATTCTTGCCGGCAAAAATAGCCATTCACACGCTGAGCGCGGCGGTGTGCAATGGACGTCCTGGCCTTAGCAGCAAAAGAATGATGGTCAATCTGTAGGTCTGCATGTGGTTCAGAATAAAACAATGCATCGGAAC
>JAWWBX010000362.1:0-4215 GCA_033720735.1 Saprospiraceae bacterium
CGAGATCTCCAGTGTCCGGCCGGTTACGGTGTCCAGAACGTGCTGGTCATGCGATACGATGATCACAATGCCTTCATACGTCTGCAGGTACGATTCGAACCACAGGATCGACTCGATATCAAGATGGTTGGTCGGCTCATCGAGGAGGAGCAGTTCGGGGCGCATCAACAGCAGCCGGGCGAGCTCAACGCGCATTTTCCAGCCACCGGACAGACGCGCAATGGGTTGGTCCATTTCTGCTTCATCAAACCCCATTCCTTTCAGGACCTTCTCCACCTCTTCATCCATCTGGCTGGCACCGACATGGCCCAGGCGTTCATAGAGGGCGCTGAGTTTACCCGAAAGTCTGAGTTGCTCTTCGGCGTCGGTGGCCTTCTCCAGCTGTTTCTGTACATCCTCAAGTTGCCGCTCAATATCGAGGACATCGGCAAACGCGGTCTGGCACACCTGTCTTGGTGTCATCTCGTCGTCGAGTTCCACCGTTTGCGCAAGGTAACCGACGCGGTATGCGGTGGGCATATCGACCTGCCCTGCTTGTGGCTTGAGTTGTCCCGAAATCACCTTGAGCAAGGTCGATTTGCCCGAGCCGTTGCGACCGATCAGTCCGACCTTTTCGCCGGGTTTGAGGGTGATCGTCAGGCCATCAAAGATCTGCCGTGCACCGAAATGCAGAGATATGTTGGTAAGCTGGATCATGTCTGGCCGGGTGCGGCAGGATCAGTTGAGACACGGTTGCTCCGGGATCTGTGCAATCACCGAGTAGCGGTCGCCAAGGTTGTACATGATTTGCTGCCACAAGTGTTTGGGCTTCGATTTGAACAGGTAGTTGGCGTGCATCTCGGTAGTCACCCACGATTTGTAGCCGAGCTCCTCGACCAACTGACCGGACGACCACCCGGAATACCCTACGAAAAAGCGCACATTGCCGGGCAAGACCAGTTTGGACTGGATCAAAAACTTGAGCTTCTCGAAATCGCCTCCCCAAAACACGCCGCGCTTTACCTCGACACTGTCTTCCAGCAGCTCACCAACGTTGTGAATAAAATGTACCGTTTCAGTTGCAACCGGCCCCCCGAAGTAGACCTCCGAGGCGATTTCCGGGAAATCAGCCACCAGTTCGTTGATCTGCATGTGCAGTGGCTTGTTGAGGATAAATCCGATGCTCCCTTCCTCGCTGGCATGTTCGCACAGGAGTACGACAGCCCGTTTGAAATGGGGGTCGATCATGAAGGGCTCGGCCAGGAGCAGGGTGCCTTTTGAAATATCTCGCAGGTTCATGTTCACACGGTTTCAGCTGGTAAGGTACGGTCGATACGGCGCACCAGGCCGGTCAGCACTCCGCCGCGGCCACCTACTTCAGTGAATGACTGCACCCCATCAGCAATCATGCGCTGCAGGGTCTGTGTCCACCGCACCGGCGCAGTGAGTTGTTCGACCAGCTGGGCCTTGATGCGCCCGGGGTCCGTTTCCGGGGTGGCGCTCACGTTCTGATAGACCGGACAGGCCGGGGGACGAATCTCCACCGCCTCGATGGCCAGGGCCAGCCGCTCACGCGCTGGTGCCATCAGTGGCGAATGGAAGGCACCTCCGACCGCCAGTACGATCGCACGGCGGGCACCTGCTTCGGTCAGCCGGTCGACCGCAGCCTGTATGCCAGGCACAGAGCCAGATATCACCAGCTGGCCCGGGCAATTGTAATTCGCCGGCACTACGACGTCATCAATCCCGGCACACACCTCCTCTACGATCTCATCGTCCAGGCCGACGATGGCTGCCATAGTGCTCTCGGTGACCTCGCAGGCAGCCTGCATAGCTTCCGCCCGCTCATGTACCAGACGTAAGCCATCTTCGAACGACAGCGCACCGACCGCCGTCAGCGCGGAAAATTCACCGAGTGAGTGACCGGCCACGCAATCAGGTGCGAACGCATCGCCGAGCATCCGCGTGCGCAGCAGGGAATGCAGAAAGATAGCGGGCTGGGTGATCCGTGTTTGCTTGAGGTCCTCCTCGGACCCGTTAAACATCACGTCTGACAAGTGGTAGCCGAGGAGATCATCCGCCTGCTCCACCATCGCTTTGACCAGTGGACTGGAGTCAAACTCTTCCTTGCCCATGCCGGGAAACTGACTGCCTTGTCCGGGATAGAGATATGCCTTCATGGATAGCGGCAAAACTACGTTAAATCCGCATTGATCAGGGTCAAGAACTCGTTGCGTGTTTCCACATTCCTGAATTCGCCGGTAAACGCCGATGTCGTGGTCACCGAGTTTTGCTTTTGCACACCGCGCATCATCATGCACATGTGACGCGCCTCGATCACGATCGCGACACCCAATGGCTGCAGGGTGTCGTGGATGCAATTCAGGATCTCGTGCGTAAGACGCTCCTGCACCTGCAAACGACGTGCAAAGACATCGACGAGCCGCGGGATCTTGCTCAGACCGACGATATGACCATTGGGGATGTAGGCGATGTGCGCCTTGCCAAAGAATGGCAGGATATGATGCTCGCACAAAGAATACAGTTCGATATCCTTGACCAGTACCATCTCGGAATATTCCTCGTCGAACAGGGCGTCTTTGAGGATCGACGCTGCGTCAAGCTGGTAGCCCTGTGTTAGGAACTGCATGGCCTTGGCAGCGCGCTCAGGGGTCTTGATCAGACCGTTGCGCTCCGGCTCCTCCCCCAACAGCTCGATGATGCGATGGTAATGCTGCTTGAGCTCGTCGGTATTCTCGGTCGAGTATTCCTCCACGTTGCGGTAGTTGATTTCTGCGAGAAGATCTTTCATGTGCGTTTTTGATTTGCTCAAGTTATAAAAAATAAGGCCCTGGAAAGTTCACGACCTGCCGGATCCGTCACCCGCTTCGCGCAGGTCCTCATTCGACCAAATGACCGCTCAGCCTGACAGACAGTCCGGTCGGGAGAAACCATTCTTTGATCTGATTATGTTTGAGTATCTGAATATATTCGCTTATCTCTCAAATCGTTATGACGGAACGAAGATGACCAGGGACGCGAGCGCTCTTTCCAGTCGGGACTTCGTGTCGCAAATTGTTGCGCTGTTTCAGAAGCGCATTGTCCGTCATGTCTCTTTGTGGCTGGTCGTCTTTGTGTTTCTCATTATCATCGACGAAAAGGAATTCGGGCTGGGGTACTCCATCGCGGAGCAGCTGATCCATGTCTTTTTCTACATCGTGATCGTCTATTTCAACCTCAACTACCTCATTCCGAATTACCTGACCCAGAAGACCTTTATCACCTACAGTGGTCTCCTCATCCTTTCGGTCGTGATCCTGACGCCGATCAAGACCATCGCCTTGTACTTTCTCTATGCCAATTCGCCGATTCATCAGGAGTACATGACGTTTACCCAGCATTATGTATTCCTGTTCAACTTTCTGATTGCCGCCAGCTCTACGGTGGCCAAGATCCTCAATGACTGGCTCCGGCTCGAACGGGACAAAAAAGACCTTGAGACGCAAACCATGCAGTCAGAACTGAAGTTTCTCAAGTCACAGATCAACCCACACTTTCTTTTCAACACGCTCAACAGCCTGTACGCGCTCACCCTCAAGAAAAGTGATTCGGCCCCGGAAATCGTGATCAAGCTATCGGAAATGATGCGGTACATGCTGTACGAGTGCAATGAACGGCGGGTACCCCTGCGCAAAGAGGTCCAGTATATCCAGAACTACCTGGACCTGGAGCGTCTGCGACAAGGACAAAATGTGCAGATCTCTTTCAATGTCACGGGTGAGATCAAGGACCAACAGATCGCACCGCTGATGTTCACACCGTTTCTGGAGAACAGCTTCAAACACGGCCTCAACAACCAGATCTCGGAAGGATTTGTACGGATCGACCTCGAAGTGGAGCAGCAAAAAGTACATTTACAAATAGAGAACAGCAAGGCGCCGACCAAGCCGGTGCAAAACCATCGCAAGCCGAGCGGTGGGATCGGCCTGGTCAACGTGCGCCGCCGGCTCAACCTGATCTATCCGGATGGCTATGAGCTGAACGTGCGCGACGAACCCCATCGCTACAAGGTGGATCTCGAGCTGAATCTGCAGAACTGAAACTCTCAAAACAAAACACAAACGAACAATTATGAATGTGATCATTGTAGACGACGAACCGCTGGCACAGGACGTACTGGAGACCTACATCGAAAATGTCCCGGAGCTCAACCTCGTGGGGAAGTGCACCAATGCC
>JAWWBX010000363.1:0-4111 GCA_033720735.1 Saprospiraceae bacterium
CCTGGTTCTGCAGGAAGAACGCCACCATCTCGGCCTTCTTGCCATCATGAGCGATCAACGCGATTTTCATATCTTGAAATTATTCAAACATGTGGGATCGACCCCATGTTCAGTCAGAGCCTCGATGAAGGTAAATCGAGATCGTTGAATCAAAATAAGAGACCAGTCAACCGTCGACCCACCCACTGATTCCTTATTGAACAGGCGGGAGGGCACCCTTTGGGGCCGGGGATTGCGCACGGGCCGTATGATGTTGACTCGATTCTGAATTTGATCTATAGTTCACAAAGTGTTCAACATGAGAATGTACATGCCACTCCTTGCCATTGCAGTGATCACTGTTCCTGCCATGTCCCAAAAGAAAATGCTCGACCATCCCGACTTCGCTATCTGGAACAGCGGCAGCAATTATCTGGTTTCACCAGACGGACAGTGGGTATCCTATGAAGTCGCGCCGGGCGAGGGCGATCACACCACATACCTGTACCATGTGCCAAGTGGTCAGACGACGTCCTTTCCGCGCGCTACCGATGCCCGGATGACCCACGACGGCACGCACCTGGTGTTCACCATTCATCCGCCGGAGGATACCGTCAAAGCGATGCGTCGCCGCAAGGTCAAGAAGGACGACCTCCCCACCGATACCCTCGGGATCTACGCCCTCCGGACACGCATGTTGCAAACAGTGCCCGACCTGATCAAAGTGACGGTGCCGGACAAATGGGCAGGCATGATCGCGTACCAGGTCGATCCCCAGGCCTCTCCGGCAGATTCGACCGACAAGGCTGAAAAGAAAAAAGGCAAATCTTATTCCAAGAAGAACGGCTATCCCCTGGTGCTCAGAACGCTGGCAACCGGCCGGCAGGACACCCTGGATTACGTCACCGATTATACGGTCGCCACCGCGGGCCGTGGTGTTGCTGCGATCAGCACCGGGCGGGACTCCACGCTCCATCCAGGGGTGTACGCGCTGGCCGGCAATGACAATGAATGGCGGTTGATCAAGGCTCAGCAGGGCAAGTATCAAAAGCTCGGATTTGACCACACCGGCACCCAGCTGGCCTTTATCGGCGATGTGGACACGACAGAAGCCCGCGTCCGGCCGTTCGCCCTGTACCATTGGAAGCGCGGCCAGGACTCCGCAATGATCATGGCTGACAACGGAATGGACTTCGTTCCGGAAGGCTGGCTGATTAGCGAGCACGCAGGGATCAACTTCTCGAAAGATGGCAGCCGCCTGTTCTTTGGGCTGGCACCGGAGCCAATGCTGGAGGACACCACACTGCTCGACGAGGAAATCCCCGGCGTGGAAGTCTGGCACTATCAGGATGAACGGCTGTACACCCAGCAAAGCGTACGCGCACGACGCGAACGGGAGCGCAGTTTTCTGGCTGTCGCGGATCTGGCCAACGGGTCGATGCAGCTGATCTCCAACGAGACCCTGCCGGAGGACCGCCTTGATCCCGACCGCAACAGTCCGCATGTCATCCTCTACCGCGAGGATCCTTACCTGCGGGAGATGTCGTGGACCGGCGTCACCAAACGCGACGTGTATGTCCACCATCTGAAGGACCACACCCGCACCAAACTGATCGAGGGCACCGACGGCAATCCGCGCCTGTCGCCAGGTTTTAATTACGTGTATTGGTATAGCCGGTCAAAGGGTGTCTGGGAGATCTCGTCGGTCGACGGCAGTGCCCGCCGCACCACGCGTTCGATCCCTGTGTCGCTGTCCAACGAACTCCACGACCAGCCCTCTGACCCGTGGCCGTACGGCATGGCGGGCTGGACGAAAGGCGATGAGCGCATGCTGATCTATGACCGCTACGACATCTGGAGCGTGCCGACCACCGGAAGAGCCCCGGCAGTCAACCTGACCAACGGGCGGGCAAGCAAAACCCAGTATCGTTACATCAGCCTCGACCCGGACGAGCGGGCGATCGATCCCGATACACCGATGCTCCTCTATGTGTTCAACGAGGAGACCAGGGCCAGCGGGTACGCGCAGCTCGACCTGAACACCGGTCAGCTCCGTCCGCTGATCATGGCCGATGCCCGCTTTACCAACCGGCCGCGGAAAGCACGGGATGCGGATGTCGTCCTGTTTACGCGCGAGACATTCCGGGAATTCCGGGACCTCCATCTCACCAGCGACTGGTTCCAGTCCTCGACTCGGATCTCAGACATGAATCCGCAGCAGGCCGACTACCGCTGGGGCACCGCCGAAGTCTACACCTGGACTGCTTTCGACGGGCAGGAGATCGACGGGTTGCTCTTCAAGCCCGACGGCTTTGACCCCGGCAAGCAATATCCCATGATCGTCAACTTCTACGAGCGCAGTTCGAACGGACTGCACAACCACCGGGCGCCCTTCCCGCATCGCTCGACGATCAACTACAGTTTTTATGTAAGCCGCGGCTACGTCATCTTCAACCCGGACATCCCCTACAAGATCGGATACCCGGGGGAGAGCGCCTACAATGCTGTCGTCTCCGGCACCCAGGCGCTGATCGATGAGGGCTTCATCGACCCCGACCGCATCGGTGTGCAGGGCCACAGCTGGGGTGGTTATCAGATCGCCGATCTGCTCACACGCACCGACATCTTCGCCTGCGCCGAGGCCGGTGCCCCCGTGGTCAATATGATCAGTGCCTACGGCGGCATCCGCTGGCAGACCGGCCTGAGCCGGATGTTCCAGTACGAAATGACCCAGAGCCGGCTGGGCGCCACGCTGTGGGAGAAGCCCGAGCTGTACCTGGAGAACTCACCGATCTTCAACCTCGACAAGATCAACACCCCGGTACTGATCATGCACAACGACAGCGACGGGCACGTGCCGTGGTACCAGGGGATCGAGTTCTTTGTCGCCATGCGCAGGCTCGGCAAGCCCGCCTGGATGCTCAATTACAACGGCGAGCCGCACTGGCCGCTCAAGCTGCAGAACCGCAAGGATTTCAATGTGCGCATGCAGCAGTTCTTCGATCACTACCTGATGGACAAGCCCATGCCGGTATGGATGAAGGAAGGCATCCCTGCAACCGACAAGGGGATCAGGGATGGGTATGAGCTGATTAATAGAGGTTAGAGGTTAGAAATTAGAGGTTAGACGGGGTCCAGTTAGGCTAGAAAGTCTCGGCAACGTTTGAAGTCTGCGGGAGGCTCAGGTGTTCTCCGCGTGCTCTGCGTTCTTCGCGTTTAATAAAGATGCCAGACGCCAGATGCCAGACACCAGAATACATGAACCCTGAACGACTCCGGTGTCTTTCTACCTCAGAGCAAGCCCTAAAGTACGCCGGTGCCCTACGACTTCAGGGCAAGCACCCTGACGAACTCAGCTGCACTTCGTTGTCAGGGCTTCGCATGAACACTTGGGAGCTGGAACACCTGGGCACTAGGGCACTAGGGCACTAGGGCACTGAGGTTAGAGGTTAGAGGTTAGACAGGGTCCGGTTAGGCTAGAAAGTCTCGGAATCGTTTGAAGTCTGCGGGAAGCTCAATCGACCACGACAAGCCGGCCCACCAGTGTCATCTCACCGGAGGTCAGGACCACTGAATATTGACCGGCTGTGGGGGAATCCATGGCAATTGAGATGGTGCCGTCTTGTTGCGCTAACGTGTATCCGCCCATCATCCTGCCTCTGTTGTCGTAAAGGGTGACCTCAAATTCTGCTCCCGGATAGTCCTGAATATCAAGACTGAATGCGCCAGTATTGGGGCTTGGATATACTTCAATCTGTTGGGTGCCACGTTCCAGAGGGCATTCAAGCAAAGACACGATACGGTCAACGGGTATGTGAGCAAATTCGTCCACGATGATATAATCAACCTCCTGAGTACTCATTGCAGGTTCGCTGTTATACACAAAAGAGGACTGATCTCCCGATGTCAACATATCGAGAAACAGACTTCGCTCTCCTTGTTGAGCCAGGTTCTTTCCAATAGGGAGCAGTCGCGTTCCATTCTCCTTGAGTTGATTGGCAAGCGGGACAATTCTGTCAATACCAGCTTTGGTGTCAATCCTCCTCCCTCTTGCGTACTTAGGCCAACCATCTGTCACTATCACGAGAACATCAGGATTTCTCTCCAGGGCAAGATCAAACACGCACTCCCA
>JAWWBX010000364.1:0-4095 GCA_033720735.1 Saprospiraceae bacterium
GGTTGCACGACCGGGCCGTTGCTTCCGCTCCGTCCGGCGTGGATATGCACCCCGCCCGCGATATTGGTTGCCAACGGTCCCGTCAAGTTGTTGAACGACCCGGTGACGACCACGTTGCCGCCGCGCGATAATTCCAGCACAGCCTGCCCGGAAGCACCGGTACGTACCAACGCGGATTGCTGGCTACCCGCCAGCGAGGCCAGGAAGTAAGCCTGAGCCTCCGGGAGGAATTGGCTCCGGATCTCGCCTGATCCGTAGTTCTCGGTATGTACGTTGATATAGGCACCACGTGCGAGGACTGCTTTCATCACATCTTCGTCCAGGGTAAAGACATTGTCCCCGGCGTGCAGGGTGGCGCTGGTCAAACCGCCACCGAAGGTCAGGTTGACCGGAAACGCCACACCCCCCGTCGAGCCTGCTGCGGCCAGATGCAGGTGGGCGCCTCCCAGAATATTGGTATCGACGTCAGAACTCAAACCCGACAGGGATCCGCTGAGCGTGAGTTGATTACCAGTCAGTTCCGCCTTGATCAGCCCGCCACCCATGCTTTTGACCGCCGGTACCGAAGTAGCTGAACACAGATTGGCATTGAATACCATCTGGCTTTCAGGCAACAGCTGGGCGCGGATCTCACCTGAATTCACCGCGTTGCTATGAAGATTCACATAGAGACCACGGCGCATCAAAGCCGCGTACTGGGCCGAATCAACCGAAAAACGGTTGCTGTCGGCCGCAAAGACACCTGCCGTGCTGTCCGCATTGAGGTCACTGTTGAGAAAAAAGGCAATCCCGCCATTCATCCCGGCCATTCCCGAATGAATGTGCGCACCGCCGGCAATCTGGGTGGCCACCCCGCTCCGGACTCCGGTAAATGAACCGCTGACGACCAATGACGAGTCAGCACCCAGTTCGGCAATGACCAAACCGTCCGCGCGTGAAGTCACGAACGGCACCTGGTTGGTTCCCGCGAGATACCCGCGAAATACCGCCAGGGGCGTTCCCACCACCTGCCCGCGCAGTTCGCCACCAGCAAACTGCATCGAGTGAACGTTGGCATACAGCGCGCGCGCTGCCAGTGCTGCCTTCTGGTCGGCAGTGACGACAAACCGGTTGCTGTCAGCACGTAGAATACCACTGGTGCCACTGGTATCTGACTCCACGTTGAGGAAGATCTCGATACCGCCGTTGGAGCCGGCAACTGCTCCGTGCAGGTGCATACCTCCGGCGGCATTGGTATTCAATGGTGAAGACAGACCGGTAAAGGATCCACTGACCGTCAGTGTATCTTCCACCAGATCAAGGACGAGTGCCCCCGACCCGGTCGACATCACCATGGGGGTCTGATAGCTGCCATACAGTGTCGTGGAATAGTGCGCATCGGCCGCGGGCTGGAGCTGTCCCCGCAATTCGCCTCCCATATACCCTTCCGAATGAACGTTGACGTACAGCGCACGCTCCGCAAGGGACGCCTGCTGCTCCGCGGAAAGGAAAAATCTGTTCTTGGCCGGGTCGACCTGGGCGCTGCGCAGGCTGGCATCAACATCAAGCACGAGCGCATGTGCGACCCCGCCATTGCGGCCGGCATAGCCGGTGTGAATATGAGCGCCTCCGAGGATGTTGACGGCCAGGTCCGAACTCAGATTGCGAAACCAGCCAGACACCACCAGCGTGTCTCCGGTGAGCTCCGCTTCCAGCTCGCCATATCCAGCGGTAAGGACCGGTGGATTCTGACCATGGCCGGTGAGGGTGGCCTGATATGATTGGGCAACGAGCAGCGAGGAGCTGAGTATCAGTAGAAAGGTGAGAAATCGGGTAGAAATGTTCGTTTGCATACTGCAGAGGTTAATTGGTTTCAAAAAATGAGAATACCCGTACATGCCATGCATGCAAGGTTTTGCTGAAAAAGAGAGGATTGTGATGCACCCGGAAGGTCCTGAGGTGAAGTGGGGATCCCGGATGGAACAGACCTCTATCAAGATACGGAATTTCAGGGAGTCTGGATCTCAAATTTTGCAACAGCCTCTTTGTTTTCAGGAATCATACCTCTGACCAAGCACTTGCGCACCAAGTGCCTATCTTGGAGGTCCAACACCCGCGTCTTGCAAAAACGCCAGCTTGCCACGATCGTCTTTGCGGATCTTGTCGGATATACCGCCATGATGCAGTCGAATGAGCAGCGGGCCGTGCACATGCGCAACGCCTTTCGCCAGGCCATTGAACAATGCACACCGCAACACGCCGGCCGGATCATCCAGTACTACGGTGACGGCTGCCTGTTGTTGTTCGACAGCGGCAAAGTGGCGGTGACCTGCGGCATGCAATTACAGATCATGTTCCGGGAACGTGAGATACCCGTGCGTATCGGCATGCACCTCGGCGACGTCACCTACGATGACAGCGGGGCCTACGGAGATACGGTCAACATGGCTGCCCGTGTCGAGAGTTTCGCTGTGGAGGGTGCGGTCTTTCTGTCCGCCAAGGTGTATGACGAAGTCCGCAATCAGCCCGAGGTCAGCTGCCAGTCGCTGGGAAAGTTCCGTCTGAAAAATGTGCCTGCACCCATGGAGATCTACGCCGTCAGCAATGACGGTTTTCCCGTTCCTGACCCTGACACACTGGAAGGCAAAGGCAACCGGGTCACCAGTTCGATTGCCGTGCTCGCCTTTACCAATATGAGCAATGATCCCGATCAGGAGTTCTTCGGGGATGGCATTTCCGAAGAGATCATCAACGCCCTGGTTCGTCTACCCGAACTCAAGGTCGCGGGCCGGACCTCTTCATTTTCGTTCAAAGGGCGGGACATGGACCTGCGCGAGATCGGGCGACAACTGGACGTATCGACGGTGCTTGAGGGCAGCGTGCGCAAAGCGGGCAATCGGGTCAGAGTCACCGCCCAGCTGATCAATGTGGAGGATGGATTTCACTTGTGGTCCGAGCGGTATGACCGCGAATTGGAAGACATCTTCGCGATCCAGGACGATATCGCGCAGAATATCACCGAAAAATTGAAAGTGACCCTTCTCGAGCAGCACGCCCGCCACCCTCTGGTCACCGCGCCCACGCAAAATGTCCACGCCTACCAATGGTATTTGCGCGGACGTTACTTCCTGGATCAGCGGGCACATATCCGTCAGGCCCGGGCATGTTTTGAAAAGGCCCGGGAGTTGGACGACCAGTATGCTCTTGCCTGGTCCGGACTGGCGTATACCCATTTCTATGAGATCTACTTTGATGGTAAGCCACCGCTCGACAATTTCCCCCTGGTACGCCAGGCCGCCGATCGGGCCATCAGCATCAACCCCGACCTCGCTGAACCATACGTAATGAAGGCGCTGACCAGTTTCTATTTCGACTGGGATTTTGCCGAAGCAGCACGGCAGTACAACAAGGCTGTCAGCCTCAATCCGCTCGCGAGTGATACATACCGCGTCAAGGCTTATTATCACTCAATGATCGGTGAACCCGAAGCAGGCATTGAACTGGCGCGTAAAGCGCTCGACCTGGATCCACTGAACATCAATATCCGCCTGAGCCTTGCCGAGTTGCTCTACCGTGGTCGCCACTTTGAGGCCGCGATCTCCGCATTCCGCGATCTCGTCCGTGACTTTCCGGGTCTGACCCCTGCGCGTTTCATGTTGAGCAACAGCTACTACTTTGTCGCCAAGCATGACGAAGCCAAAACAACCCTGGAAGAAGGGGTGCGCCGCTTGGATATGCCGAATTTTTATCTGTTTACCAGTATCGCGCTCCTCGCACTCATGGGTGAGCCGGAAAGAGCCAGGGATCTGTACGGCGATGTCTTACAGCGCTACCAGGACCGCTGGGTCTCGCCGATCGCCCGGGCCCATGTCGTTTACTGCCTGGGCGACCATGATGCTGCTGCCGATCTCGTTCGTCAGGGTATTGCCGAGAAAGATCCGGTGCTTCTCGTTCTCAACAGCGAGCCCGCGTGGACCCAGCATCTCGAGGAGCCGGTCGTCAAGGAGTTTTTGGAGGAGGTGGGTTTGCGGTGAACCCTCCCCAACCCCTCCCTTAGGCGCAGTTTAACCCACCCCTGGCCCCTCCCTTGAAAGGGAGGGGAACCTGTCACTTGAA
>JAWWBX010000365.1:0-4058 GCA_033720735.1 Saprospiraceae bacterium
AACACATGAACACATGAACACATCTCCGTATCTTTGCGGCTCACAATCACCTCTATTCGCTAACAATTAAAACGTACAGCTATTATGAAGTCAATGATGACACTGTTTTTTGCCGGCCTGATGCTGACCATTGGGACTGCGCTCACTGCACAGATCAACACACCGGCCCCGAGTCCGTCCTGCAAGTATGAGCAGACCGTCGGTCTGACCGACATTACTGTCGAGTACTCGCGTCCTGGTGTAAAAGATCGTGAGATCTTCGGCGGCCTCGTTCCCTACGGCCAGGAGTGGAGACTGGGTGCCAATGCCGCCACGAAAATGACTTTCAGCACGGATGTCAAGATCGGTGGCAAGGAGCTGACGGCTGGCTCATATGCCGTGACAGCCACACCCAAGGAGACCTACTGGACGCTGCATTTTTACCCGCACACCAGCAACAGTGTGGGCACCTACATGGGCGATGATGCTCCTGAGTCGGTTGACGTGACGGCGGAAGCCGGGTCGATGGGCGACGTCCAGGTAGAGTCCTTCATGATCCTGATCGACGGGCTCCGCAACAGCTCAGCACTGCTGCATTTTGCCTGGGCCAATACCATTGCTACCACCAGCATTGAAGTGCCGACGGAGAAGATGGTGATGGACATGATCACGTCTACCATGGAAGGGCCCAGCGCCAACGACTACCGCGCAGCAGCGCGCTACTATTATGAAGAAGGTAAAGACATGAAGAAAGCCCTCACCTGGATCAACAAGTGTATTGAGAAAGGTGGTGAGCGTTTCTGGATCCTGCGTGACAAGGCACTGATCGAGGCTGCACTGAAAGATTACTCAGCTGCAATCAAGTCTGCCGAACGCTCCATTACGCTGGCTAAAGAAGCCGGTAATGAGGACTACGTGCGGATGAACTCCAAGTCCATCGAGGAGTGGAAGAGCATGTAGCCTAAACGATCTATCGAAATAACAGGAGCGGCTGGCGTTTGTCAGCCGCTTTTTTTTGACTTACAGACTTTCGAAGTATCCAAGACTTCGAACGTCTGTACTCCAAACTGCGGCGAAGTACAGTATTTCGTAGAAATACTACCAGATTACCTATTTCTAACATATGTCAAGCTGCACTGCGTTCACCCTGCTGACTATCCGGCAGCAGTCATGGCATCTTCGGAATCCATTCCTCAAAACACTACTTCCGGCTCACCAGGCTCACCAACAACCCGACGACGACCACGCCAAGGCAGCCAATCACATTGTACCACAAGAAGCCGATGTCCGTATAAAAGAAGCAAAGCAGCACTACCGCTTCGGCGATCAATGCACCGATAAAGACTGCTGTACTGTTGATGCGCTTGACGTAGAACGCTGAGACAAACATCCCCAGCACCGTTCCGTAAAACAACGATCCGACGATGTTGACAAACTGGATCAGATTCTCAAAGAGGGTCCCAAAAAGGGCAAAAAGAATCGCAATGATCCCCCACAGCATGGTGAGTCCCATGGATGCTTTCACGTAGTGCCCGTCGGACCGATCCCTGACGAAAGTCCGCTTGTACAGATCGACCGTCGATGTCGACCCCAGCGCATTGAGCTCAGCCGCGGTAGATGACATCGCGGCGCTGAAGATGACCGCCAGCAGCAGTCCGATCACACCGATCGGCAGATAGTTGAGGATAAATGAGATGAAAACGTAGTCGCGGTCGTTGGTCTCGGCATCAGGACGTGCCTGCTCGATCACCGCACGTACATCATCGCGAATGGCACGCTCACGCTCATCTGCCGCAGTGATCTGATCCCGCAACGTGGCTGCAGCCGCTTCGTCTCCGGAACGCCGGGCATCGATGTACGCACGGTTGAGTGCCTGCTTGTCGGCGAACCACTGATCATACGTGTCCTCCAGTTGGGCCAAATCGGCCCTCCGGTCGGTTTCCATCACCGCCTCATACTCCGGTGCGTTGAAGAAGATCGGTGCCTGGTGAAACTGATAAAAGACAAACACCAGCACACCGGTCAGCAGGATGAAGAACTGCATGGGTACCTTGAGCAATGCGTTGAAGACCAGCCCCAGCCGGCTTTCGCGGATCGAACGCCCGCTGATGTACCGCTGCACCTGCGACTGGTCGGTACCGAAATAGGCGAGCCCCAGAAAAAGCCCGCCCAGCAGCCCTGACCAGATATTATACCGGTTGTTGAGGTCAAACTGGGTGTCGACCGCCTGCATTTTTCCCGACGCTCCCGCGATATGGAAGGCTTCCCGCAGAGAAAACTCATCGGGGATATAGTTGATAAGGGTCACAAAGGCGATGGCCATACCCACCAGGATCACCACCATCTGTACTTTCTGCGTCTGGCTGACCGCTTTCGTGCCCCCCGATACGGTATAGACAATGACGAGCAGACCGATCATCAGGATGGTGTAATTGAGGTTCCATCCGAGGATCGTAGACAGGATAATGGCCGGGGCATAGATGGTGATCCCGGCCCCCATGCCCCGCTGGATCAGGAAAAACACGGCGGCAAGGCTGCGTGCTTTGCGGTCGAATCGCGATTCAAGATACTCGTACGCCGTATACACCTTGAGGCGGTAAAAGATCGGAATGAACGTGATACAGACGATCAGCATGGCCAGCGGCTGGCCGAAGTAAAACTGCACAAACCCCATGCCCTCTGCGTAGGCCTGACCAGGGGTGGATAAAAAAGTGATCGCGCTGGCCTGTGTCGCCATGACGGAAAGACCGATGGTCCACCACTTGGCCTCGTTGCCGCCCAGCAAATAACCCTGAACGCTTTTCTTGCCACGGGTCTTGTAAATGCCAAAGGCGACAATGGCCAGCAATGTTCCGAGGAGGACGATCCAGTCAAGTGTGTTCAGCATAGTCGTCGGAGCCTAGCCGGGATGAAAGCGCAGGGTGAACAGATAAAAGCAAAGGATGATGAGGGCATGGATGATCAGTACAGCCCAAAAGAGCTGCTTCCACGTTCTGAATGGTGCCGGAGGGCCGTCAGGAGAAGGTTGCACTGGCAGCATCAGGACCTGGACGGTTGGCCGAGTGAGATCAGATTGGTGAACAACCGAAACGCCCCGGGCACACCGGCTGGAAGTTGCCTGAACCAGCTCAGGCTGGTATACACGAAATGGCCCTCCCCGTACTGCGCGATCAGCAGGCTACCATCGGCGGGTTCCTCACCGGGATCGTGCATCCGCAAGACCGGCACAAACGCCGCATCCCATTCATCAGCGAAGTACAACCCGCGCTCCTGCACCCAACCATCGAAATCATCAGAAGTGATCTTGTTGGGGTAATGCATCACCGGGTGGTCCGGAGCCAGTACTTCAACCTTGGCCGATTCGTCAGTAACCCGGACCCGTGACAAATTGAGCGGATAGGGGGCTACCTGTTCGGCATTGGTGCGACGACTCGTATTGTACTGTGTCACCAGCGTGCCACCCTGCTCTACATACTGAAAAAGGGCTGACTGGATAAAGCGGATACGCTCTGACGTATTGTATGTCCGCACACCCAGAATGATCGCATCATACTGCTTGAGCAAGGCCAGGTCGACGTGGTTTTCGTCGAGCAGGTCGACGTCGTATCCGACCTGCTCCAGGCTGCCAGGAACTTCATCCCCGGCACCCATAATGTAACCGATGCGGTCTCCGGCACGTCGCAGATCCACTTTGACCACCTTGGCAACGGCAGGACGCAGGATCGTCTGGTGTGGAATATGGTCGTAATCGATCTCAATGAGCGCCAGATCAACGACGCCGTCATCGGTGACCAGTTCGGCGCGGATCTCGGCTTCTTCTTGTTCTGCGGGTGGAGTGAGTGAGAATGCCACCACCTGCTCATCTCCTTTGCGGTCCAGCGCGATCTCCATGACAGCCGGGGTCGCAGTCCAACCTTCTGGTGTCACAATGCGCAACGCGCCCCGGACATCGTCAGTTGCGGACTTGACACGTACGGTCAGTGCCTTCTCACGCGTGTCTGCAAACACCATCACTTCGTCCGACAGATTGACGAATGCCGGCGGGACCACTTCGAAGGGACGATACACCTCACCCTTCA
>JAWWBX010000366.1:0-4031 GCA_033720735.1 Saprospiraceae bacterium
CAGACAAGGAATCACATCTCGAACGGTATCGGGCCGAGATCGTCGAAGCGATTGAAATGGATATTGTCGGCCGGTACTACTTCCAGAACGGCAAGACACGTCAGCGGCTGAAAAACGACCCCGAACTGCGGGAAGCTATCAGTTTGCTGCAGGATGGCAAGGCATATTCCGCTCTGTTGAAGTAGCTCGATGGGCCCCGCCAAACGGTCAGATCCATACATCCTCTGCATCGAAACTTCCGGATGGCACTGCTCTGTGGCATTGTGCCGGAGCGATCGCATCATTGCCGAGCGTACCTCCTCTGGCAAGTATGACCATAGTGCGATGCTGGCGCCGCAGGTACGCGACATGCTGGCGGAAGCGGGCATGACGACGCATGAGCTTGCGGCCGTGGCGTTGAGTGCTGGCCCGGGTTCGTACACCGGCCTGCGGGTTGGCACCTCGACGGCCAAAGCGATCTGTTTTGCCAGCGGATGCCCCCTGGTGGCCGTCGACACTCTGGAGGCTGTTGCGCGCGAGGGGATGGAACGCTCTCCTGACGGCGGGATCTATTTCCCGGTCCTCGATGCACGCCGGATGGAGGTCTATGTCGCCGCCTTTGATGGGAGGGGTGAGCGACTGCTGCCTGACATGGCAATAGAAGTGGATACGACGACGTTTGAACGTCTGATCGCCGCCGGTGAACGCATTGTGATCTGTGGCCCGGCTGCAGAGAAATGTCGCGCAGTGACCCGCGGAGATACCGTAAACATCGACATGTTTGCGGTGCATGCACGGCATTTGGCACAGCCGGCCCTGGAGCGCTATTTTAGCGCACAATTCTCTGATAATGTGTTGTTTACGCCCAAATACATCAAAGCACCCCATATCACCAAATCGGTGAAACCACCCTTCTGAAACGTACGTCGGCCGTCATATACGTAGTTTTTGTTGATTGAACTACTTTCTGGGTCACACGTTTTATATATTATGAATTTTACTAATACCCTAAACTTGGCAAGGTTTTGGCATAGTGTTTGGCAGATTCTATGAATGTAAACGTCAACGCTTATGAAAAAGCAGAAAAACGAAACTGTGACCTTAAAGAAGGGGGGCCAGGATATCCAGTTGGATTATTCCGACTTAAGGAAGGCAGTGCTGGTACTCCGCGCGGTGAATCACAAGCTCCGCCAGCGGATTATCGACCTGCTCGAGGAGAACGACTCCATGACCGTGACGGATATCTACATCAAATTGCGGCTGGAGCAGTCAGTTGCGTCGCAACATCTTGCCATCCTGAGGAGAGCGGGCGTCGTTTTGACAGAGCGTCAGGGTAAGTTTATTTACTATTCACTGGACAAAGAACGTCTCGCCCAGATCTCACGCCTCGTCGAAGAACTCGCCGGCTAGAACTCCCTTCTCAAACAAAAAACATATCAGATCTGCATCCCGCGACACGGGGTGCAGATCTCCGTTTTAAGGTACGCGCCCGCCATTTCGGGCAGCGACATTCCTTACCTCAACCTTTACTTTAAGCAATCACGGCTATCCGCTGATAGATAGGTAATTTTTCATGCAAATTTTTGCACACATTAAAAAAATATGCATATTTGTCGAGCTAAGGTTTTCAAAATAAGCTCGTATGCGAAAGACTAAGGTTACTTTCCAGAATGAGAAGCTACAGGTATCCGCAGAGTTGATGCGTGCACTGGCTCACCCCCTCCGCCTCCGGATTCTCGGTTTTATCGACAGACATGGGACTATCAATGTGAACAAGATCTACAACACACTCAAGATCGAACAGTCCATCACGTCGCAACATTTGAGGATACTGCGCTCAGCCAATGTGCTGATAGCAGAACGCGATGGGAAGTTTATCCACTACTCGATCAACTATCCGGTAGTACGCAAGGCCGCAAAAGCGATCAACAACTTTATGGCGAGTAATCGCTGACGCCCTGCTTCTCACACCGTTCTCATCCCGAAAACCGTAGCTTTTATTCCTCTTCGTCTGATCCGTTGGATGCCCCCGACGCGGCAGCTGTCACCGACGACTGACCCGTGCGCAAGAAGCGCCGGTGAAACACCAGCATGCTGATCACACCTACCGAAATAGCACTGTCGGCGATATTAAAGACCGGTTTGAAAAATTCGAACCGCTTGCCACCCCAGATGGGAAACCAGTCGGGCAGGGTGGTGTCGATGAGCGGAAAGTACAGCATATCTACCACGCGGCCGTGCAGGAATGAGGCGTAGCCGCCGCCCTCCGGAAACATCTCTGCCACACTGTGATAGGTCGATTCCGTAAAGATGAGGCCGTAGAAGGCGCTGTCTACAATGTTGCCGATGGCGCCGGCCAGGATGAGCGCAAAACAGAGCAGCAGGCCTTTCGACTCGCCCGCCTTGACCAGTGCATGAATGATGTAAATGAGGAAACCGACGGCAACCAGCCTGAACAGGCTGAGCGCCAGTTTGCCAAACTCCCCGCCAAATGAGATGCCAAAGGCCATGCCCTCGTTCTCCACAAAATGGATGCGCGCCCAGTCAAGCCCGAGCAGGCCAAACTCTTCACCGTATGTGAGGTGGGTCTTGATCCAGATCTTCAGGGCCTGATCCAGGATCAGAACACCTAAAACGATGAGTATGACAAATCTGGATCGCTTCACGCAAAGCCCTTGATTGCACGATCAGGCGTTGGCCTGTAGTGCCAGCTACGGTCGTTGGGTTTGTTTGGCTTCAATGGAGAGGGTGGCATGCGGAACAGCCATCAACCGCTCTTTGCTGATCAACTTGCCCGTCTCGCGGCAGACGCCGTAGGCATTATTCTTGATCCGGATCTGGGCATTCTCCAGATGCTGGATCAGTTTGCGCTGACGTGCGGCAAGTGTCGAGAGACGCTCGCTCTCCACTGTGCTGACACCATCATCGAGACCCTTGATCTTCGAATCGGGGTTGTCAGCAAGTTCTTCGAGCTGGCTCTGATAGAACTCAAGTTGCTCAGTGGCTTGCTTCAGCTTCTCGTCGATCAGCTTGGAGAAGACCGCGAGCTCCTTTTTGGTGTATCTCGTTTTTTCGCGTTTCTTTCTTGGCATACGTAGTAATTTAAACGCTGTTCAGCACACTGATCTGCACAAAGCGCAGCAAAAATAAGCAGTTTCTCACACACGATCCATATCGGTGTGAGATACATCATCAAACCAGCCGATGCAGAAAATAGTTCATCGCGGCCCGTCGCACGCGTTACGCAGGTGGATCGTACTCCTTTGGCTTATCGTCCTGTCGTCGGACAACGGCCTGGCACAACCCGGGTCTGCCACCCTTTCGCTCCCCTCGCAGGCGATAGACACCGCACCAGACCATGAAGTCCTGATCGCTTTCAACCTGTCGCCGGCGGTACCGCAAATGCCAAACGCCGGCAAAGAGGACAAAGGCATTGCAGTCTATGACCATTTACTGCGCGAGGCCCGCATACAGCAGGCGGAGGTCGTGGAGTACCTGCAGGAACAGGGTGCATCATTCCGCACGTTTTCAGTGGTCAATGCAGTCTGGGCCCGCCTGCGCACCGATCAGATCGGGCACATCGCCGGCATGCCCGGGGTCACCCGCATCACCCGCAATACCCCTTTGATGATGGAACAGCCTGCGCATCCGGTGGAGATGTTGCGCTCGAATGGGATCGAATGGGGTCTGCAGCGTATTGGGGCCGACAGCGTGTGGGCGATGGGGATCACCGGCCAGGGCGTCGTGGTCGCCGGGGGAGACACTGGCTACGATTGGCGCCATCCGGCGCTGCACACCAGGTACCTTGGCACCATGGAGGATACGGTCGACCACAATTATCACTGGCACGACGCGATCCATGCCATCAGTCCACTGCATATGGATTCGATCGTGGCGCCGGAGAACAATCCTTGCGGGCTTGATGTAAGGGAGCCATGCGACGACAACGGGCACGGAACGCATACCATGGGTACCATGGTTGGCCGCGCTGGGATGGACACGATCGGCGTCGCCCCTGGTGCCCGCTGGATCGCATGCCGCAACATGGAACG
>JAWWBX010000367.1:0-4015 GCA_033720735.1 Saprospiraceae bacterium
AGCAACTGATGCGGAACGAGAAGTTCAGAGCGGGCGAGTTTGATACCTCCTTCATGAACACGTTCAAGCTGAACACCCCCGAGGAGTAACTCACCGGGTCCATGAAGGAATTTATCCAACTGCTCGGCTACGTCAAGAAGTACAAGCAGTACGTGGCCCTCAACATCCTGTCCAACGTGCTCATGGCCATTTTTATGGTCGTCAGCATCCCGGCGGTCATCCCCTTTTTCCAGATCCTGCTCGACCGCCAGCCGCCCGTCGTGGACAAGCCGGATTTCTCCCTGTCCAACCTGGCGGAATATGTCAAGTACCTGTACAGCGACCTGATCCTCAACAGCTCCAAGGAGGAGGCGCTCACCATCGTTTGTATCGTGCTGGTGGTGTTGTTCTTCATGAAAAACCTGTTCAGGTACCTGTCGATGTTCTTCATGGCCTTTGTGCGCAACGGGGTGACCCGGGATGTGCGGCAGGCGATGTTCCAGAAGTTCATCGACCTCCCGTTTGCCTTCTTTTCGCGGGAGCGCAAGGGGGACCTGATCAGCCGGATCACCACCGACGTGCAGGAGATCGAGAACAGCATCCTGCGTGTGCTGGAGACCACCTTCCGCGAGCCGATCGTGCTGATCGGCAGCATCGCCTTCATGATCTACATCAGCCCGACACTGACCCTGTTCGTGTTTGTGCTGCTCATCTTCACCATCTTCATCATCGGCGGTGTCTCGCGCACACTCAAGAAAAAGTCACTGCGTGCCCAGCGCATGCTGGGGCGGCTGGTCTCTATCGTCGAAGAAAGCCTGGGAGGCATGCGGATTATCAAGGCTTTTAACGCCCAACGCCTCCAGGCCGGCAAGTTTCGGGAAGAGAACGACAGCTACCGCCGCCTGATGAACCGCATCCTGTGGCGCCGCGACTTGTCGTCGCCACTTTCAGAGTTTCTGGGGGTCAGCGTGGTGATCGTCCTGCTCTGGTACGGCTCACGGCAGGTGTTCTCGGGTGAGCTGGCAGCTGAGACATTCTTTGCCTTCATCGTGGCCTTCTACTACGTGATCAACCCGGCCAAGGCTTTTGCGGCGGCATACTACAGCATCCAGAAAGGCCTTGCGGCCGTGGAGCGGATCAACGAGGTGATGCTGATCGAGGACAAGATTGATGAGAAACCCAACGCGGTGCCATTTGCTGATTTCCGCGAGTCGATCGAGTTCCGCAACGTCAGCTTCTCGTATCCGGAATCCGAGACAGAGGTCCTGAAAGATGTCAACCTGACGATCCGGAAGGGGCAGATCATCGCGTTGGTCGGTTCCTCGGGTTCTGGCAAGTCGACACTGGCTGACCTCATCCCGCGCTTTCATGACGTGAAAAAGGGGGCCATCCTCATCGATGGCGTCGACATCCGCGACTATCGTATCCACGATCTCCGGGCCCGGATGGGAATCGTGTCCCAGGACGCCATCCTGTTCAACGACACCATTCGCAACAACATCGTCTTTTCGACCGATGAGAAATCTGACCATGAAGTCGACCAGGCCGCCCGGCACGCGCACGCCGATACGTTCATTGCTGAAACGGAGCATGGCTACGACAGCGTCATCGGTGATCGCGGCATGAAGCTGAGCGGGGGGCAGCGTCAACGTCTCACCATCGCCCGCGCTCTGCTCAATGATCCCCCGATCCTGATCCTCGACGAGGCCACCGCCGCACTGGACTCGGAATCCGAGCGTCTGGTGCAGGATGCCCTCGAGCATGTGATGCGCGGGCGGACCTCCATCATCATCGCACACCGTCTGTCGACCATCCGGCACGCCGACGCGATCTACGTGATGAAAGAAGGCCGCATCGTCGAACACGGCACCCACGAAGAACTCCAGAAACTGGACGGCGAGTACAACAAATTTGTGGCGCTGCAGACCTTTGAGTAGGCAAATACCCTATTTTGGGAGGGAATCCGCATGTATCAAAGACTCGGTCATATCATCTTGTTTACCTGCCTGATCGCGGCCGGCAGAGCGCAAGAACAGCAGATCCGCTTTCTGCAACCGGGTGATACGATCTACAAGTCCATAGACCAGTTGCCCCAGGAGATTCTGCCGGCCCTGCAGGCCGAAACCGGATTCTGGGACTTCAGCTCGCTGCTGGCACCCTACGTGCACGAGGTGTATGTGCGCCCCGTCGCGAACGGCCGGGCCGGCCGTCTCCGGTCTGACCTGGTGATGCTGGATGCCGACGGGGTGGAACGCTTTGCGGCGGTGAGTGAAAGCGGCATGTCATTGACCGGATTTCGCATTCCGCTGACGGACAACGTGACGACCACCGGCGTGTGTGATCCGCCGATCCCACTGCGCAGCACCGCCCTGAGGCCCACAGAGGCGACCATGACCGGGACCTGTACCTTCTCGATCCCCCAGCGTGCTCATGCCAGCTTTGGCCTGACTGATCAATGGGCTGCCGATTCGCTGCGCCTGCGCGTGGAGTACGCCATGTCCGTGGAAACGGATGGCAGCGGGGCGCTGCTCCTGCCCGGCGGACAATACGGCGTGTATCGCGAACGGCGCGAGATCCAGTCACAGGTCATCGTTGAGCATTTTCGGAACGGGCGCTGGAGGCCTGCAGATGCCCGTGTGACGATGGCTCTGCCGTACGAGCTTCAGAACGGTACGATCTACACCTTCTGGAGCCCGTCGATTGCCGAGCCGGTAGCAGTGGTGCATATGGATCCCGGTGGAGAAGTCAAACGGGTCGATTTCAAAGCCACGCCGTACGGGGGCCGCCTCATCACCAATTTCCCGAAAGTGCCCGACGTCTTCGTCTACCCGAATCCGTCGTTCGGAGAGGTCCGCTTCGATTTCGTGAATCTGCGCCCGGGGCAGTATACGCTGGAGATCTACAGTATCCTTGGCGTGAAGCAACGATCCCTCGGCCCCTTGTTCGTGGATGGCAACCGGACCGTGCCGATGGACTTGTCAGACCTCAAGAAAGGCACCTACATCTACCGCCTCGTAGATCAGAATCAGAATGCAGTGCGCAGCAAGCGGTTGGTGATCATTACGCCGTAATCAGAGCAACTTCCCGGATTTTGGGCTGTCTTTTAAGATATCCAGACAACGCGTGGTGCACCGCAGGTGTGCGACATCAAAGAAATACAAGTCGAAGTTTGGTTGGTCATGGGGTATTTACTCCTTGATCCGGGGTCGCGCGATGGCGCGGCCCTTTTTTGTGTCCGGAAGAGTAACTTGAAGCATGCGCAACCCGGACCTTCCCAGTCCCGTCCAGCAGATCCCCTGGGATCACGACATCACAATTCATGTCAAGCGTGACGACCTCCTGCACCCCGTATATGGCGGGAACAAATGGCGCAAGCTGAAATACAACCTGTCGGCCATGCGCGAGCGAGGGACCGGGCACATCGTGACCTTCGGAGGCCCGTTTTCGAATCACATCCACGCCGTGGCCGGGATCTCCAGGGATCAGGGGCTGCAGGCGACCATGTATCTGCGCGGACCCTTTGATGATCCAGCCAACCCGGTGTTGCAATTCGTACGACAAGCCGGAGCTCATCTGATCATGTTGAGCCGTGCGGAATACGCCAGGCGAAGAGACGTGGACTTTCTAGACGACCTCAAGGTACGCCATCCGGATGCCTGGATCATCCCGGAAGGAGGAACCAACACACTCGCAATCCGCGGTTGTGCCGAGATCGTCGCTGAGGTCGAGCAACAGCTCGGGTACCTGCCAGATCACTGGGTCGTGGCTGGCGGCACTGGCGGGACAGCCGCCGGCATCGCCCAGGGGCTGGCCGGCCGGGCGCAGCTGCACGTGATCACCGCGGTGCCCAAGAAGTTGTTTATCCCAACATTCTTTGAGGCCATGTCATGGACAAAGGGTACCGTGCCGAGGAGGATCACGGTCGACGACGGCTTTCACCTGGGAGGTCTGGGCAGGTGGGATGACGAGCTCATCAGTCGCATCCTCAAGACTGAAGCCGCGCATGCCGTGCCGCTCGACCCGGTGTACACCGGAA
>JAWWBX010000368.1:0-4014 GCA_033720735.1 Saprospiraceae bacterium
CGCCGGTATCTCTACTTTGCCGGAGCCTTATACATCCTGAGTCTGCTCTCGAAGTCCATGGCGATCAGTCTCTTTGGGGTAGTCTTTCTGATGGACTGGGCCAGCGGCCGCCGGGACTGGAAGGCGATGGTCCTGGAAAAGTGGCCGATGGTGTTGGGGGTAATCCTGGCATTGATCGTCTACGGGGTTTTGTATCATCCTAAAGCCAAAACGTTTATCGGAGGGTTTGGAGAAGGGGCAGCAGCTCCCCCGGGCAGCATTGCCGAGGTGCCGGGTGCCTATCAGCAAGTCCTGATCGCCAACTTCCGCTACCTTTTCTTTCTGCTCCATACCATCTTTCCGGTGCGATTGGCGTTGGTGTACCCGCGCGAGTTCTTGCTGGCATTTCCGGGTGCACTGATCCACGGCTTGTTTGTCCTGACTGCAGCCATTTGGGCACTTCCTTTTGTGTTGAAAAAGTATCGCACGCTGTTGATCACGGGCTTGCTGTTCTTTACGATGACGATCTCCCCGATTTTGATCGAAGAGGGTCCGGGAACCAACTTTGGCTCCGACCGATACACCTACGTGCCGAGCCTGGGTGTCCTGATGCTGATCTCCGTTTTCGCACTCACCCGTCTCAAAGGGCTGGTGTATAAGACCTTCACATACGGGCACCTGGTACTCGCCATTATCGCTATTGCGTTCGCCGCCGGGACGTTTGGGCAGGCAATTAAATGGGACAAGAGCCTGACACTCTATGACCAGGCCGTCAACAACTACCCGGAAAACTGGGTGGCTCTGCATTACCGGGGTGGTGAGCTCGAAGACACCGACGTGGCCGCTGCATTGGCCGATTATTCGGAGAGCCTGCGGATCAATCCGCGCCGTGCTCAGACCTGGTTCTCCCGCGGCACGCTCTATCTCAACTTGCGGCGATACGAGGAAGCGATGGCTGACTTTACACGAACGCTGGAGCTCAACCCCTCGTTCTGGAAGGCCTGGGTCAATCGCGGGAACTGCAAACGGGACCTGGGTCGCAACCAGGAAGCCATCGAGGACTACAACGTGGTCCTGGCCAAGCGCCCGCGTTTCATCAAAGCCCTCAACAATCGTGGAGTCGCCTATCTCAATCTCGGGCAAATGGACCAGGCGCTCGCTGATTTTAACAAGGTGCTGCGCATTGACCCTAACTATGCCAAGGGATATATCAACCGGGCGGCGGTCTATTTCAACAATCAGGTACGTCAGTATGAGAATGCGATTGCTGACTACGACCGGTGCCTCCAGATCGAGCCCGACAACTGGCAGGCGCATTACTTCCGCGGGCTGTCGCTACAGCGCTTGCAGCGCTATGACGCAGCCTTGCAGTCGGTCAACACGGCAATCCAGCTGCGTCCCAATACTGGTTTGTACTATTACTCCCAAGCACAGATCCTGAGAAGTATGGGCCGGCTGGCTGAATCCGTGCAGGCCGCACAGACCGCCAGGTCACTCGGTTACGACGTGCCGGCGCAGTATCTCTCACAATAATTCGCACAGATGCAACTGGATGACATGCTCAGGCTGGGGGACCCGCGACTGTATGAAGTTTCGGACCCGATCACGCGTGACGAATTGCCGCAGGTGATGCAGTGGGCCGAGGGCCTTGACGGGATTATTCTGCAATTCAGGCGCCGGTACCAAGCCGGCCGCGCAGTTGCTGCTCCGCAGATGGGCATTCGCAAGCGCTTGATTTGCATGCACATCGACAAACCCGTGACAATGATCAACCCGGTCCTGACCGATCTGAGCAAAGAGCTGTTTGAGCTGTGGGACGACTGTATGTGCTTTCCCAACCTGTTGGTACGCGTCCGCCGTCATCAGTCATGCACTCTGCACTTTACCAATCTGGATTGGGAGCAGGAAACCTGGCACCTGGACGGCGACCTGTCTGAATTGCTGCAGCATGAAGTCGATCACCTCGACGGGATCCTCGCGACGCAGCGTGCAATTGATGACAAGGCATTCCGCTGGAGGTAGTATCTTCAGAAGATGTCAACGCTTTCCAGTGTCGCAGTGTACTGCGGGTCACGTACGGGTCAACACCCCCGCTATACTGAAGTCGCCCTTGATGTTTCGGACTATTTGGTCGACCGACAGATCACTCTGGTCAACGGCGGTGGGAGTATCGGTCTGATGGGCGTGATGGCCGACCGGGTCCTGGCACGGGGTGGCAAGGCCATCGGTGTGATCCCTCTGGCCCTCAAGGACAAGGAGGTGGCACATACCGAAATGACCGAGTTGCTGGTCGTGCCGGACATGCACGCGCGCAAGCTGACGATCGTCAATCTGTCCGATGCATTTATCGCGCTGCCCGGCGGGTTTGGCACCCTTGACGAATTGTTTGAAACGCTCACCTGGTCACAATTGCATTTACATCACAAGCCCGTCGGCTTGTTGAATGTCGACGGCTACTTCGATCCTTTGCTGGCAATGGCCGACCGGATGGTGAATGAAGGGTTTGTACTCCCCCGCGCGCGACGGCTTCTGCTCACAGCAGACAATATTGCCGGCCTGATGCAGCTGCTTGAGGAGCCCGTGCCGCATTCCTCAGCCGCAAAATGGGAGTGATCAGTGGGGGTCGATTGATTGCATGGCGTCCTGTACCACCACATCCAGAAGATGACTGATTGTCCATCCGTAGGCCAACGCCTGCTGTGGCACAATGCTCGCCTCCGACAGGCCCGGAATGGTGTTGACTTCAAGTAGCTTGAACTCCCCTTCCTCGAGAATGTAATCAAAGCGCACCATGCCTTTGCAATTCAGGGTCTTGTACAACCTGGCTGTCAGGTTTTGGCACTTCCTGGCCAATTCGGGTTCGACGTTGGCCGGTGTGATCTCCTGGGATGCTCCCTCATACTTGGCCGCATAGTCAAAGAACACCCCATCGGGAATAATCTCCGTAAGCGGAAACACGTGCACATGGTGCCCTTCGCGAACCGCCCCGCATGAAAACTCCCGACCCTGCATCAGCGCTTCGATCATGATCTCATGGTCGTAACGGGCTGCCAACTGCAGTGCCTCCGGCAACGCATCGGCCGTCTCCACCCGGCTGACCCCGTAGCTTGAGCCATTATTGTTGGGTTTGACAAACACGGGGTAAGCAAACTCGTCCGGGGCGACCTCGTTGACCTGATCTGCCCGCACCACCTGCGATCTTGCCATCGGAACACCGTGCACCCGCAACAGGTCTTTGCACCACTGTTTGTTGAATGTGAGCGCACAGGTCAGGGTATCGCAAGTGCTATGCGGAATGTTCTGATACTCAAAGTAGCCTTGCAACTTCCCATCCTCGGCCGGAGTGCCATGAATAATGAGAAACACAAAGTCAAACCGGATGCGATCTCCGTCCTGCAGTAAGGAAAAGTCGTTGAGGTCGATGCGCACTCCCGACTCTTGCTCAAACCATCCTTCCGGTTCCAGCAAAATGGTATAGTGTCGGTATTTGCCGGGGTCGAGATGCGTCTTGACCAGCTCCGCGCTTTTCAAGGCAATCCCGCGTTCGGCGCCTGGTCCACCAGTGAGAATCGCAACTGTGATCATCGTTAATATATTAAAGATAAATGTAATGTCTATTTAGGTGCCGACACTACATGTGTACGGAGAATTTCCCGGGGCGTCTCCATCGATCTATTCAGCGTTGACGACGATCGAGCATTTGTTGCCATGTCGCTCGAGTGGATTTCCGGAGGTGTCCGGGCTTGCGTTTGCTACTTCAGCCTGCGCATCGCTTCGAGAAACTGCTCTCGCTTGCTGCGCGACACCCCCAGCTTGGTACCGTCACGCAGAATGACGTAGCCCCCGTCAGACTTGATATACCGCTCCACTTCATGCAGGTTGATCAGATGCGACTGATGGATGCGCAGAAAGTCATGGCCGTCGAGAAGTTGCTCGTATTCTTTCAGGGTCTTGCTGACGAGTAATGATGCCTTGCTGCGCATGTGAAAGGTCGTGTAGGCCCCCTGGGCTTCGCACCGCACAATTTCCTTTACC
>JAWWBX010000369.1:0-3944 GCA_033720735.1 Saprospiraceae bacterium
CCTTGATGAACGACGCATCCTTGTAAGAGCTGACTGAGAATTTGGCGTTGGCATTGATCGGACCACCTCCCATCGGGTTGAGTCCCTGCGCGTCACCGGAGATCATCAGCTGGCCCCGGTTGGAGTTGGACTGCATCATCACGGCACGGGCCGCTGTGGTGACACTGGTGACAATATAGCAGTTGTTCCAGTCGACCTGATCGCGATGCGGAGTGAGCTGTGTGGCGAGGGCGTGCACATTCGTCATTTCTTCGCGGACGCATCCCAGCGCGGCCAGGTACACGGTACCTTCCTTCGTAAATCCCACCGACAGAGATCCGTTCGCTCCGGCGCCATTTCCGGCACCCAGCTTAAATGAAATTGAAACACCGCTCTTACTCGCGTAAAGAATTGGGTCGGGCTCCGGATCCTTACGGGTTTGGACGTCTACCTTGAGTTGATCGAGCGTGGTGATCAGATCGAACTCGCCAAGTGGCCTGGTAAACATGTTGATCCGTCCGAACTTGATGACGTCACCGACCTGGACGTTGCGACCCGGAAGGTAGACCGGCAAATGATCCAGTTCGCGGAGGATCTCGCGACAGTACTGCTTTGCTAATGACATGATGTTAGGTTTAAATGATGTAATCAAGTACTTGCCAAAGTTGCCGGCTCACCGTCCAGTCCGATATCTAACTTTCGTTATACCGGAGCATCCTTTCCTGCCCGAGCACCTCATAATGTGTAAGTTTGGCCCATGATCAAGCCGATGCTCCGAAGTCTCTTCATTTGTCACTTTCTGGTACTCAGCTATAGCCATACTTGTGCCCAGTCCGACCTGCGCCAGACCATCACCGACCTCATGGCGCGCGCCGAGGTGCCTGGCCTGTCACTGGCCCTGATCCACGATGGAGAAATTGCCGTTCTTCCTTTTGGCGTCAAGCGCGCAGGAGCCGATGAACCCGTTTCGATTGAAACACGCTTTGAGGCGGCTTCCCTGACCAAACCGGTCTTTGCTTACGCGGTGCTGAGACTGGTGGATCAGGGTGTTCTGGATCTCGATACACCCCTGGACAAGTACTGGTTATCGTCCGAAGTAAATACGGCTGAATGGCCCGGAGTGATCACGGCGCGAATGGTGCTCACACATACGACTGGTTTGCCTAACTGGCGTCGTCCGCGCGATGCCGGGCAGGTGATGGTTCAGTATGAACCTGGCAGCCGCTACAGTTACTCCGGGGACGGGTTTGTCTGGTTGTCGCGGGTACTTGAACACCTGACAGGCAAGAAGACCCACGTGTACATCCAGGAGCAGGTGTTCGAACCGCTCGGGCTGCAGCACAGCAGCCTGGTGTGGACGGATGAGATCGCGGCGGACTGTGCCAGCCCGCATGACGTGACCGGCCAACCGGCTGACAAATACCGTCCGGATGCGGCCAACGCCGCTGCCAGCCTGCATACCACCGCCGGCGATTATGCAAAGTTCATGGTAGCGCTGTCCCGCGGTGATGGCTTGTCGGCGGAATCTCACCGGTTGATGACTTCGGCACAGCAGTTTCTCGACCCGACATGCTCACAATGCAGGCACGAGAACGCGCATCCGGATTTCCGCGATGTCTCCTGGGCGCTGGGGATTGGTATCGAAAAAGGGACTGAGGATTATCTCTGGCACTGGGGAGACAATGGCAACTTCAAGGCGTATGTGTGTTATGGTCTGCGGACAAACACTGGCCTGGTATATTTTGCCAATGGTCACGGCGGACTGGCCCTGCGCGATGCATTGGTACAGGCGATCTTGCCCGGGGAGCATCCGGCGCATGAGTGGGTGATATACCCGCAGATGACTGCGAAGTGATTGCTGGAGTACGACAGCGATTGAAGCCATTTGACTACAATGGACGTTCACAACTATCAGGCACAGGAACATTTGCTCGATGGGCGACCATTGATAATCAGGGCGATCAGAGCTGGCGACAGGCAGATCCTGCTTGACGAGTTTGCCCTGCTTCGGAAGCAGGACGTATTTCAACGGTTTTTCCATGTCAAGAAAAGTCTCACCACCGAAGAACTCTCGTTTCTCACGGAGCCAGACTTTGCGAAGCATGTGGCACTCGTGGCTGCGGTACGCGACCGGGATTCCGACCACCCGGCCGGGGTTGGGCGTTTTATTACAGATCCTGATGATCCGCAGGTCGCGGATATTGCGCTTACCGTAGTCAAGCGATTTCGGAGGCTGGGAATTGCCACACTGCTCCTGCACCACCTGGCCGGTATCGCGAGGAAGATGGGGTATGCGGCTTTTACCGGCGACGTCCTGGCATCCAATCAGGCCATGATGGATGTCCTCGTAAACAGCGGTTTGCCGATGCAGGTTGTCTCGGCAGAAGGCATCAGCAGGATCAGGCTCACACTCACGTGAACGATGTATGATGTGCAGCATTTTTTCGATTGCAGGAGTGTCCTGACCCGCTATCTTTAATCATTGAGTCTCTGACCATGGCAACATTGATCCCGGTTTTGACTGTTCGCCGGTCGTGTGTGATCTTCCTGCTGTTGAGTGCCGGACTGGCCCTCCGTGCTCAGCAATTAGATTCGTCCGAAACGTACTATGCCGTTTCGGCGAAGGGTTACGGGATCGCCGACGGGCTGCCGGATAAATGCGTACAGAATGTGCTCGTTGCACCTGACGGCCGTTTGTATGTTCTGCCATGCACGTATACCCAGGTGGCGCACAAGCTTCATTTCTATCAGTACGACGCATTCCGGGCGCGTCGCCAGGCAGTGGATATCGTCCCTGCAACGGGGCAGTGGTCCCTGGTGCATTGCGGTACACAACGCGACAGCACGATGTACGGCTACCTGTTGGAGAATTCAGACCCGGACCAACCCAAGACAGGTTTCTTTGCCTACCATGTGGGGAAACACTCCTGGACCTCCCGACCTGCGCCGGAAGTGGATGGACAACCTGTGGTGTTGGCCTCGGTCGCCGAGTTTAAGAAGCATTTGTATGCCCTCGGCCTCCTTGCAGGAGAGGCACATGTGTTCCGGTTGCAGGCAGAGACCTGGGAGCGTGTAGCCGGTACCGGCCCTGCAACCCTGCCTGCCAGCGCGCGTACTGCTGTGGCATTGTTCGTTGACAGCTCCGCGATTTGGTTTGAAGCTCCGCAGGGCGTGCTGTACCGGATCTCGCTTCGGGATGGGGCGGTGAATTCAGAACCGGTCTTCACGTCGACCGGTCAGGGGATGCTGATCAGCAATCGCCTCATGCGACTTCCCACGGGTGAACTCGTGTACGCGATGCACGGACGAGGTGTGATCTATCGTCTGGATGATTCCAGGCGTGACCAGGTGTTGTTCGAGCCATTCTTTGGCCCGGGTCGCGCGATGCCCGCAACGCATTACTTTCTGTATCGGGACTTGCGTGGAAACACCATCTGGATCAGTGAAGACCCGAAAGAAGGTACGACCGCATGGCTAATGGACACAGAAGGGCAAGTCCATGACTTTACACCAGTGGTTGCTGCGCTGCAGGGGACGATGAATCAGCGCTGGAACCATCTCGAACTGCGCGGCACGGACTTCACGCGAAACGTCTGGGTGGTGGGCAGAGACCTGGTATCGCTGGATGTCTCCTCGCGATCCGGTGTGAAGGCACATCCCTCAGGCCCGGTGCGTGGTGTCGTAGAACTGGCAGATGGTACCTGGGTATTGGGCCGCTATCGAACTTTCAAGAGTGGTCGTGAAACAAATCCGGATTCACTGCTGCCAGCCTGCTTCTCGGTGATGCATCCTGACGGGGATATCTTGCGCCTGGGGAACGGGATGACCCTGCACGGAACACGGGGCTCTGGCCTCAGACTGTACAACCGCGAGAGTGATGACTGCCGGACGTTTTTCGAAGGAGAAACCGTAGCACGGATATGCATCGGTCCGGACAGCACAGTATTCGTACTCGCGACGAATCG
>JAWWBX010000370.1:0-3923 GCA_033720735.1 Saprospiraceae bacterium
GATCGCCTCAAGTGGCTCATATACCGGGGCAGGAGGCGGCAGAACCTGCGCCGGATCGCTGGTGCATGCCGGCACGACGCTCACCAGGATCAGGGTGGATATAATCAGTTGTTTCATCACGGCAGGTCTAACATCAACTCCACAGGGATCGAAGCCCTGCAGGATCGGCAAAAATGCGGATAATCAACAGTCCGTTTGTTTTACCGACAACACAACGTTATACTTAATAGTAGGATTGAAATTTTGTTCAGCTTGTCTTGAGTTAAAAGTATCTGGAGCAGCTCACCATGAAGCAGACCATCTAGCCCATCGATTCTCCCGGGAATCTTATTTTAGGTGAAAACGCGCACCATATGCCCCGTTTCGTTCTGATTTTCTACTTGCTTTTGTTGACAATGGCAGGTGCAACCCAGCGGAACTATGAATGGGGACTAGGGAGCTCCTTGGCAGTGGGTTATGTCATCAAGCATTCTCCGAAATTCGCTTTTGACATTATCCGCCCCTCTTATATCATCAGCGCAGAAATCCTGCTTCAAACCACTGGCTCACAGCACTGGCATCACCGCAACCATCATCCAATCGTCTCAATTGCATATCAGCAAGTCGGCTATAACCATCGTTCTCTCGGCACGGCACATAGTGTCCTTCCCAGCATGTACTGGCCCGTTTTCAGGATGTCTGGTCTGCGTTTGTCATACCAACTGGGGATCGGTGTCGGTTATTTCAAAAAGTACTTTGATAACGACCCCGAGAAGCTCAACAATGCGATTGGCTCAAGGGTCAATCTCATCGCACTAAATGGACTACAAATACATAGCCGCAACAACCAGGGGCTCTCAGGCCTGGCAGGCATTCAGCTCCTGCATGGATCGAATGGCAATGTACGACGGCCTAATCGCGGACTTAATCTTCCTGCGGTGTACTTTGGGCTACGGTATTTGCCGACCACACCAGACAGGGTCCCGGTACATCACATAAACAGCGCATTGACCGGGAGCCCTTATGGACTGGGCATTGAATTCACGCATGGCTGGAACCAGGTTGATGATGCTGTGCGGATCACACATCCTGTATATGGTGTCGGGATCTATGCGTTCAGGTACTTGACCGACGCAAACCGTGTCCGGCTGGGCTTCGAAATGGATCACCTCCACGCAGAATACATGAAACGCGAATGGACAGACCGCGCTTCCCCTTACCGCTATATGACCTATCTGGAGGATGAAATCCTGATTGGCAACCTGTCCGTCGGATTGTGTTTGGGTTTGAACGTACATCGAGGATATGCCCCTTTCCGGTTTTACAACCGACTCACATTGCGCTATTACATCCGTCAATGGCATCAATATGATCTGAACGGATATTTCGGGTTGACGCTCAAATCACATCTGGCAGAAGCAGAGTATCTCGCCATCCGCTTTGGAGCTACATGGCATTGACGGGTATCAAGTTAAACCCGCCCATAGACCTCCAACGCACGCTCGCGGCCTTTCTTGTGCTCGACAATCGGCTCGGGATACTCGTCTGAGTCCAACTCCTCCAGCCATTGCCGGATATACTTCTTGTCCGGATCAAACTTCTTCTGCTGCGTCCACGGATTGAAAATACGGAAGTACGGTGCCGCATCACATCCGGTACCGGCAGCCCATTGCCAGTTGCCATTGTTCGAAGAGAGCTCATAGTCGAGGAGCTTGCGGGCAAACCACGCCTCTCCCCAACGCCAGTCGATCAGCAGATGCTTGCAGAGAAAACTCGCCACGATCATGCGGACCCGGTTATGCATATAACCCGTCGCTGCCAGTTCGCGCATGCCGGCATCAACAATGGGATAGCCGGTACGGCCCTCGCACCAGGCCTCAAACTCATCCTCATTGTTGCGCCACTCCAGGGCGTCGTACTTCTCGCGGAAATTGTGCTCGACGACCCTGGGGAAGTGATACAGGATCTGCATGAAGAATTCGCGCCAGATCAGCTCGTCGAGCAGGGCTTCACTTTCGGCTTTCAGCTTGCTTACCAGTTGACGAATACTGACCGTACCGAAACGCAGATGCACGCTCAGTCGGGTGGTGCCCTCTTTCGCAGGGGTGTCGCGATCATCGGCATAGTTCTTCACGAGGGATGCCGACAGGTCGTAGTCCGGCACTTCGATATCGCTGCGCTCAAAGCCCAGGTCCTCGAGGGAAGGGATGTCTTCCTGCGGGTCGACCACCTTGTCGAGATGGGCTTGCGTCTCGAACGATTCCAGATCCGAGTCGGTCATGGTCTCTTTCCATTTACGCATGTACGGGGTGTATACAATGTACGGGTCGCCATCGTCCTTCAGCACCTCGTCCTGCTCGAAGATGACCTGGTCTTTCCAGAGTTTGAATGGAATGTCGGCATCGCTGCACAACGCAGCAATCTCCTCGTCGCGGTCACGGGCATATGGCTCATAGTCCCGGTTGGTGTGCACCTCCCTGACGTCCCGGTTGTCGAAAAGCTCGCGGAACACCTCTTTTGGTTTGCCATAACGCACCAGCAGTCCGCCACCTTTTTCCTTCAGCGCCGAGTCCAAATGATGCATCCGATCGTATAAGAAAGAGACACGGGCATCATCCCGGTCCTCGAGTGCATCAAGTATGACAGCATCGAAAATGAACAAGCACAATACCGGCCGCTCAGCTTGCAGGGCGTGGAACAGCCCGGCGTTGTCTTCCAGACGCAGATCGCGCCGGAACCAGAAGATCGTGACAGGGTCGGATGCACTCATCAGAAACGCGATAGTTTCAAGCAATGAACATATTCTTCGTGGATATGTTGACCATTCAACTTGTTTAAGTAATTTTATTTGAACTTAAACAATATGTTTTACTCTATCCGCGAACTGGCACGCTATAGTGGGATCAAGCCCCACACGATCCGTATCTGGGAACAACGCTATGATATCCTGTCACCACACCGCACGGATACCAATATTCGCTACTATGATGACGAGCAGTTGCACAAACTGCTCAACGTGACAAGTCTGGTCAACGCCGGCCACAAGATCTCGAAGGTCAGCGCCTATTCTGATGCCGAGTTGATCGAGGCGATCAAGGCGCTGCAGGACGATCCTGACTATCCGTACGCCCGGTTTGACCACGCCCGCAACGCCTTGCTTTCGGCCACCCTGACATTTGATGAACCACAATTTGTCGGGACCCTGAAGCAATGTATCGACCGCATGGGATTGGAGGACACCTATCGTGAAGTCATCGGCCCGTTGCTCAGCCAGACCGGACTGCTGTGGCGACAACACGATATGGATCCGAGCCAGGAGCATTTTGCGAGTGCCCTGATCCGTCAGACGATCAGCGCTGCGATCAATGATCTGCCGGTCGCCAAAGCCGACACAGGCTGCTGGCTGCTGTTCCTGCCAGAACAGGAGGAGCACGAGGTGGGGCTGCTTTTTGCCCACTTCCTGCTGCGCAAAGCCGGAGAACCGGTGATCTATCTGGGTCCTCGGGTTCCGATGAGCAGTCTGGTCAGTGCAGCGGAACTGACTAGGCCGGATCTGCTGCTGACCTTCTTTACGGCCATGTTTTCGATCGAAGAGTCGCAAGCCTACATCGATCAGCTCGTGGATCAGTTTCCGGGCTGCAATATCTGTGTTGCCGGTGCACCGGCCATTCTGGATCAGATCATCACGCCCAACCGGGTCACGTTGCTGACCAACGTCGACGACCTTGTGACCATACTGTCAGATCAACCTGCCACTATCGATGAGTAAGAAAGTTGGAGTGATCGGTGCCGGGTTTTCCGGATTGTCTGCGGCGGCGATGCTTGCGCGCGAGGGATGTGAAGTACATTGTTTTGAGCGTCATGACCGTCCAGGAGGGCGTGCGCGTCAGTTTGAAGAAGATGGTTTTGTATTCGACATGGGTCCGAGCTGGTACTGGATGCCC
>JAWWBX010000371.1:0-3922 GCA_033720735.1 Saprospiraceae bacterium
AAAAGCAACCAACCCACATAAACCCCAATTTGAAGGGCGCGTCGGAGCACGAGACTCCCGCGCCTCAAAAGAGAATCCCGTAAATTTATAACATTCTGCGCGACATCTTAAATTATTTTGAACTTTTGCAGCCAATCAAAAACGTCCGATCTATGACCTCTCGGCAGATCTTCTGGAAAAATTGGTTTCCAGCCTTCATTTTCTTACTCACAATGACAAATGCGACCCTGGCGCAGGATCGCATTACCGGGCATGCCTTCAGCACCAGATCAGAAGTCATTGCCCAACACGGGATGGCGGCAACCAGCCAGCCACTGGCCACCCAGATCGCGCTGCAGATCCTGCAACAAGGCGGGACAGCGGTGGACGCGGCCATAGCAGCCAATGCCGCGCTGGGGTTGATGGAACCAACCGGCTGCGGCATTGGAGGAGACCTGTTTGCCATTGTTTGGGACGCAGAAACGGAGCGGTTGTACGGACTCAACGGGAGCGGCCGTTCACCCCGTTCACTGACCCGGGAGATTCTCGTGGAGCAAGGGTATCAGGAGATCCCGCTACGCGGCCCTCTGCCCGTATCCGTGCCGGGCTGTGTGGATGGATGGTTTGAACTCCACAAGAAGTTTGGCAAACTTGACATGGAAGAGATCCTGGCGCCAGCCATCAGCTACGCGGAGGATGGATTTCCCCTGACTGAAGTGATCGCGCATTATTGGCAGATTGGTACCGAGATCCTCTCACCCTATCCGGGATTTAGCGAGACGTTTACCATTGATGGCCGACCTCCACGCAAAGGGGAGATCTTCAGGAACCCCGCCCTTGCGAATACATTGAAAACCATCGCCACCCAGGGCCGGGATGCGTTTTACCGGGGGGAGATCGCCCGCACGATCGCAGCGTACCTCAAGGAACAAGGGGGTTACCTGTCATACGAAGACATGGCTGCGCATACGTCCGAATGGGTCGATCCGGTATCGACCAATTATCGCGGATACGATGTATGGGAACTGCCGCCCAATGGCCAGGGCATTGCGGCGCTACAGATCCTGAACATCCTCGAGGCCTACGATATCGCTGCGATGGGGTTTGGCTCGCCTGAGTATATCCACCACTTCGTTGAGGCAAAGAAGCTGGCATTCGAGGATCGGGCCAAATACTACGCAGACCCAGACTTCAACAATATCCCCGTAGATCGGCTTATTTCCAAAGAATACGCCGCAGAGCGGCGGACCTTGCTCAATCCACGGCGTGCCGGGCGCAGCTATGCCGCCGGGTCTCCGGAGCAGGGCGAAACGATTTACCTGACCGTGGCCGACAGGGAAGGCAACATGGTTTCACTCATTCAAAGCAATTACAGCGGGATGGGATCGGGCATGACCCCACCCGGCCTCGGATTCATCCTCCAGAACCGCGGGCAGCTCTTCACCCTGGAGGAAGGACACTTCAATGTGTACGAACCCGGCAAACGCCCGTTTCACACGATCATTCCCGCCATGGTCACAAAAGATGGCCAACCATGGCTCAGTTTTGGTTTGATGGGAGGAGCCATGCAGCCCCAGGGGCATGCACAGATCATCATCAATATGGTTGACTTTGGCATGAACCTGCAGGAAGCCGGAGATGCACCACGCATCCGGCACATGGGATCGTCGCAGCCAACGGGTTCGGAGATGACCAACGGAGGCACGGTCAACCTGGAAAGCGGGATTCCCTACGCGACGATTCGCGAGCTGATCAAAATGGGACACCGGATCTCGGGCAACGTCGGGGGATATGGCGGTTATCAGGCCATCATGTACGATGCCGATCAGGGTGTATACTACGGGGCTTCCGAGTCGCGCAAAGACGGACAAGCTGCCGGGTACTGATGAAGAACCGGATCAAGGTCAAGGCACCGGCGACGGTGTCCAACCTCAATTGCGGATTTGACATTCTCGGGGTCGCCATTGATGTCATCAACGACGAGATCATCGGCGGCCGCACCAGCACCCCTGGTGTGCACATCCGGTGTGTTGGAGAACATGCGCGCAGCTTGCCCGAAGATCCGGATCACAACACAGCCGGTGTGGCCGTGCAGCACTTCCTGCGTTTCATCGGCGCCCATCAGGAGGGAATCGAACTGGAGATCCATAAGAAGATGCGGCCTGGATCGGGACTTGGTTCGAGCGCATCGAGCGCCTGTGCCGCAGTGGTTCTGGCCAATGAACTGTTCCGCAGGCCGCTGACGCGGCGCGAGCTGCTGCCTTTTGCCATTCTGGGCGAACACGCGGCAGATCAGTCATTCCATGCTGACAACGTTGCGCCATGCCTGCTGGGAGGGATGGTGCTCATCCGCGACTTGCTGGAGCTCGATGTACACCGGGTATACCTGCCGGAAGGCCTCTTTATGGCAGTCGCATATCCGGAGATCCGGATCCTGACAGCCGATGCGCGCGGAGTACTGAGCCCGACGATCGATCTGCGCCAAATGGTCATACAGAGCGCCAACCTGGGGGCGCTTCTGCTCGGATTGCAGCGGAGCGATTTACAACTTGTCAGCAGATCGCTGCAGGATGTGATCATCGAACCCCAGCGCAAACAACTGATCCCGGGATTCGATCGGGTCACAGCTGCCGCGTTGGCACAAGGAGCGCTTGGCTGTGGTATCTCTGGTGCCGGACCTACCGTATTTGCCCTCTGTCAGTCAAGGAATGAAGGGGAGCTATGTGCCGCGGCAATGCAGAAGGCATTTGCCGAACAGGGTCTCGCTTCGGAAGTATTTTGTGCGGGGATCAGCAGTGAGGGAACAACCCTGTGCTGATCACTTGAGCTTGACCTTGATCTCGTAAAACTTGGACTCCATGGCGGACTTGAGGTTCAGGCGCGCGCGGACCAGCTTGTCATCCCTGGAGATGAGATCCATGCCGGTGAGCTCAACGTCCTTGATCTTGCGGTCAAATGAAAACTCAACGGTATAGTCCATCATGGAAGAGAACATCTCCATCATGCCCTCTTCATCTCCGCCGGCCATCTCCGCCATACCCATATCACCCATGTCATAATCGGTGCGGTGACTGATCATTTTGCCGCTGCGGACAAAACTCGGCACCGGGGTGGCCTCCTCACCGGCGTCAGCATTGATTTCGACGCCGTCCATGTCCAGCATTTCTCCTGACATCAATGATTTGTTCAACTCCTGGAACGAGTTGTTAAGGGCATCTACATTGGCGAAGTTGAAAGACCAAATCAATTGACCTTCTTCATTCATTTCGGCCACGACCTCATCAATACCTTTCATCTCGCCCAACTTGTCGCTCAATCCGAGCTCCTCCATTCCTTTTCGCATTTCTGATAGCATGTCCTCTTCAGATGTTGCGGTTGAGTCAAACATCATGGCCATCCCGAGCAACCCCGTCAGGTCGACATTCATTTCATACGTGCCTGAATAATCACGGTTGAAGTGCACGGAATTGGTCACATTGCAACTGGTCGCAACGACCATCAGGACAAGGAGAACGAACATGGAAGTAAGCAAACTGCGCATCACACTCTGGATTTTGATGCGATGAAGATACGTCCGAAATCAACGCCAGCGAAACGAATTGATCACGTCGGCAAGATCTTGTTTGAGAAACTCATTGACCGGCGCGAGACTGTCGGGACGCACCTCAGCCTGATAATAGAGCGCAGCTTTGACGAAGTGACGTGTGCTGTCAGTGAGGTAGAAATGCATGGGCGATGCAGCAGGGCCCTGAAACTCCATGATCAACCCACTCACCCCATGCGCATTGCGTACGCGGATTTCATCCATGTAGTTGGAGCGCTGATTGATCTTGTTGGCGATCGTAAACGCATCCTGGATGAGATCATCCAGCGTCTCCGCATCGCGCAGCGGATGGTAGCTGAAGTGGATCCGTGCATTGAGGGCAGGAACGGACAGGTCAAA
>JAWWBX010000372.1:0-3913 GCA_033720735.1 Saprospiraceae bacterium
AATTCGTCGAGTATCCTGTTCGTGTCTCCGACCACCAGCCACTGCAACCGCTCCGGATCAATGAGTTGCTTCGACAATGCATGCACGTCTTCCAGGGCGAGCGCGTTGACCTCGTCCGGGTAATGTTGAAAGTAGTCATCAGGCAGGCCATACTTCACGATCTGCCCGACTGAGGCAGCCACGGCTGCGTTGGTCTCCCATTTGCCCGGCAACCTGAGGACGGTGTTGGCCTTGTTCTTTTCGAATTCCTCACCGGTCATGGGATATGGTCCGGCAAAATCCGTCATTTCCTTGCGGATCTCCCTGATCGCCTCGGCGGTACGGTCCCACTGCACTGGTGCGTAGACGACCAGGGGGCGCTGACCGCGGGCATGGGCGATGAAGGATCCCGCGCCGTAAGTCCAGTGTTTGTCCTCCCGCAGGTTAAGGTTGATGCGCGAGATAAACTGTCCGCCCAGCACGTTGTTCACGGCCTCCAGGCCGATCTCCGAAACTGCGCCATATGGTGCAATCAGGTAGCCACCGATGATGACGGACTGCTCTGAACCTGGTCGGTCCATGACATACAGCGTGTTGCCGGGTTGCTCCGCTACTGATTGATACAGGATCTGCTTACTGCTCCGGGTCTGCCAGGTACTCAGTGCCGCCTCCAGCTGCGCGGACAATTGATCTATTGCCACGTCTCCTACCACGATCAGTGTGGTGTTGTTCGGAGCGATCCACGTATCATAGTAGGCCAGGACATCCTGCCGTTGGAGACGTGCAACCGTTTCGGTGTAGCCGGATCCGGTCATGGGGAGGCCATATGGATGATCCACACCATATAACAAAGCAGGCAGTACCCGCAACGCCATCTGTGTTGGCACCGACTTTTCCCGCTGAATATCGTCGAGTTGTGCCTGTTGAAGCCGGGTAAACTCATGTTCGGGGCAGACTGCTGAAGTCATTATTTCACAAAACAGCTCGATGCTTGGCATGAGGGCCGGGTGCAAGGCATTCATACTGAGGTACGAGGCATCAAGGGTCGCTCCACTTGACATGCTTGCACCGAGCATTTGCAACCGGCGGTTGATGTCGAGGGCCGAGGATGTCTCAGTCCCCTCGTCGAGCAACTCCATCGCCAGTTTTGCTCTTCCGGCATGGCCCGCCTGATCGGCCGCAAAGCCGCCTTCAAACAGTGCACTCATGGCTACAGTCGGCGTATTGGGACGACGCCCCACGATCAGACGGAATCCGTTTGACAAACTAGTCCGCTCCAGTTCAGGAAAGCGGCCCGGCACGATCTTGCTCAGACCCGGCATCTTTGCCCGATCCGCCCCGGTGGACAAATGCTGATGATCGGCCAGCGGGTGACAAACGAGAGTAAAGCGCCCCCGATCCAGCCAGCGTGCACAAACGGCACGTATCTCTTCTGGTGTCGCTTCCGATATGTACCGGAGCTCCTGTTTCCATGCATCCGGGCTCCCGCCGAAGACAGTACTGCTGGCCAGAATGTCCGATTTGCCGCCAAACCCGCCGATACGCTCGCTTCCTTTGATCAATCCGGCAAAATACTGGGCCCGCGCACGCCCGACCTCTTCCTGATTCGGGCCGTCCGTGAGGAAACGGGTCAGCAGATCATTCAAGGCAGTTTCCACCTCTTCGCTCGATTGTCCGGGGCGTACGTTTGCCTGCACGATGAAATTTCCGGCGATCTCTTTCGACCATTGAAAGGCTGCAATATCGCTGGCCAGTCTGCGCTCGTAGACCAACTCCCGATACAAGAGCGCATTCTTGCCCGAGGTGAGAATGCTGGCCGCCAATGACAGCATCGCATCTGCGCGCGTTCCCAGTTGCGGTGTATTCCAGGTCATGACGATCCGCGCTTCGGGGACGCGGTCGGTATAAGACATGCGCGTATCGGTGGGGCGCACCGGAATATTCACCCCCGGCCGTACAATCGGAGGCCCGGGCGGGATATCACCAAAGTAGTGCTGGACCTTCTCAAACACTTCATCAGGATCCACATCACCGGCGACCACCAGTACGGCATTGGCCGCACCGTAATAAGCCCGGAACCACTCGTGCACATCTTCCACTGTCGCACCGTCCAGGTCTTCCATCGAACCGATCACCGTCCAGGAGTACGGGTGACCGGGCGGGTACATCTCCTTCGTGATCAGTTCCCATTGTTTGCCGTAGGGCTGATCTTCTTTCTGGCGTTTTTCATTCTTGACGACACCCCGTTGTTCATCCAGCTTGTCCTGATCGATGGCGCCGAGGAGATGTCCCATGCGATCTGATTCGAGCCAGAGCACCTGATCGAGTGCGGCTGTGGGTACATTCTGGAAGTAATTGGTCCGGTCGTGGCTGGTAGTCCCGTTCAGTTCAGTGGCGCCAATCGCCTGCAAAGCCTGGAAATAATCATCATTGAAATGCTCACTCCCGTTGAACATGAGATGTTCAAACAAGTGGGCAAATCCGGTCTTGCCGGGTGGTTCATTTTTGGCCCCAACGTGATACCAGACATTGACAGCAACAATCGGCGCTTTATGGTCCTCATGCACGACCAGACGCAAGCCGTTGTCCAGTGTGAAGATGCGGTAGGGAATGTCGATCCGGTCCGGGGAGAACAACTGATTTGCTCGATCCATGTCCGAAGTAGCTGATGGTGACATCATGGCGTTATCCAGAGGTTTTCAAGTGCTTGCATTTGCACCCATGTTCCAAACAGTTGTCTGGTCTGAATGTTGGCCCTCTTTCTTGGATGTCTGGTTTGTGGTGAGTCGTCGTACAGTCAGGTCATCCCTTCCCGTAGCATTAACGATTGCCCTGTCAATTCTGTTATGCGCGCTCTCCATTAATTGCCGGCCGCAGGCATCCTCGGAATGGTCAGGATCTTGTCCTGCCTGCCATCGAGATAATAGAAGCGCCTGCCGTCAAAGACGCCGTCCTCTTCGAGCATGATGCGGATCACCTTGCCCCATTCCGGGATCTCTGAGGAGGAATTGAGTTCGATAGAATAGGCCGTATTAGGGAACAACGGATAGTCTCCCTTGCCAGGCACGCCGCCTTGTTGATCCCACAGGCCGATGGTTGGCCCGGCGGCATGTCCGTGCACACCAATCGGGTGCGTGTAGATCGAAGCAATGATGCCTTCTGATTGTGCTTTTGCCAGGGCTTCTGACAAGATCTCATTCCCGCTTTTACCTGCGACGAAAGCCTCGGTGAGGATGTCCTGAACGCGATTGGAACGCTCAAAGGCCTCCTGCAGAGAAGCCGGAACCTCCGATTCACCGGGCCGCAGTACATAAAAATGCTGTTGCTGATCCGTATTGAGTCGCAAGTAGGTGATTCCGAAGTCAACGTGCAGCAGGTCGCCAAACCGGATCACGCGCTGATCCGGTCGTTGTGAGAATGCCCGCAGATGGTCAAAGCTCTCGGGATCCGCCCGCTGGATCGAAACTGAAGGATGAAACCACGTTGTCAAGCCCAGGTCGGCAACGCGCTGTCGCAACCACCAGACCACATCGTCGGTGGTGGTGACACCAGGTTGAATGACGCGTTCGGACAACCCCTGCTGCAGGATGGTGTGTCCCAGCCTGCAGATCATCGGGTAGATCTCCAGCTCTTTTTCAGATCGTGTCTCCAGCCAGGCGATCGCCAGGCGCTCCGCAGATACAGCGCGTTCGTGGTACTTTGGTGGAAGATGCATGAGGAATGCCTGGTACTCGGTATGGACCAGCCCGTCGGCCAGCCCGAAATCTTCCGACATGTTCAAGCCGATCGTCTGTGGATCTCGCTCCTCGATGATCCGCATCAGCGCCTCCCACTGATTGGGATAGACATCGATATCCCACGACCCCTGCAGCAACCGTCCGACACTGTAACGGGCGATCGCGAGTTTTTCGATCCCTGCCTCTCCCCTCTTGCG
>JAWWBX010000373.1:0-3909 GCA_033720735.1 Saprospiraceae bacterium
AGGTTTGGCACCTCGATGTCGGCTCGTCACATCCTGGGGCTGGAGAAGGTCCCAAGGGTTGGGCTGTTCGCCCATTAAAGTGGCACGCGAGCTGGGTTCAGAACGTCGCAAGACAGCTCGGTCCCTATCTGTTGTGGGCGTTAGAATATTGAAGAGATCTGACACTAGTACGAGAGGACCGTGTTGGACGCACCGCTAGTGTACCTGTTGTGGCGCCAGCTGCACCGCAGGGTAGCTATGTGCGGAATGGATAAGCACTGAAAGCATCTAAGTGCGAAGCCAACTCTAAGATGAGTATTCTACTTTCCCGCCTCGGCGGGAAAAAAAGGGTCCCTGTAGACGACAGGGTTGATAGGCTATAGGTGGAAGTGCAGTGATGCATGTAGCCGAGTAGTACTAATTGCCCGAATGCTTCCTTTTTTTATTTCACCCCCGCTTCGGCGGGATTCATACCTCGTACGTCCGTCCGATTCCCCCACTTGTTTTTTTGAAAAACACAGCCATCTCGGCTGTCATGATCTATGGGAGACTGTTGTAATCTTAAGAACATATCCTTTTGACTAAATCGGGATCTCCCAAAATACACCAGGACACTGTCCTGAAAGAGCCAATGGTGACTATTGCGAGGGTGTTCCACCTCTTCCCATTCCGAACAGAGAAGTTAAGCCCCTCAGCGCTGATGGTACTGGATTAATCCTCCGGGAGAGTAAGTCGTCGCCAAACCTCTAAAGCCCCGCTGCATGCAGTGGGGCTTTTTTTATGCCCGTGATCTTCACGCATTTACTCTTCCCATTGCCCCCGCTTCAACTGTCGTCGGGAGTACTGGCTGAATCCTCCGGTAGAATGAAGTTTACCCTGAGCTTGTCGAAGGAGTTTACCCTGAGCTTGTCGAAGGAGTTTACCCTGAGCTTGTCGAAGGGCCAAACCTCTAAAGCCCCGCTGCATGCAGTGGGGCTTTTTTTATGCCCATGCGCCATGCCTCTCTATTCCGGGCAAGAAGGAGGCCGGCCTTGACCGTATATTCCGATGAATTCTTGAGAGCCGCTATATCCCGGCATTGTAAGGTGCACCGCCAATGGGTGTCTCAAACTGCTGGCAGGGGTTTTGTTTCCGGAAATCCGGGAGACGCCCGATTGCCGTTCGTCCCGGGTCAATGCCAGCAGATCAGGACACGGAAATATCGTTGGGTGCAACTCCCGTTTTTTGCCGATTTTCACGGTACATGAACGTACCACCACTGATCCTTCTCCATGGCGCACTCGGCGATGCCCGGCAGATGAAACCGGTTGCGGACTTGCTGCCTGCCAACGAACGTCACTACATCGTCGAGTTTTCAGGCCACGGACAGGCTGAAGACATTGAGACCTTCTCGATCCGACACTTTGCACAAGATGTGATCGCGTATATGGACAAGCGCGAGGTGCCCGTGGCGGATCTCTTCGGTTACAGCATGGGCGGATATGTCGCCATCCAGACTGCCGCGCTGCACCCGGAGCGCGTGCGACGGATTCTCACCCTCGGCACCAAGTTTGACTGGACCCCTGAGACGGCAGCCAGCGAAATACGCATGCTGGACCCCGAGACGATCCACCAGAATGTGCCATCATTTGCGGCATTGCTCAAGAAACGGCATGGCGCCCGCTGGCCAGACGTGTGCCGCCAAACGGCGGAGATGCTGGTGCGCATGGGCAATGGCGAAGCACTGCAGTTGGGCCCGGACTTGCTCGATCACCCAGTGCAGATGTGTGTCGGCGAACTGGACACCATGGCGGGAGTCGCGGCGACACGCCAGGCGGCTGAACAATTGCCAGGCGCAACGTTGCACGTCTTGCCCGACGTCAAGCATCCGATCGAAAAGATCGACCACGAACTGCTGACATCCCTGATCCTGGTCTGGCGTGTGGGGGAATGATTCCCCGGTATCTCATTACTGTGGCACTTATCACTCTTGAGTGAACAGGCGCGTGCCTCTCTGAGTACCTTTGTCTACCTCAACCTGAATGCGATGGCTTTGTGCATAGGCATCGTTCCGCACGCCGGTTACTTGCCAACTGACCTCTACGCCGGGTTTGTCGGTCTGGATCACAAACCGGTTGTCCCGGATCTTCTCCCTGATGATGGCCTGGGCAAACTGACCAATCACGGTTAATTGATATTTGTAGTCGATATTCAAGGCTTCAAAGTAGTCGGGCAACTGGATGGTTGCAAGCCCTTGTGAATCGGTAACGATGTTGCCGTTGTAGACATTCATCATATCTGGTGACTCAACGAATGAATGCTGAAGGTACTGGTTGTCGGGGTCGAGAGGATGATCAATCCTGAAGGTTCCGGCGCTTTTCGACAATTGCCCATCAACATGCATGTCACCGGTCACAACAAGATGTGCATCCCCTCCCGCGCCGTCATCCAGGGTGGCTGATGGAGCTGGAGTGCCAGACCCGAGTACGAGTCCCAAGTTCGGATCGTACGTCCATCTGATCACGTTCGCAGTCCCATTGTCTGCGTACATCTCGGCGACGAACTGCCCTGCTAAACCGCGTGAATCAGTTTCGCAGCGAAGTTGACTGGCGTGATTGTAGGATCTCAAGCCAATGTTATCGTATACGAGTGATTGCTCTCCCGGAGTGATGGTACACGTAGAAGTCTCAGCTGAATTTAGATCTGATGTGACGTGCGAAACTGATCTCGCTGCAGGGTCATCATTGTGAACGCATGAACACTGCATATTCCCCGAACTAGTGTAGGTCCTTTCATTGAAGCTCTGACATGACATGATACCAGTGCCCGGTTCATACTCACATTCCATTTGGTCTACGCCATCGGAGTAATGTTCTCTCAGGCGCTGATCGATGTTGTCAAGCTCCAGATCGAAAACGACGTTACTGTTTCTGAAGCGAACGAGTTGAAAATCATACCAGTCCATGTCATGATCACCAGGATCGACTTCCATGAATGCCTGGTCGGCGCCGTCTCCCCATTCCACTTTGACAGATCCCAGCCCGTGGTCGAATGTCTCAGTCGTGCTTAGCGTGCCGGTGCTGACCCTTTGCGCGACGTCGATGTTGAATTGACTAAACCGATCATCCCCGGGATCCAACTCCGTGATGATCTCGTCTGGCCCGTCCTTTGCGGTGATAGTTACGGCGCGGGAGACATCATCGAATCCGGCGACATACAACAGACCAGTGAGTTCGGGATCAAGTTCCATGACAGATGTTTTGAAGGTCAATCGATGATCAGGAAATACGCGATGCTGGATCCGGGAGACAGGTAGGGGGTTGGCGGCATTGGAGAGGTCGAGAGAGACGCCAACCTCACCGGAGGAACCAATGTTGCTCACAGTAAGACGGCCCCCTCGATAGAGAGTCACCCCATCATCTACCCCGGTGAATATTTCGACACTTCCCGATGTCTCGGGCATGCCGATGGCCGGGGCTGTGAGCATGACACCGGGCCCACAGTCCGAGCAGTCTGGGACAGGCGGGAAGGCATTGTTGAGCATAATGGCCACTTCTGCCGTGGTAAATGTCTGCATGGTCACGAGAGGTGCCGAGTCATCCGGCCGAAAAGAGAGGAATGATGATCCTGTTTGTGGTTTGTTGAACCCGAGCGAAGGTCCAGTAAATGATGGATCTGCGGGATCCCCCAGATCAAGAGAAGCACCATCGTCACCGGATGACCCGATATTCGACATGGTCAGATGCTCCCGGGCAACCGTTGGGTGGAAGGAGATGCGACCGGATACAGTGCTCGGCGGGTCATCGTGCAGCATCCGGATACTCGGATGTGCGGTGGACGGGAAGGTTGCATCCCCGACCTGCATGGAAATGCCATCCTCACCGGACGAGCCGATGTTGGAGATGAGCAGATGCTCCCGGTTTTTCGTGGGCTGTATATGTGCCTGTCCCA
>JAWWBX010000374.1:0-3884 GCA_033720735.1 Saprospiraceae bacterium
ATGACGCCGAGCACCTGTACATGGCTGTCACCCTCTTTGACAGTGATCCGTCCGGGATCAAGGCGTTCCAGACCCGTCGGGATGCCCAGAATGATGACTCGGACAGTTTCATCTGGTTTTTCGACACCTTTCTCGACAAGCGCAACGCCTACATCTTCGAGATCAACCCGGCCGGACTCATGGCCGACGCCTTGCTCACAACAGGGCAGGGGAGTGATATCAACCGCGACTGGGATGGGATCTGGGAGGTGGAAACCCACATCGGCACGTTTGGATGGTCTGCCGAGATCAAAATGCCATTCAGCACGCTCAATTACGACAAGAACAGCGACACATGGGGGATCAACTTCCGGCGGGTGATCAGGCGGAAGAATGAGACAGTGTTATGGACTGGATACCGCCTGCAGCAGGGAATTGACCGACCACAGGATGGTGGGCTCATGCAGGGACTGGTGGGTATTTCACAGGGAATTGGACTTGAAGCCAAGCCGTATGCCATTATCCGTAATGAGCAGATTGGAGATCAGAACAGCAGGACGACCGGCGATGCGGGTCTCGACGTCAACTACAGCATCACCCCAAATCTCAAGGCGTCGGTGACGATCAATACCGATTTTGCGGAAACGGAGGTGGATGACCGGCAGATCAACCTGACTCGCTTCCCTCTGCGTTTTCCGGAGAAACGCGACTTCTTTCTCGAAGGGGCCGGGATTTATGCCTATGCACCAAGAAGCGCGGTCGAACCCTACTTCAGCCGTCGTATCGGCTTGCGAAATGGCCGACCGATCCCGATCAAGTACGGCGCACGTGTCCTCGGACGGATTGGCACGACGGACGTGGCAGTCTTGCACGTGCGAACCGGTGAGAAGGATACTCTGGCACCTGAGGACTTTACCGTTGCCCGGCTCAAACAAAATGTCGGTCGCGAGAGCACGATCGGTCTGGTTTACACGCGGCGCTCGACCAGGGACGGCGAAGATCTGCCGGAACCACTACAGGACCGGCATTCATTCGGAGCAGACCTCGAAATGAACACCTCCACCTTCCTTACGAACAAGAATCTGCAGTTCCAGGCCTTTTTCACATTCCACAACCCCGCGTCCCCTAATGACGAGGAGTCGAACATCTGGGACAGGTCGTCACGTGGCATTCGGATCAACTTCCCAAACCGACCCTGGTTCGGGCATTGCTCTTATCGCGAATTCGGAACGCACTTCGATCCTGCGGTGGGATTCAACCGGCGCAACGGGTTCCGCCGGGTGGATCCGCGGATCGGCTACGCGAAGCTGCTGGACAACAGCACCTGGATCCGGGAAGTCACGTGGTCGCTCCGCTACGAAAACCTGTGGGATCTCGATTTCCAATTGCTCACGCAAAACCTGTCGATCGGCCTGCTCGAAATGCGTGTGGAATCAGGGGACCGCATGGAACTCTCGCTTGTGCGGAATTACGAGCGGCTCGAATCAGACTTCGATATCCTGCGGGACGGCAGCATTGTCATTCCCCTCGATGAATACCGCAATTGGGAGGGTGAAATTGAACTCCACACTGCGCAACATCGCAAGGTAGTCGGATCCGTTGAGATCAATCACGGCGGATTCTGGTCAGGCAATCGCACGGTTTGGGAGCTGGGATTGACCTTGCGGCCAGTGAGCAGGATCAACCTGACCTTATCGTACGCTCATACCGATGTATCACTGGCGGAAGGCGCGTTCGATACCAACCTGTTCCAGTTTGAAGGCAACTTTGATATCACCCCCGAAGTCTCGCTTGCCAGCATTCTCCAGTACGACGACCTGAGTAAGATCCTTGGCATGAATCACCGCTTTCGGTGGATCATCCGGCCGGGATCCGACTTCTACGTCGTTTACACACAAAACTGGCTGCGCGATGCCGGTGACTACCGCCAACTTGACCGCTCGTCAGTCATGAAGGCCAACTATACACATCGGTTCTGACGCCTGACCGGAGAACCTCCGCACGTCAGGTCATCCCGCATCACAATGGTCCGCACCATTTGCAGCCCTGCCTTTTCGTACCTTAAGAAGAAAACCTCCTGTTATGTCAGATCCAATCACCATTGCCGCCGTTCTTGTTGGACTCTTTCTCTTGTCGGGTATCCGTATCGTGTATGAATACAAGCGGGGCCTGAAATTCCGTTTCGGGAAGTACATCAAGATCCTGCAACCCGGATTCCGCTGGATCATCCCGGTGGTAGAGACGTTGCAGATCGTTGACATCCGGGTCATCACCATCAATATCCTCTCGCAGGAGGTGATGACCGAAGACAACGTGCCCTGCCGCATCGATGGCGTACTCTTCTTTCGTATTCTCAATCCCGAGAATGCCGTGCTCGAAGTGGAAGAATACAAGTTTGCCATCACCCAGCTGGCGCAGGCCGCTCTGCGTGATGTGTGCGGGAAAGTGGAACTCGATACGATCTTGTCGAAACGCGAAGAAATGGGCAGGAATATCAAGGAGATCGTGGAAAGCGAGACGCAACAGTGGGGCATCGAGATCAACGACGTCAAGATCAAGGACATTGAATTGCCGGAGAACATGCGACGCATGATGGCCAATCAGGCCGAAGCGGAGCGCTCACGGCGCGCCCGTGTGATCCTGGCCCTCGCGGAAGAGCAGGCCGCACAGAAACTGCTGGACGCAGGCAAGCTGATCGACCAATCACCGTCGGCGATCAAATTGAGGTTGTATCAAACGCTGGCCAACATTGCTGCCGAGAAGAATTCGACGATCCTCTTCCCGTTTCCGGAGGAGGCTTTGCCGCGGCCCCCAAAACGAGACGATTACTGAATGCATGATCGGAAGCATCCAGAACTCGGGGCTAAGAATCAGTAACTTCATCGACAAACCATTTCGATATGACTCTCTGGCTCGCCTTTCTGCTTGTCGCGTTCATTGTGGATCCTGCATCAATGGCTACCCCACAAGGTCATGGAAGTCCTGATCCCGATGGCAAACAAACGATCGTTCTCGTCCACGGCGCATGGGGTGGCAGCTGGGCGTTCAGAGAAGTGGACTCGATCATGACGGCCCGTGGTTACCGGTTTTACCGGCCGCAGTTGACGGGGCAGGGAGAACGGGTCCACCTCGCCTCACCTGATATCGACCTGGCATTACATATACAGGATGTGGTCAATGTGATCCTCTACGAGGAACTGACAGACATCGTGCTGGTGGGTCACAGCTACGGAGGAATGGTGATCACTGGTGTGGCTGACCGGATCCCGGAGCGTCTCCGGCAGCTGGTGTATATCGACGCCTTCCTGCCCGACGATGGTCAGAGCCTGATCACCCTGCTTGGTGACAACACTGGCTGGATTGAGAGGATGACGCGGGATGGGTTCGTTGTCCCTGCCTGGGTACCCGAGGGGCAGCAGCCACCGTCTGATGTGCCCCAGTCTGTAAAGACATTTCAGCAGCCAGTGTCATTTGCTCATCCGGTGGCCAGAACCTTGCCCGGTGCCTACATCCTGACCGTGGACGAGGGCAAGAACGCCGACCAGGATGATTTCGCTTCGCAGTATGCCCGTGCGAAAGAGCGGGGATATACGCTGTACATCATGACTGCAGATCACAATCCAGAATGGTCTGCCCCGGTGAAATTGGCTGATCTGCTGGAGCAATGCGTGCTTGCCACCAAAGAATGAAGCGCAGGATTATTGGTTGCTTTCCTGTTCGATCAGACCGATCAGCAGATCGACAGCACGTCGGACAAAGGCCTTGTCCTCGATGTACTCCTCACAGTCGATCACCTCAATGCTCTCGGGCAAGTGCTCGCTGAGATAGGCGAAGAAGGCGTCGTCCGACGCCGTATCATGCAATGGCCCCCCTGCCTTTGAATATTGGCCAACCCCTCCACGCGG
>JAWWBX010000375.1:0-3876 GCA_033720735.1 Saprospiraceae bacterium
CCTGCGGGCGCTGCGGGCCATCAAGTCAGAGATCCTCTTGTTTCAGACCAGCGGTACCAAGGAGGCGTTGGACGAGGCCGTCGAGATCAAGCTGCTGCAAAAAATGGTGAAGCAGCGCAGGGATTCACTATCCGTCTATGAAGAACAGGGCCGGGAAGACCTGGCGTCGAAAGAGCGTGACGAGATTGCAGTGATCTCTCGTTATCTCCCGCAGCAAATGGGCGAAGACGAACTTCGCGCGTTCCTGACGGCGTTGATCGCCGAGCTTGGGGCGGAAAGTATGCGCGACATGGGCCGGGTGATGGGTGAGGCCAACCAGCGCCTGGCCGGTAAAGCCGACGGCAAGACCATTGCCGCCATCGTGAAGTCCCTGCTCGGCTAGCCCCGGGCTGTTTCGAGCAGTTCAAACAGGGCATCCATGGCGTCGTAGTCCCTGATCCCAACGGCCTCTTCGGTGCTGCCAGACAACACAATGCCGGCCTGCGGAGCCATCGGCAGGATCTTTGACAGCAGGGCTTCGTCCCACGGAGCCCGGATCCAGACCGGCATCTCTGCATCGGCAACCCATGCAGGTAATCGTGCATCCCTGGTGACGTCGACCAAAGCGACATCTGCGTCCGCCGGGAGGCCCGTACTAACGGATACGATCGTCTGGCCATGCCAGTCCCGGAGTGCCTGACCGGCAGGTACAACGACGCCTGCGATACCCTCAGGCAGACCCTCCAGTGCCGTACCGTCCAGTTCGACCAGCCAGCGGGGACCTTCCACCCAATCCATGATCGCCTGCATGCGTTCCCGGGAGATGCGGGGCTCACGAGTAAGATCAAAGCCCATCCAGTCCACGCCCATCGCCGAAAAGTAACGGGCGTCGGTCAGGTTGGTAATACCGGTGGCGATGACGAGGCGTTGGTGTTGCATCCGCGACTAAAGTTATTCAAGGTTCTCTAACTTCATCGGGTCACAATTGTGTGTTTCATGCCAGCAAAGAAACCCCCGCATTATTTCGAACAGGTCTACGAGGTGGTCAGGACTATCCCTCCGGGGCAGGTATCAACCTACGGTGCCATTGCCGACTATCTGACCCTGGGCTCGGCGCGAATGGTGGGCTGGGCGCTGCGCAACCTGACGCGGATGGATGGCGACGTACCCGCGCATCGCGTGGTCAATCGCGTCGGGCATCTTTCTGGCCGGCACAATTTTTCTGCGCCGGGCCTGATGCAGGCGCTTCTGGAATCGGAGGGTGTGAAGGTCGTTGACAGCACAGTGCAGGATTTCAAATCACGCTTCTGGCATCCGGCAGACGGTGAATAAGCTGGCTATGGTCAAGATCCACTGCATCTCGTCCCCACGCAATATCTCTACCGCCATGATGTATGCCTTTGCCCAGCGCCGTGACACGCGGGTGGTGGATGAACCCTTTTACGCGCACTACCTGATCCGCACCGGCAAGGACCACCCGGGCCGGGATGAGGTGTTGGCCAGCCAACCGCACGACAAGCAGCAGGTGATGGAAGAGCTTGGCCAGATGCAGGACAAGCCGGTCCTGTTCATCAAGAATATGTCCAAGCACCTCGATGGCATCGACATCGGGTGGTTTGAGGACTGCGTACAGCTTCTGCTCATCCGCGACCCGCGGCAGATCATCGCGTCATTTGCCAAGGGTTATCCCGATCCGGGCATGGACGACATCGGCCTCGATGTGCAGCTGGCGCTGTATCAGTTTTTCATTGAGAACAACTGGCCGGTCGTCGTGCTCGACTGCAACCAGGTGTTGCAAAATCCGCGGGGGGTGTTGTCCTCCATGTGCGATCGGCTGGGCATTCCCTGGGATCCTGCCATGCTCACCTGGGAGCCCGGCCCGCGGCCGGAAGATGGGGTCTGGGCCCGGTACTGGTACCACAGCGTGCACAAGTCATCGGGTTTCAACCCGCCTTCGCACAAAAAGCGGGAGTTGCCGGCGTCCTGTGAGGCGCTGTATCTCGAGGCCCTGCCCTATTACGAACAATTATATTTACACGCGCTCAAAGCCTGATCATGCTCCAACAATTCGACCCGCGCAACAAAGACATCCAGGTCTATGTCGGCGATCGTCTCGTGCACCGGGACGCGGCCCGGGTCTCGGTGTTCGACAGCTCGGTGCAAGGTGGTGACGCCGTGTGGGAGGGCCTCCGCGTGTATGACGGCCATATTTTTTGCCTCGACCGCCATCTGGATCGCCTCTTTGATTCAGCGCACGCTATGCACTTCGCTAATGTCCCCTCGCGGGAGACGGTGCGGCAGGCGATCTTCACCACTCTCGAGGCCAACGGGATGCGTGATCAGACACATATCCGGCTCACCCTGACCCGCGGGGAGAAGATCACCAGCGGCATGGACCCGCGCCTCAACCAGAAAGGCTGCACCCTGATCGTTCTCGCTGAATGGAAGCCACCTGTGTACGACAACTCCGGCGGGATCCGCATCATCACCTCCAGTATTCAGCGCAATTCACCGCGCCACCTCGACTCCAAGATCCACCATGCCAACCTGATCAACAACATCCTGGCCAAGATCCAGGCCAATGTGGCCGGCGCCGATGCGGCGCTGATGCTCGATGCCTACGGATTTGCCGCAGAGCTCAACGGGACCAACATCTTCATGACCCGGCGCGGCACGATCTACACCCCACATGCCGACGCGTGCCTGCACGGGATCACACGCGGACTGGTCATCGAACTGGCGGCTGACCTGGGTCTGCCGCTGGTTGAAAAGAACCTTTCGCTCACCGAGCTCTACGCTGCCGATGAGGTGTTTTGCACCGGTACCATGGGAGAGCTGACCCCGATCGTTTCCATCGATGGCCGCGTGATCACCCGGCGCCACGAGGTCGCACTCTTGCCGCGCCTGGTAGCTGGGTTCGACAAATTGAAGCCGCAATACGGCGAGCCGCTTCCTTTCTGAATGTGCGCACCATGAAGGTTATCTGCTATATCGCGGTAAGTATGGACGGCTACATTGCACGGGATGACGGCGCGGTCGACTGGCTCAATCGCTACATGGATGTCGACTACGGATACCAGGCGTTCAGTGCGTCGATCGATGCCGTGATCATGGGTCACGCGACGTATCTGAAATCACTCGAATTCGGCCCTGAGGCCTTTCAGGGTGAGATGCCCTACTTTGTCATGACCCGCAATCCGGACCGTCAGGATGCCGGCAAGGTGCAGTTTGTGACCGATCCGCCGCAACAGCTCTGCGCCAAATTGCGTGGTCGCGGAGATCTGCACCGGGTCTGGATGATGGGCGGCGGACAGGTCCTGCAGGCATTCCTGGATGAAGGACTGGTTGACGAGATGATGTTGTTTGTGATCCCGGAGATGCTCGGGACCGGGATTCCCCTGTTCCCGTCAGGCACCCGGCCCGCGGCCTGGCAGCTCCACCGGAACGAGGCCTATATGAACGGCGTGGTGTTGTTGCATTACCACCGTGCGAATTTCACCTGATTTTCCACATACCTGGTCCAATTTTTACTACCCCCTGCCAACTCAAGTCCTGTCCTTCAACTTCCAGACCTCCCCCTCCCTGCCTGCCGGACAGGCGGGCTCGAACCTGCAATGCGGTCGTGATACACAAGCTTCAGACACGAGGAGGGGGAATCAGGGGGTGGTCAAGCAACCTGATTTTAACCCTGAAAGCACGCAATAAACTATGTCCCTGCACAGTTTATGAAGCGAATGATGCATTGATCACAAACTGTACTGTATGAAGCAAAGCTTTACCCTGAATCAATGTCTTCGGTTATTGTATCAAGAAACGAGTGCTGACGAAAGCTTCATGCTTCGTGACCTCATCCGGCAAAACAGCACGCTGAAACGAGAGTTTGAGCGGATGCAGGAG
>JAWWBX010000376.1:0-3865 GCA_033720735.1 Saprospiraceae bacterium
AGGGGCGTTTGATTTTATCTCGAAGCCGCCCGATCTCAACCGGCTGCTCATCACGTTGCGCAACGCCCTCGACAAATCGAGCCTGATCTCGGAGAAGAAAGTCCTTCAGAAGAAAATACAGCACTACAAGGCTCCCGAGATCATCGGAGCATCCAAGGAGATCGTTCTCATCAAGGATACCATCGACCGGGTGGCCCCGACCGAAGCCAGGGTGCTCATCACCGGCAAGAACGGGACCGGCAAGGAACTTGTGGCGCGCTGGATCCACGAGAAGAGCCCGCGCAATACCAAGCCCCTTATCGAGGTCAATTGCGCGGCGATCCCCTCAGAACTGATCGAGAGCGAATTGTTTGGACATGAGAAGGGATCATTCACGAGCGCCGTCAAGCAACGCATCGGGAAGTTTGAGCAGGCCAATGGCGGGACGATTTTTCTGGATGAGGTCGGTGACATGAGCCTGTCGGCACAAGCCAAGGTGTTGCGGGCATTGCAGGAAAACAAGATCACCCGGGTGGGAGGGGACAAGGAGATCAAGGTCGATGTCCGGGTCATCGCCGCCACCAACAAAGACCTGCTCAAGGAGATCGCCACCGGGAGGTTTCGCGAAGACCTTTACCACCGGTTGGCGGTGATCATCATCGATGTACCTCCGCTCAAGGACCGGCTCAGCGATATTCCATTGCTGGTCAACCACTTCTGCGAGATCATCTGCAACGACTACGGGATACCCCCCAAGAAGTTTAGTGCCAGGGCCCTCAAGAAGATGCAGGCGTTCGAATGGAGCGGCAACATCCGCGAATTGCGCAATGTCGTCGAGCGGCTGATCATCCTCAGTGGCGATACGATCTCGGACAAGGATGTCTCCAATTTTGTCTCTCCGGCCTCACCAACACTCGTCCAGTTCCGCAATTTGTTTAAGGAGTTCAAGAGCGTCGATGAGGTGCACAGCTATATTGACAAGGAGTATGCCTCCTTCAAGTCGAAGAGCTAGGCCGCGCAACGATCCGACATTTCCTATCTTCAATCCTCATTTTTCAAACGGGACGCGATGGATGATCCGGCAAGTGTGATACATGAGAGGCGCAAGTGGCGCGAGCTGAAAGGAGAGAACTCCTGGACCATGTTCAAAGTGTTGGCAGAACTGGTCGAGGGATTTGAATCGCTCAACCGGATCGGCCCGTGTATTTCGATTTTCGGGTCAGCACGCACACATCCGGGCGACAAGTACTACCAGCTGGCAGTCGAGCTCGCCGGCAGGCTGGTCAAAGAGGGATTTGGTGTGATCACCGGCGGTGGACCAGGGATCATGGAAGCAGCCAACAAGGGTGCACACCTGGAGGGCGGTTCGTCCGTCGGTCTCAATATCAATCTGCCGTTCGAGCAATCAAACAACCAATACATCGACGAGGACAAGCTGCTCAACCACCGTTACTTCTTTGTGCGGAAGGTCATGTTTGTCAAATATGCCCAGGGCTTTATCGTCCTTCCCGGCGGATTTGGCACGATGGACGAATTGTTTGAGGTGCTCACCCTCATCCAGACCAAGAAGATCTCCCGCGTACCGGTTGTGCTCGTGGGTTCGGAGTTCTGGGGTGGGCTCAGGGAATGGATCACCACCGTCATGCTGGAACAACACCAGAACATTCATCGTGAGGATCTCGATCTGTTTCCGGTCGTTGACGACCCCGAGGCCGTCGTGGAATATATCCTGGATTTCTACAGCGGGGAGGCCCATCAACTCAAGCCCAATCTCGAGCTGTAGATCAGTCAAACAGCTTCATCCACAAGCCTAGCCGGAAATACGCCTCAAAATGGGGGTAGTCTACGACCTGCACAAAAGGCTGGTCAAGGAAATACGCCGAGGCATTTTCAATCTTGAAAAATGCGCGAAATCCGGATTTGACCTGCATGGCAAAGAAGAGATCAGCGGCCGGGTACTGCTCGACAGGACGCGTGTCGTCGAGATGGAATTGACCAGTGAGGGGGAAGTAGTTGATGCCGCGATAGTCGCCGGTCATCCGCACCTCGATACCGGTCCTTACCAGCAGGCGTTGTTTGAACCAACGGTCCGTGTAGAAGAGCTGCCCCTGGGCGATCCAGCCCGGTAAGGCGAGTTGGTCAGGTGCTTCCTGCAGGGCCAGCATGGCGGAAAGCCCGATCTTGCCGACAGAGACACCCTTGCGCACGAATGCCTGATAGACCTGGCGCGTATTTGCAATCTGGACCGGGGCGCGGCTGGTGTCGTAGTATACGATGTTGTCTACGAGGTGAATGGCACCTCCCCACTGCAGATCCAACTCCGGCAGCTCTCCTGTGACTTGCAGGCGCACATGCGTATAGTCCGCGAGCCCAAGCTCCCATACCGGCTGTTGGGTGACGTAAAAACGCTCTTCCGTCACCCAGGGGCTGCGGCTATAGAGGAGAAGACTGGCGGCCAGTGTTCCACCGTTGTCTGTCTCATAGGCCAGGTCTCCCTGCAGGCTGAAATCACCACTCTGGCCAGTCAACGCCAGATAGCCGGCTCCGGACAACCTGATTTTACGCGTGAGCCACAAGCGCCCCGTGGCGTTCAGGAAGGTTTCATTGACCCGCCGGCTGGCCGGCTCCTGGCCGAGATGGGTATAGCGATATTGCAGCCCGGCTTTCAAAAGGTGGTAGCGCGGGCGATCCGCATGGGCGCGAAACCTGAATTGGAGATCCAGTTGGTTGTCAACTGTCTGCCAATCGATAAAGTGACGAATGCCCCGGTCATCGAGGGCAAATGCACCGTAATACCCGATATCCGAGGTCAGGGTCGCATCAGAAAACCGGACAAACCCCGTTCGATAGCCACCTGTATGGATCAGATCCACCAGCGTGCGGCCGGGGAGTGAGTCGACAGCCCGGATCAGGTGCAGATGGTGCTGCATGGAGAACGCGCGTTCGCGATGGACGGTCAGCGCGTCATTCAGCCTGACCGGTACATTGGCGACGAGTTGCTGAATCCGCAGGTCATCGTAGCTGACAATTCCCCCGTTGTCTTCCTGGACGATCGAGTTGGAGCCGTAATGATACAACCCATCATACCGTCCGTCGGGGGCATCATACCAGATCCCGAAGCCGAACGCCGTGTGCTTGGCACGTTGTTGCTGGAAGGCGCCTTCCTGATTGATACGCAGGTAGTCGAGGCTGGTATTCACACCTCGCGCGAAGGAACGGCCAAAGCGGGCTTCCAGAATGCCGTCGAGTTGATCCAGCCCCTGGGAGTAGTTGAACTCAGTCAGGGCGATCTCCGCCTGGTAGAACCTGAAATCAGTGAAATTCCGGCGATACAGATCATACTGGTGCTGACCGATATCGAGGCCCTTGGTTTCGATCAGATCGAAATAATGCCGGCGATGTGCGGATCCGAGATTACCAAGATGACCCCAGGCCGGCACCTGCCGCTGGGCGGGATGATACTTGTGCGTGTGTGGGTCGAGGGTTCCGGTCTGCAAGGTGTCCTGCCGGTAAAAATCCACAGGGCGGACGAACAGCACGGTCGAATCAGCATCGCCGGTCCGGCGGGTGGTCACCTCTCCGGGCCGTGAGCCTCCTGGCGGTGGGATCTGAGCAAAGAGCGTACTGCTCCAAGCTGCAACAAGCATGCATACCGTAACCGCGCAACGCATAGTCATGTAACGCCCGTGGACGCGCACCTGTTACCCTTCGTCCTCTTCGACCATCAAGGCCGGGTTGATACCCATCATCGAAAACCCGCCGTCGTGGAAGAGGTTTTGCATGGTCACCTTGCGTGTGTAATCGGAGAACATCATCACACAATACTGGGCACAATCTGTTGCTGTGGCGTTGCCCAGTGGTGACATCTGGTCGGCATAATCGAAGA
>JAWWBX010000377.1:0-3854 GCA_033720735.1 Saprospiraceae bacterium
AGTACGGCATTAGTGTCAAGGGGCCGATCTATGATACGATGGTGGCCCAGTACGTAAGCAACTCTGATGTCGGGCAGAAGCTCGATCACATGGCTGAGGCGCACCTGGGGTACAAGATGGTTCCGATCACCGACCTGATCGGCAAGAAGGGCAAGAAACGCCGGCCCATGCGTGACACGCCGCTGGAGCAATTGAAAGAATATGCCGCCGAGGACGCGGACATCACGTACCAGTTGAAATCGGTGACAGAGGATCTCGTGCGCAAGGTGAGAGCCGAGGCATTGCTCACCGAGGTCGAATTCCCACTGATCTTCGTGCTGACCGATATGGAGACCTACGGCGTCAAGCTCGACGAGCAGTTTCTTTCTGATTATTCAGCGGAGCTGACAGAAGACCTCGTCGACATCCGCGACAAGATCTACGATGCTGCCGGCCAGGAATTCAATCTGGATTCACCCAAGCAGCTTGGCGCGATCCTCTTTGAGGACCTGGGCATCCCCTACACCGGGAAGAAGACCAAGACCGGTCAGTATTCTACTGCCGAAGATGTCCTGTCAAAGCACAAGGAAGAGCACCCGATCATTGATGATATCCTCACCTATCGCGAGCTGACCAAACTCAAATCGACCTATGTCGATGCGCTGCCCCAGTTGATCAATGCCAAGACCGGCCGGGTACACACCACCTTTGGGCAAACAGTTGCCGCCACCGGACGACTCAGTTCGATCCAGCCCAACCTGCAGAACATCCCGATCAGGACCGCGCGGGGTCGTGAGATCCGCAAGGCATTCATTGCTGAAAACGACGACTTCTGCATCCTTTCTGCCGACTACTCCCAGGTGGAATTGCGCATCATCGCCCATATCACTCAGGACGCGGGGATGCTGGAGGCGTTCGACCGTGGCGAGGACATCCACGCTTCGACTGCCGCCAAGGTATTTGGTGTGGCTATCGACGAGGTGACCAGTGAAATGCGCCGCAAAGCCAAGGCTGTGAATTTTGGGTTGGCGTATGGCCAGTCAGCCTTCGGTCTGGCGCAAGCGCTCGGTATCTCGAGATCGGAGGCAAAAGAGATCATCGAGAATTACTTCAAGCAGTTTCCCGGGATCAAGGACTACATGACCGAAACGGTACAGTTTGCCCGCGACAAGGGATATGTCGAGACCATCCTCGGACGCCGGCGCTACCTGCGCGACATTAACTCGAGGAACTGGACGGTGCGGGCGCAGGCCGAACGCAATGCCATCAATTCACCGATCCAGGGCAGTGCGGCCGATCTGATCAAAGTGGCGATGATCCAGATCCACAAGATCTTTCGCGAGCGGGGGCTGGCTTCCCGCATGATCCTGCAAGTACACGACGAACTTGTTTTCGAAGCACACCGAGAAGAGCTCGAGACGATCAAGCCGATCATCAGGCAGGGCATGAAGGAGGCCATTCCCGGACTGCGCGTGCCGATCGTGGTGGATATGGGTGTCGGCGCCAACTGGCTGGAAGCGCATTAAAGGCCGCCGGCTACAGCCAACGCACTGCCTGACAGCGTGACCTGTGGCGATGCGGGGATTCGTGCGGATTGGATATCTTGATGTGCTGCTGTCGAACACACATGAAGGATCACGACGTCAACAGGTATTGGAAAAAGAACCTCAGGTATCTCATCATTCTTCTGGCGGTCTGGTTTCTGGCCTCCTACGGCGCCGGAATCCTCTGGGTTGATGCATTGAACGGGATCCAGATCGGGGGATTTCCGCTGGGGTTTTGGTTTGCCCAACAGGGTTCGATCTATGTCTTCCTTGTCCTGATCCTGGTCTATGTGATCCTGATGAACCGCCTGGACAAGAAATTCGACGTTGATGAAACAGACGAGGAGCCATGAGCTTGCAGACGTGGACATTCATCATTGTCGGGATCACGTTTGCCCTGTACATCACGGTGGCCATTCTGTCGAGGGCAGGTAGCACCTCGGAATTTTACGTTGCCGGAAAGCATGTGCATCCCGTCGTCAACGGCATGGCGACCGCCGCTGATTGGATGTCAGCAGCATCGTTTATTTCCATGGCCGGACTGATCGCCTTCATGGGGTATCAGGGAGCGCAATACCTGATGGGGTGGACCGGAGGGTATGTGTTGCTGGCACTGTTGCTGGCACCCTATCTCCGCAAGTTTGGCAAGTTTACTGTACCGGATTTTATCGGGGACCGCTACTACTCGCAGCTGGCCCGGGTGGTTGCGGTCGTGTGCGCACTCTTCGTCTCATTTACCTATGTAGTTGGTCAAATGAAAGGCGTGGGTGTGGCCTTCTCCCGGTTTCTCGAGATCCCCTTCGTTTGGGGGGTGGTGATCGGAATGGGCATTGTGTTCTTTTATGCCGTGCTGGGCGGGATGAAGGGCATCACTTACACTCAGGTGGCCCAGTACTGTGTCCTCATTTTTGCCTACCTGGTCCCGGCCATATTTATTTCGGTGATGATGGTTGGAACGCCATTACCTCAGGTGGGACTGGGGGGCACCCTGGAAGACGGGACCCGGTTGCTGACCAAGCTCAATCAATTGTGTACGGATCTGGGGTTCGCAGAATACACGACTTCCCACCGGGGGAAACGGGATCTGTTTTTCGTGACGGCAGCGTTGATGCTCGGCACCGCAGGATTGCCACATGTGATTGTCCGATTTTTCACGGTACCCAAGGTTTCGGATGCCCGCAAGTCCGCGGGCTGGGCCCTGCTTTTTATCGCGCTTCTCTATACGACGGCGCCAGCGATCGCCGCGTTTGCCCGGACTAACCTGATCAACACCGTGAATGACAAATCCTACGCCGAGCTTCCGCCGTGGTTCAGCAATTGGGAGAAAACGGGGTTGCTTCAGTTTGAAGACAAGAACGGTGATGGGCGCGTGCAGTATTACAATGATGCCAACGAGGCGTATGTGACATCAATCGCTGCGGACCGCGGATGGCAAGGCAATGAATTAGTGGTGGATCGTGACATCATGGTGCTGGCCAATCCGGAGATCGCCAATCTGCCGGCCTGGGTCATTGCGCTGGTTGTGGCAGGTGGGTTGGCTGCAGCATTATCGACAGCCGCGGGATTACTCTTGGTGATCTCGAGTGCGATATCGCATGACCTGCTGAAGAAGTGGCTAAAACCCAATATCTCGGAAAAGAGTGAATTACGTGCCGCACGGATTGCCATCGCTGCTGCCGTGCTGGTCGCCGGCTATTTTGGTATTAACCCTCCTGGATTTGTCGCGCAAGTCGTCGCCTGGGCCTTTGGACTGGCGGCCGCGACGTTTTTCCCCGCGATCCTCTTAGGTATTTTCACCAAACGCATGAACATGCAGGGTGCAATCAGCGGCATGGTCTGTGGTCTTGCTTTTACCGGTATTTACATCGTCTATTTCAAGTACGGCGGAGGCACCCCTGAAGAATATCTCTGGGGGATCAGTCCGGAGGGTATCGGTACCGTGGGAATGGTGCTCAACTTTCTGGTAGCCATCATTGTATCGCGATTTACGCCACCGCCACCGGCGCATATTGCCACACTCGTTGACAGCGTGCGCGCACCTGGTGCACCACGGTCGAATGACGACACGCGGGTCCACTCATGATGGATTGCCAGAAGCCTATGCTCGCTGACCTGGAGCAGGTCCTTGACGGCTTGTGACCTCACTCAGAAATGCTTTCAGGATCATTGTTTGGTCCTGCAGTCTTTTGTGGTTCAGGCTATTCCACAGGTAGGGGACTTGTTCCCGGATATTGATGAGTTGTTCGCGGCGGAGAATGATCAGGTGCTGCGAAACGGTGGGGAGTGCCAGTGGAGACAAATTCACGAGGTCTGATACGGTAAGTTCTTCAT
>JAWWBX010000378.1:0-3833 GCA_033720735.1 Saprospiraceae bacterium
CTCATGGATCGCGCCCTCAAAGCGATGCGGCAATCATGAAAAGGAACGCACTGATCTGGATCACGCTGATCACTGGCACTGCCATCTGGACATCCGGCTGCAATAGCGATCCGGGCATTATCGCCTATGAGGTGGCGTATCAGGAGAGTGCCACCCTGGACCGGTATCTCAGCCTGATCTTCTACGATGTCGCAGAGGACTCACGTTGTCCGGTCGATGTCAACTGCGTGCATCCCGGACGCGTCGAGATCGTGTTGACGCCACTCTACTATGACGCTCTGGGCACCCCGATCCACGTCGCACTGGATCCAGACACCCCTGCACTGGCATCGGCCGTGGTATCGGATGAATACCAGGTAGAACTGCTGGCAGTCGACCCGCTGCCACCGTCAAGCGGAGGGATCGAACTCGATGATTATACGATCCGTATCGCCGTCGAGCGCAAGTAAAAAACATATTATAAAATAATTTCAAGTGTTGTATATTGCATAAAGCAATGTCGATACCATGTCTCCTCTGGCATTCTTTCTCCAACTCATCCATAACCTGGAACAGGATTACACACACCTCACAAGGACCCGCATGCTGTCCTCGCCTGCGATCGAGTATAAAGGCAGGGTCTTTGCCTTCTGCCAGCGTGGGCAGATGGTGATCAAGCTCGGCAGCGATGAGCAGCTCATTGGCCTCGGGGTGCGGGCAACCCCGGGGTATCAACCCTTCATGAACCAGGTGGTGCTGTCGCAATGGCGCGAGGTACCTTTTTACTACCGGGAAGACTGGAGGGAGATCGCCGAAATGGCGCTCAACGCGGTGAAAGCCGAGATCGATCCGGTAACGGCCTGAAGCCGTGCTGCCAGAACGCGTGCGCCCCGGAGTAGCCTTGTATTTCGGAAATATCCTGAGGCAGTGCGCCCAATTCGACGTAACTTCCGGAACAATCATCACACATGGGCGGTAGAACAAAAGCCATCATTGCACATATCACGGTCATCGGATGGATCGTGGCGATTGTGCTCAACAGCCAGGAGCGCGACGAGATCACTGCGTTTTACATCCGGCAAACACTGGGGATCTGGGTGTTCATGTTACTGACGTTCCTGCCCGGCATCCGCTGGATTGTGTATGCCATTGGCTTCATTCTCTGGATTATCAGCCTGCTCAACGCCGTTGCAGGGTCAGACAAACCCGTACCCCTGATCGGGGAATATTTTCAGGATTGGTTCAAGGGAATCTGAGTCGCCACGCCACTCAGTATTGCCCGGTACTCAGCATGACCAGCGTACAGGCGTTGACCACTTCAATGCCCTGTCGCGAAGCCAGGCCTGATAATGTATTGTTTTCAGCCCCGGGGTTGAAGATGATACGCTGCGGTCGGAGTCCGAGGATATAATCATGGTACTGTTCCTGCAGGGCGCGGCGGAGATAAATCGTTACAGTGTGCACCCCCGTGATATCCTGCTGTCGGGCATGGATAATGGTGTCGCCGATCCGCCCCGTCTCTTTGCCAATCGCCACCACGGGGTGTCCGGCCGCCCGCAGCTTGTTGACTGCCAGATGGGCATAGCGCCACGGATGCTCCGAGGCACCCAGGACCACTGTCTTGCGCACATCACGGTCGCTCATTCAGTTCTCTTCGAAGATCCGGAAAGCAATGCCGGCATGGATGCCGAGAAAGGTGGAGTGCGACGATCCGTACTTGCCCTGCCGGTTCTCAAGCCGCCAGATCTCGGCGTTGATATCAGTCAGGCCGATGCCCCCCCGCAATTCAACTGTGGCCGTGACAATCGGGTTGAGGTGGCTGTGAAAGCCCCAGGATGCGACAAACACGATGTCAGTTTCCTGGTAGAATTCTTTCTCGTCGGCAGGGGTCCCGTTGACTTCCAGGATGGCCTGGTTGGGATTCCCTCCGTCGGTTACGAAGGTCATAAAGTTGGTAAGCAGGCCATTGATCTCCCATTCGATATCAGCGCGTGCCAGCTTGCCATATTGCAAGCCTCCGCCCACAAACCACTTGGGCTTGCTGATATTGACGCCCCGGTAACCGGCGCTATTGGGTGAGACCATGTATTTGAACATCACCGGCACGGTCCAGTAGTTGAGCGCCACCCGCTTGCGAAACGATTTGCCATTGAATTGGTCCTTGTACCATTGCCCCTGCTCCTGATAACAGAACTCTGCCTGGATGAAACTCCGTGCGTTGATCTTGTACTGCAGTGACAATCCGCCAGCGAATCCGATGGGCACGGAATAGTCCATTTCCTTTTGGCCAAAGTTGTTCTGGTTGACGATGCCATGGATCTGCGTGGCCGCCTTGACGCCGAGATGGATGGCCGCGTTGTTGGAAGCAAATTCCTGGGTGTGGCCGTCCTGCAACCCTGTGGCCAGCACAATCAGCATGGACGCTGCAAAACGCAAAATCATACCCTTCCTATTTTCGATGGCGAAGATAAGAGCAAAACATCAAGAGGGGTGAACAGTGCGGTCAGCGGCGCGTCAATTGCCATTGCGTACATAGGCGTCAATGCTGTGGAAATCCTTCAGCTTTTTCGCCATGCGGCGTGCTTCTCCCAGGTCGTTGTAACGACCCGCGCAGACCGTGTGAAATTGAGATAACTGAAAGTTGACGACCTCCGCATTGACAAAGCCATTGTCGCGCAGGTGCTTTGCGCGTTTTTCTGCATTGGCGCGCTCCAGAAAGTTGCCGGCGATGACCAGATGAATACCGTCAGGGCTCTCGGCACCAGATGCCGGCGGCGGGGGTTGAGCCGGGGCTTCAGCCTCTTTTTCAGGTGCTGGTTCAGATGTCTCTGCGGGAGACCCGGAGGATGCTGCCGGAGTGCTTTCACCAATCGGCGGATCATCACGATCCGTGCTTTCGGAACTGGCTGGTGGTTCGACAGGCGCGTTTTCTGAGAGATCGTACTTCTCCTGCAAGGCCTCCTGTTCAGCTTCGTCGATCATGCGGGCAGTGGTGCGGTTTTCGATCTGTGACCGGGGGGTGCTGGTCATGATGTGATTGATCCACAGGTAGATGAGGAAGAGCACGAAGAGCGAAACAAGAATAGACAGGAGCCGATTCATGACCGTAGTTTTCTTGACAGGGCAGCGGTCTGCGGATAATACATCACTGCTGTTTCAAACAAAAGTAATAGAAAATGTACCATTTTTATTGTCAATGAGGCGGTTACATAACGGAAGTGTTCGCATATATCGCTCTGCGATCGTGCTCATATTCATGCTGTTGGCAGGGGTCGTTCAGGCTCAGATCACGTACACGCGCTCGTTTACCAAGAAGCTCGCGGGTGCCCAGCTCTCCTATCATACACCGGTCGAGTCATGGTTGCATGTGGTCCCCTTGCGGTCCGATGCATTCATGGACTATGATCTCGTCTTGCAGAACGACCGCAACGATTATGAGGTACGGTATCGCATCCGGCGTCTCAATCGGAAATGGCGCGCGGTGCCGCAGCACGTCGAGGTCAGCCGGCTGGTCGCCTCCATTGCGACCAACGAGCCGGAGGCCGAGATTAGGATGTCATTTCCTGATGACGCGTTCGTGCGCGAGGCCTTCAATGCCGAGAGCGGACTCTTTGCCCGGTTCAAGCCCAAGCCTGCATTTTCGGAGAAACCGTTCGGGACCCTGGTGAGCCTGTACGGGGAAGGAAAGGCGATCGTGGATGTCGTAGTGCTCTACCACGATCCGGGATTCGATCCTATCGAGCACTTTCGCGATCTGCGCTTCAAATAGCCCCTCTGTCAAGGCACCGTCTGACAAAAAAACCCTGAACCGAGGCGGTTCAGGGCTAAACAATCAACTGGCTAAAAATGGGTAC
>JAWWBX010000379.1:0-3769 GCA_033720735.1 Saprospiraceae bacterium
CAGCTGTATCCGCGCCTGACGATTGGAGGAAGCCTGGGCACCAGCTATTCTGACCTGGCAAAACAAGCACTGGGATTTGAACGGCAGCGTGTACCGATACCGGACGTCTACATCAACGGTGAACTGGTCCAGTACGAAGTTGAACAGGACGTAGCGACAGGCGTGAGAACCACGCCATATGGCACCCAACTCGACAATAACATCGGGTATGGGTTTTCTGTCAGCCTGTCCGTCCCCATCTACAACAATTACAGCAATCGGGCGAGTGTTGAACGTGCGCGATTGAATACACTGCAGGAGCGCAACACAGAAGATCAGCTCAAACAATCCCTGAAAACCGACATTCAGAATGCCCTCGCCTCGGCACGTTCAGCCTGGGAATCCCTGGAGGCCTCGCAGCGCGCGGTGGATGCTGCAGAGATTGCCTATGATCATGCCGAACGCAGGTTTGGACTGGGAACCATTAACTCGTTCGAACTCATTAATGCGCGGGGACGGCTGGATCAGGCAACCATCAACCTGACCATTGCGAAATACGATTACCTCTTCAAGGTGAAGATCATCGAATACTACCTTGGACGAGGCCTAACCCTCAGGTAAGGAACGCACACATGGCAACAAAGAAAACCAACCGGCTGTTACTCATCACCCTGCTGGTGATCGTCGCAGGCCTGGTCGTAGTCGCTTTGATCAAATCGAAGCAGCGCCCCAAAGGTGAGGAGGTCGAGGTCGAAGAAGTCGTGCTGCGAACGATCAAGGAAACTGTTTCGGCCAGCGGCAAGGTCTTTCCGGAGAAAGAAGTATCGATCAGCTCCGACGTGTCGGGCGAGATCGTGGAGCTTTTCGTTGAAGAAGGAGATTCCGTCCAGACCGGCCAGATCCTTGCCAAGATCGATCCCGAGGTGTACATCTCAGCTGTCGAACGTGGTGAGGCGACTCTCAACAATATGAAGAGCAACCTGGCGATGCAAGAGTCATCGATCCAGAGCAGTATGGCGCAGATCGAGCAGATCCAGGCGCAGCTCAACAATGCGGAGCGTATGCACGAACGCAACAAGAAACTCCTCGATGACGGCGTGATCTCGGCGCAGGATTTTGAATCGAGCGAGTCGAATCTCGAACAATTGCGCGCCAATCTCAAGTCTGCCCAGGCACAGCTCGAATCGTCAAAGAAGGCGGCAGAGGCGGCCCGGTACAGCGTCAAAAGTTCGGAGGCATCGCTGAAGGAACTCAAAACAAACCTGAACAAGACCACGATCGCCGCACCCACCGATGGAGTTGTTTCAATGCTGCCTGTCGAAGAGGGTGAAAGAGTCGTTGGAACTATCCAGATGACCGGGACCGAGATCATGCGGATCGCCAACTTTAATAGCATGGAGGTCCAGGTGGAGGTCAGCGAGAACGATATTCTCAGAGTGAGCCTTGGCGATACGGCAGATATTGAGGTCGACGCGTATCTCGACGAAACCTTTCAGGGCATCGTCACCGAGATCGCCAACTCGGCGGCCAACGCCGGGGGCATCAACCAGCCCCTCACCTCCGACCAGGTCACCAACTTTATCGTAAAGATCCGCATCCTGCCAGCTTCCTACGAGCATCTCCTCGAGCGTACCAAAGGGATCCCGTTCCGGCCGGGGATGTCTGCTTCCGTAGATATCTATACCGAAACACTGACCGATGTAGTGAGCGTGCCGATCCAGTCGGTCACGACACGCGACAAAGACGAGGATGAGGACAAGAAATCCTCAAAAGCGGATGAAGACCCACTGGAAGTCGTGTTCCTCTTTGAAGCAGACACAGCCAGAATGGTTGAGGTCGTAACCGGCATTCAGGACAATGAATACATCGAGATCAAGGAAGGCCTGGAAGTCGGACAGCAGGTCGTCACCGGGCCATACTCGGCGATCTCTCGCAAGCTGGAGAATGGAGATGATCTCCATATCAAAGAAGAAAAAGACGAGGACAAGAAGAAATCCGACGATGAGTAAGCGAGGGCACGCAGACACCGCCCTCATCATCTTTGTCAAGCAACCCATCCCCGGTCAGGTCAAGACGCGGCTTGCCGCCACGCTGGGCGACGATGCCGCTGTGGCGATCTACCAACAATTGATCGCACATACCCGGTCTGTCACCAACGCCTTCTTCGGACGGCGCTACGTCTTCTATCACCATGAAGTGCCGGCAGAGGATCTTTGGACAGGAACGGGCACCACACGGCACCAACAGCAGGGCGGTGACCTGGGAGCCCGCATGCAGCACGCCTTGTCTCAGGTCCTGACACAACACGACCAGGCACTCATCATCGGATCCGACTGTGGCGAACTGACCGCCGCTCACTTGCAAGCCGCAACGGAGGCGCTCAGGTGGACCGATGTCGTAGTCGGCCCCGCGCGGGACGGAGGGTACTATCTGCTGGGAATGAAACAGACCGCACCAGCACTCTTTTCCGACATGCCATGGAGCACCGCAGACGTACTGCCCACTACCCTGGACCGGCTGCATGAACAGCGCTTAAATTTCAAACTCCTGGAGCAGCTGTCCGATGTGGATACCGAAGACGACTGGCGACGCCTGGGCTGGGGTCAAAGTGAGGAGGAATGACTGAACACGCCTTCACCGGGAGATTTCCGCACACGACGACCGTTCCCGTTGCCTGGGGCGACATGGATGCCCTCGGGCATGTCAACAACAGTGTCTACTTCCGCTACTTTGAAACTGCCCGAATCCACTATTTCGAAGCGCTGGGCATCAACCTGCCCACCACCAACACGGCGATGGGTCCGATCCTGGCTCACATTGCTTGTCAGTTTTCGGCGCCGGTCAGCTACCCGGACACCCTGATCATTGGATCGCGGATCCACACCTTTGGAACGACCAGCCTGCGACTGGCTCACGAGATTTACAGCCAGCAGCAACAACGCATCGTCGCCACCAGTGACAGTGTGATCGTGATGATCAATTACAAGGCAATGGTCAAGGTCACCATTCCCGGGGCGCTGCGCGACGCCATCGAACGCTTTCAGGGCCGGCAGCAGGACTGAACCCTTCATCTTCCACTGCGTTATTATCTTTGCGCAAAATTTTTCAGGACTATAAACCGCATTTGAGATATGTATCCTCAGGAACTGACCATGCCGATGACCCGCGACCTCACCGATTTCGGGTTTGTGAGCCTCAAAACACCCGAACAGGTCGATGATATCATGCAGAATCAGGAAGGGACCTTTCTGTTGGTGGTGAATTCCGTATGCGGTTGTGCCGCAGCGAATGCACGGCCCGGCGCCAAGATCGCGCTGCAGAATGAAAAACGTCCGGACGCACTGTTCACTGTGTTTGCCGGTGTTGACAGGGCTGCCACGGAGCGGGCCCGCGACTATCTGTTGCCCTATCCGCCATCCTCACCTTCGATCGCCCTCTTCAAGGATGGCAAACTGGTCCACTTCCTTGAGCGCCATCACATCGAAGGCCGCAGTGCCCAGATGATCGCGCAAAACCTCGCGGCTGCCTTCGATATGTATTGCTAGCCTCTCGGATGACCAAGGCGTACCTCCGGGAGTTCTGCATGTCACTGCCTGGCACGACCCAGGATATCAAGTGGGAAAAAGATCTGTGCTTCTGCGTTGGTGAAAAAATGTTTAGCGTCCAGAGCGTGGAGGCGGATATGGAGGGTGTTTCCTTTAAAACCTCTCTCGAAGAATTCGATCATCTGATCTCCCGGGCAGGTATCAGGCCGGCACCTTACCTCGCCCGTCACCACTGGGTATGTGTC
>JAWWBX010000380.1:0-3759 GCA_033720735.1 Saprospiraceae bacterium
ACGGTCTCCAGATCGGGGCAGTCACATGAGATCAGGGTGACCACGAGGCTCTCGGCAACCGGAGCGCAAACACCGGAAGCGTCCTGCACCGTCACTGTCAACGTCACCATGCCCATGGTCTGATCCATAGGTCCAGGCTGATAGAAGGTGAGCGCATCCTGCACGTTGTCAAAGGCTCCGTCTCCCGCAGTACTCCAGAGCAGGTCGCTGAAAGACCCGGATACCACGGCACTGACCTCCACCACATTGCCGATACATGCCGTGATATCGGCTATGCTCTCTATCGAGATTTCAGGCGTGATGGTCAACAGAAGTGAAACAGTATCAGGGATGCACAATCCTCCGGCATCATCGCTGATCGCCGTGATCACGACAGTTCCGTTCGCGATGTCGTCCATGCCCGGGATATATTCTGTGGCCAGGCTGGCTGGATCAACAAAAGCACCATCGCCGGAAGTGCTCCACATCAATGATGTCGCGGAACCCCCAAGCGTAGCCGAGACAATGCCATTTTGGTTGCTGCAGATGGTGATATCAGGACCCGGGTCGATCGTTGGAGGTTCAGTGATCGTTACCACCATCGTTGCAGTGGCTGCAGGGCACCCGGGTGCCGAGGACGGCCCATCAACGGTGAAAATAAGAACGACGGAGCCATTCGAAAGGTCACCCGGCCCAGGCAGGTAGGTCGTGGATTGTGCGGCGGCATCGCCAAACGCGCCATCACCCTGACTTGACCATGACCATGAACTGCCGGAACCTCCAACCACACCGGTGACCGGTACAGCCTGCAGGCCGCAGATCTCTGCGTCCGCACCAGTTGAGGCGGTCGGTGGCGGCAGGATCGACAGGGTCAGCGTGGAGGTTGCCGGGGTACAGGCTCCGCCCACGTCATCGCTGGTGAGGGTGAGGATCACAGTCCCGCTGGCGATGTCACCGGGTCCCGCAGAATAAGTGGTGTTAAGATCCCCGGGGTCGGCAAACGTACCATCACCTGAGGTACTCCAGGTCCCACCGCTGGCGGATCCTCCAATTGATCCGGACAGGGAGGCGAGTGTCCCCTCACAGATCGTAAGGTCCGGACCGGCGTTGGCCGTTGCCGCTGGCAGGATCGCGAGGCTGACAGAATTAGGGGTGCCAATGAGACCCGGACACCCCAGAGCATCAACCATGCTGACCAACGTCACGGTGCCTGACAGGCCGGCGAGGATCTCGGGAATAAAGACCGTATTGGTTGCGGCATCGAAGCCAGGCAGAAAACCTTCCACGCAAATCGTGATATGCTCATTGGCATCGATCGCGATGCCGGGCAGCGTGAGGTCCGGAAAGATCGAAAGGCTCACGTTGAGTGTGATATCATATGGTGGCAGCCCTCCGGTGAAGGCAAATCCGACTTCTCCCGGGTTTTGCGGGCAGTTGCCCACACAAACGATGCCTCCCCCTGTCAGCGTGGCGGTAGGGCACGAGATGATCAGTGGAAACACCGCGGTGAAGATCTCCGGACAGCCGGCACCCGGCGGTGGAGCGAGGATGCCCACGATAAAGTGCGGAGCGGTGCCAAATGTGGTACAGAAGTCAATAGGCACGTTCCAGAGAAAGGGTACGCCGGCCGGGGCTGACCCGATCATGGTTCCCTCACCGAGGTAAGGATTGTAGCCCGGGGAGGGGTCAATATACCAGGAGACCACTGCACCCGCCGGAAGGTCAGCGCCGGTCACCATAAAGGTGATAGGATCACCAGCGCACAGGGCCGTGGGAAGCACAGGATCGGAACTGGAGCTGACGAATTGCGGGCATTGCCCATTCAGCGATATCCAGATGCACATCATCAGGTATACCGAGCAAATCGTTCGTAAGGTGCCATGCGGGAGCATAGGTTAAAGGTAAGAGGTTGCATGTCATCCGCCATCGCTTATCTTTCCCCAAATACAACCAGTATGGCATCAGTGTATCAACCCATCGACGGTTACCGGCTTTGGTACTACGGGAAAAATGACCACCACCTGTACATACAGGTTTATCACAACAGTCAATATGTGGGTGCGCTCACCTTCCGGGAAGGTGATTTGCCTGACAACGAGCTGGACGCGCACGGCCACATCAGGTTGTCATTCCACAAAACGGACTACCCGCACATCGTGGATTTGTTGCGCCATAAACGTCCGCTGTTTGTCTGGATCAATGCCGCCAACCGCATTGGTGGTCTGGCTACGGACAGCACCGAACCAGTTGGTGAGGCAGAAGCATAGGCACCTAACCCGCTCACCCCTGATCTGTAGCGACAGGTCAGAGGTAAGCAGGATGGCTGTGCCAGGGGGAGTAATTTGCCGGAGCGATCTATTGTACGGTGATGATCTTTGTTTGCCACGTATCTCCACTGCGCGCCTTGACGACATACTGTCCCGGCGGTAACCCGCTCAAGTCGATCTCCGTCTGACCGGGTTTGAGCTCGGCTACGGGAATGCCGGACAGGGAGGTGATGACAATCGTGGAGGCACCGTCCATAGAGATATTCATTTTCGTTGCCGTCGGGTTGGGATAGGTAAGGATCGGCGGCAGGTTGAGCAGGTTGAGACGCACGTAGGCGTCCTGCACCAGCTTTTCGCCGTTGCTCATCACGAAAACGAGCCGGTAATAATTGATCCCGTTGATCGGCTCAAAATCCGTGTAGTTGTAGCGCTCCCTGGGCTCCCCGGAATGATCGGCCTGTACGGAGGCGATCATCTCAAAGGTGATATTGTCGGCGCTGCGTTGAATCTCAAATTCAACCAGTTCTGGATCGGCTGTCACACCCCATTGCAGGGTGATCGCCCAATAGCGCAGGTGCCCGGTAAAATACAGCAGGTCAGCGGGGAGGGGTGCCGGTGATGGGGCAGCACTGACTGGTAACAAGTAACAAAGGGACAAGACAAGCGAAAGTGATGTGTACAACTTTTTCATCGTAAATCGACTTGTAATGTGATAGAATACCAGCGGTGAGATAACCAAGATACTGAAATTCCCGGCCGCGTTCAAGTGGTCGGATCACATTCATTGTTAAAAATTGAAGCAGCTATGAAAAAGACCTACTCCAATGGCGAGATCACAGTCGCCTGGCAGCCGGATCTGTGTATCCACTCCGAGCGATGCTTCCACGGGCTCCCCTCCGTTTTCAACCCGAAGGCCCGCCCCTGGATCGATATCGAGGGTGCCAGCAGCGAAGAGATCGTAGCCCAGGTCAACCAATGTCCGTCCGGAGCGTTATCGATTGTAAAACCGGAAACCATGGATCAAGCCAAAACGGATGCCATGCCAACCCGTGTGGATGTGCTCAAGGACGGCCCCGTGCGGGTATGCGCGCCATTGACCCTGAAACTTTCTGACGGGTCCGAGCAAACGCTCGAAAAGGATATCTTTCTTTGCCGTTGTGGACATTCATCCAACAAACCGTTTTGCGATGGCTCCCACAAACGGCAGGGATTTGCCGAATAAAATGGCATCACCTCTGAACTACGAAGACCTGTTTGACGAACGGATCGCCCGGGATCAGGACGTCATACCGGGCCTGATGATGCGCGAACCAGCCCTGAAATGCCAGGGCAAGGTGTTCGCATTTTATTATCAGGACAAGGACGCGATCTGTGTCAAACTGGGGAAAGGATATCCGCTGGAGGTGCATGGTATCAAGGACTATGCACTCCTCAGTCCCTTTAAACACAAGCCACCAATGGCGGCCTGGTTTGTGGTAGATCGTGCCTACCAGGACCAGTGGGGCGATCTCAT
>JAWWBX010000381.1:0-3746 GCA_033720735.1 Saprospiraceae bacterium
AGACACTTCTGAATGTTGTGCAATTCATACTCAGGAGTGTTGGTCACTGACACTTCACAAGCTATCCGGATATGGTCATGATGAAGCGCCACATCAATCTTTCCAGCACCATCGTTCACTGGTGCCTCGATGATTGCTTTGAAGTTTCTCTCTTCGCCGACCTTCTTGATAAACTCCTGGAGCAGGCGATGTTCACGTTTCTTCTCACGCTCGACTTCCTTCTCTGCGAACTGTTTGGCTTCACTTGCTATATCGCGCGAGTCTTCTATCGACGATTCTGATTCCTGTTTAGGTTTCGACTCCTTTGGAGCTCGTTGGGTTGAGGGCTTCTGCAAGTCGTTAATGGCGTTGTCAGAGCTAGAGAACGATTGAAGGGCAATATTAAGCATTGCTTCAACTTCTGACTTGGGCACTGCATATTCTTGACGGCCGCATCAGAATCAGGTTTGCGATGCCTCTACGACCGCCCGCAGCGGCGGATCGCCGACAGACCATCGATCAATACATTGCCGCGATAGGAAAAGAAACCGTCCTTGTGAAACGCCTCGATGATCAGGTAATCGATCTTTGACTCGGGTGAGAATTGAAAATTGTGGTAGGTCCACTCGGTGTCCTCAATGCGCTCAGTCTCGACCAGGAGCTGGGCACGTTCGCACTTCTTTCCGGCACCCCAGATGCGCAACTTGATCGGGTTGTTGAAGCCCATGTAGGTATTGGATCGCGCCAGGTACATCGACAGCACGTAACACTCGTCCGGTACCAGCGTTTCCGTAAGTCGCTGGCCGATCGATTCCCAGGTGCCGTTCTCCCGGGTGATCAGGCCGACGTAGGTGTCACCATCCACCGGTTCCAGGTATACCCCCCAGGGACCTGGCAGGATGTCGGGCGTGGTGCCTTCCTTGCAGATATACCAGCCGCGCGGTACGGTGGCATCGCGTGGTTCGCCTTCAAAGGAGGCGTTGAGTACCCGCGAAGCGGCGATCTGCGCATGCATCATGGGAGGCAAAGCCAGGGCGACGAGCACCAGCAGAAGGAGTCGGATCTGGATCATCTGAGCGCTTATGTTCATATGCAACGAATAAATATATTTATAATTTCACCTGACCAAATCACAAACCTTGCCGAGGTACCAGGTTACACATCCCGGATTTTATGTTCTCTCCCTCGTCAGCCTGGCCATCCTGCTGGTGCTGATCGGTTTTTTCATCAGCGCCCTGTTCTTTTCCCAGCAGTATACCCGCGAGTTTAAGGAAGATATTGCTCTCGTCCTCGAACTTGGCCCCGGATTCGACCGGGAGCGGTCTGACGACGTCGTACAGTTTGTGACGGAGTACGAAGGCGTTCTGCCGGAAAGTGTGGCATTTATCACACGCGAGGAGGCCATGCAGGAGATGATCGAGGAGCTGGGAGAAAGCAGCATGACCGCCGAACTGCAGAACCCGTTCTTTGACATGGTCGAGTTTTCACTGGCAGAAGACCATCTGAATGCAACGCACGTCAGCCAGATGGAAACGGATGCGGGAGAGTCTTTTGGTGACGTACGGATCCATCATCCGGCTGATTTCTTCGGCGATGTTTTCAGTTTGTTGCACAAGCTGCGGATCTACGTGTTTGCATTTATCGCCGTTGCTCTGTTCCTGACGGGTACGCTCATTCACCATATCATGCGTCTCAATGTGGTCGCCCAGCGCCACCAGATCCGTACCATGGAGCTGGTGGGCGCGCGCACCGCATTTATTGTGCAGCCATTCATCCGGCGGGGCGTACAGCTGGCATTCCTGGCCTGGCTGATCGCACTGCTGATCAGTCTGACAGGCTGGTTTGCCCTGTTGGGCTCAGACAGGTTTGTCCAGTTCACCACCGCACCGGCTACGATCATCGGCATGGCTTGCATGCTCCTGGCGGCGATCGTCATCTGTACCCTGAGCACATGGATTGCGGTCGCACGCAGTACCGGGCGCCCGCTCGCGAGCCAGCGCTGAGAGTCATCCCGAAAGCATTACATTTGCACAAATCATCAGATGACCCGATGAGTCAGAAGAAAAAGCCGACCAAGAGAACGGTGGTGGTCACCAAGAAGCAGGCAGGGAAGAAAGAGAGGCTCAAGCCAACCTCTTCGCGCGCCCGCGCCGGTGCCAAACAGAAACCAGGCCTGCCCCTGATCTTCGACTGGCAGAACTACCGGCTGATGTTGATCGGCATCGGTTTGATCGCACTCGGGATGTTGCTGATGAGTGGGGGCAGCATGCCGTCGCCCGACGTCTGGGACGACAGCATCATCTACAGCTTCCGGCGGACCGTTCTGGCACCGATCTGTATCGTGGCGGGCTTGCTGGTTGAGGTCTATGCCATCTTCAAGAATTACTGATCCCCTTGTCTGAGCTTGTCCGATCGCTGATCCTGGGAGTCGTGCAGGGCCTGACCGAATTTTTGCCGGTCAGCAGCAGCGGCCACCTGGAGATCGCACGCTTTGTGCTGAAGGATCCCGCCGTGGGAGAGCAGGGATTGCTTTTTACAATCATGCTCCACGTTGCTACGGCTCTGAGTACCTTGTTTGTTTTTCGGAAAGATATTACCCGGATGCTGGGCGGGTTGTTGCACCGCGGATGGAATGAGGACAAGGCCTTTGCCGTTAATGTCCTGATCTCGATGATCCCTGCGGTCATTGTTGGCTTTGCCTTTGAACCACTCGTTGAAAGCATGTTTGAACAGCGCATTGCGTTTGTCGGAGCGATGTTGTGCGTAACCGCAGTGCTGCTCTACCTGGCCGACCGGGCACGGCAAACTGACCGCACTGTGACTCCGGGCCGGGCGCTGATCGTGGGTATCGCACAGGCGGTTGCGATCATTCCGGGCATCTCGCGCTCCGGATCGACGATCGCGACCAGTGTGCTTCTGGGCATTGACCGCTACCGCGCATCCCGTTTTTCATTCCTGATGGTGGTGCCGCTGATCCTGGGTAAAATGGCGTATGATCTGGTACAGGGAGAGATGCAGACCACCGAAGCGGATTGGGGCGTCCTGGCGGTGGGCTTTGTCGCGGCCTTCGTGACCGGGGCCCTTGCATGTCACTGGATGGTTGCCCTGATAAGGCAAAGCAAATTGCGCTACTTCTCGATCTACTGTATTGCCATTGGTATCTTTGCGATCATTTTAGCAAGCCTATGATGGAGCTGATCAGAACAGAGGAGGACCTGCAAAAGGCCGATTTTGCGCGCGGAGCGATGCTCCTGGTGGATAAACCCGCTGACTGGACGTCGTTTGATGTGGTGAACAAAGTGCGTGGCTCGCTGCGCCGTATGCTGCAGGTGCGCAAGATCAAGGTCGGTCATTCGGGCACGCTCGATCCCGCGGCCACAGGGCTGCTGGTGCTGTGCACGGGTAAATGGACGCGGCAACTGCACGACCTGCAGGGTCTGGACAAACGATACGATGCGGTGATCGAGCTGGGTGCCGTGACCCCTTCCATGGACGGGGAGACCGAGGTCACCGAACGCAAACCATTCGAACAGATCACCCGTACGGATATCGAACATGTGCTCAGGTTGTTTACCGGAGATATTGCGCAGGTGCCGCCAATGTACTCTGCTATCAAGGTCAAGGGTACGCCGCTGTACAAGCTGGCGCGCCGGGGCGAGGAGCTGGAACTGAAGGCACGTCAGGTGACCGTTCATGAGGTCGCATTGCATGAGGTGACCTTGCCGGAAGTGTCGCTGTCGGTCCATTGCTCCAAGGGGACCTATATC
>JAWWBX010000382.1:0-3738 GCA_033720735.1 Saprospiraceae bacterium
ATATCTCGTGAGAACAGACAGACGCACCAGCTGAACTGTTTCTCGCGGATTCCGCAAATTTCGCGGAAATTGTTCAATCGCAGAACGAGAAACACAAAACCCGAAACTGAGCCTTTGCAGAGGAATTCGGTGACAAAACAGATGAGGATAAATTGCATATATTCCTACTTTTACTGGCCCGATGAGCGAGTCCTCCTACCTTGATGAACTGAATGACGTACAGCGCGACGCGGTGACCCACATCGACGGACCGCTGATGGTCATTGCCGGTCCTGGGTCGGGCAAGACACGCGTCCTGACGTACCGGGTCGCCCACCTGATCGAGGAAGGGATACCACCATATCGGATCCTGGCCCTCACCTTCACCAATAAGGCGGCGCGCGAAATGAAGGAGCGGATCGGGCGCGTGGTGGGCCCCGAGGCGGAACGGGTTTGGGCTGGCACGTTTCACTCCATCTTCGCACGTATCCTGCGGGTGGAAGCTCCCAAGATCGGCTACCCACCCGATTTTTCGATCTATGACCGTGATGACTCCAAGAGCCTGGTCGGGGAGATCATCAAGGAATTGAAACTGGATCCCAAAACGTACAACGCGAATGCGATCCTGGCCAGGATATCATCGGCAAAAAGCAACCTGATCACCCCGCAACTCTATGCCAAGGACCTCGAACTGCTGGAGTACGACAATCAGCAGAAGCGGCCCATGACCCAGGAGATCTACGCGCGGTATGTCGATCGCTGTTTCCGCGCGGGAGCGATGGACTTTGACGACCTGCTGCTGCAGATGTTCAAACTGTTGTATCAAAATCCGGAGCAGGTGCGCGAGAAGTATCAGCGCCTGTTTACGTACGTCCTTGTCGACGAGTTTCAGGATACCAACTTCCTGCAATACGAGATCCTCAAGCACCTCGTGCTGTACGATGACAGCCCGCAAAACATCTGTATCGTGGGGGACGATGCCCAGAGCATCTATTCCTTCCGTGGGGCGACCATTGAGAACATCTTTCAGTTTGAAAATGACTTTCCGCAGGTAACCGTCTACAAGCTGGAGCAGAACTATCGCTCCACCGAGCATATCGTCAAGGCGGCCAACCAGGTGATGACCCACAACAAGAAGCAGATCAGGAAAGAGATCTGGACCGATCAGCTGGGCGGCAATAAGATCCGTTTAGTCAAAGCCGTATCGGACTCGGAAGAGGGCCGTCTGGTGTCCAACGCCATCGTTGAATACAAGAATCGTCACCACCTCGTCAACCGGGACATTGCGATCCTCTACCGCACCAATGCCCAGTCACGGGTCTTCGAGGAACAGCTGCGGCGCAACAATCTGACCTACCGCGTTTTTGGGGGGCTTTCCTTCTACCAGCGCAAGGAGATCAAGGACATGCTGGCGTATATCCGGTTGACTGTCAATCCCCGCGATGATGAAGCTGTACGGCGCGTAATCAATTATCCCAAACGCGGCATCGGACGCACCACGCTGGAGCGGGTCGCGGCCTATGCCACCGAGCAGGATATCGCACTCTGGCATGCGCTCAAAGAGGCGGGCGGTCAGTCCCGCGCACGCGCCTCGATCGCAGAGTTTATGCGCCTGATCCTGATGTTCAGGGAGAAGGCAAAAACAGCAACGGCTTACGAGACCGCCCTCCTCATTGCCAACCGCACGGGGATCTATGAGCAACTGCGGGCCGACACCTCGATTGAAGGTGTCACGCGGCTGGAAAACCTGAACGCCCTGCTCGACGGCATCAAGGAGTTTGTGGATGAGGATGAGGTCCTCGACCAGATGGGTGAGGATGAATACGCCCTGCGCGACAAGTCCTTGTCGGGCTACCTGCAAAGCGTGGCCCTGCTCACAGACCTTGACGAGGAGACCGAGGAGCGGGATTATATTTCCCTGATGTCGGTGCACTCAGCCAAAGGGCTGGAGTTTCCGGCGGTCTTCGTGGTCGGTCTGGAGGAAAACCTCTTTCCGTCGTTTCTGTCGATGGGGAGCCCCGAGCAGATCGAAGAGGAACGGCGCCTGTTCTTCGTGGCCATCACCCGGGCCAAGCGGTATCTGACCCTGTCCTATGCCGCCAGCCGCTACCAGTACGGCAACATCCGTTTCAACGACCCCAGCCGTTTTCTGGAGGAGATCGGCGATGAACATTTTGCCTCAACTGTTGAAATGCGTCCGCGCACGGAAACGCGCCTGCCTAAACCGAAGAAACTCGGAGGGCTTCGCAAATTACCGGCGCGCTCATACACACCACGCATCGATGCCGGTTCATTTGCTCCCAGTCCGGCAAATATGATCGAACCCGGCATGGAGGTGCTGCATCTGAAATTCGGCAGGGGGAAGATCAAACGTATCGATGGATCGCGGGAGAATCGCGTGGCCACCATCCATTTCCACGATATTGATGATCCCGAGCGCAGGATCATGCTGCGCTTTGCCAAATTGCAGATCCTGACCGAAGAAGTAGACAGCTAGCAATAGCGATCACACTTTAACTCCCTGCCATTTCCGGTACTTTCGTGTCATGGACCTGATGGCCCGTACACACGATCTGCGCCAGGCAGCCCATGGATTGGGATTCGCATTCGTGGGAATCTCACGCGCGGAGTTGATGGAACCTGAGGCACGCCGCCTCGAGGAATGGCTCAATCACGGCTATCACGGACGCATGTCGTACATGGAGAATCACTTCGACAAGCGCGTCGATCCGACCAAACTGGTGCCAGGGGCCAAATCGGTCATCTCGCTGATGTATAACTACTTCCCGGAGCACGATCAGTCTGACCCGGAAGCTCCACGCATCTCGAGGTACGCCTATGGGGAAGATTATCACCATGTGCTGAAGGGCAAGCTCAAAGTCCTGCTCGCCAGGCTGCAAGAACAGATTGGTCCGGTGCATGGCCGGTGTTTTGTGGACTCCGCACCCGTCCTCGAGCGCGACTGGGCCCGCCGCAGTGGCCTGGGCTGGATCGGCAAGAACACCATGCTCATCCATCCGCAAGCCGGCTCATATTACTTTCTTGCCGAGCTGATCGTGGACGTCGAGTTTGAATATGATAACCCGATCAAGGACTACTGCGGTACCTGCCGCAAGTGCATCGACGCCTGCCCCACTGATGCGATTGCAGAGAATGGCTACGTGATGGACGGGAGCAAGTGCATTTCGTACCTCACCATTGAATTGCGCGACGAGATCCCGTCAGAATTCAGCGGTAAAATGGAGAACTGGGTCTTCGGCTGTGACATTTGCCAGGAAGTCTGCCCGTGGAACCGATTCGCAAAGCCGCACAACGAAACTGCGTTTGAACCGAAAGAGGAACTCATGGAAATGACCGCGGACGAATGGCATGAGATCACAGAAGAAGTGTTTGGTGAGCTCTTCCGGAAGTCGGCGGTGCAGCGGACGAAGTACCCGGGTTTGAGGAGGAATCTGGAGTTCTTAAGGAGTACAAGTACAGGTACAAGTACCGGATGAGTACGTACCAGTGCCTGACTCCTCACCCCTTGATACGAAATCCACGGTGTGTGCCTTTTCAAGCGTGCAAATGAGTGCTTTAGTCTGTTTGCTGAACTGCATCACTTTGGAACCCACCAGTTTCAGCTCTTCAGGCGTGATAAACTGACGGTCAGCAGAGCGCATCAGTTGCGAGCGCAACTCCCCAGATGATCCTTTCGCGTATCCAAGAAATGACCTGAACTCACCATTGCTGCCACGCTCAAATCCTTCAGCGACATTG
>JAWWBX010000383.1:0-3736 GCA_033720735.1 Saprospiraceae bacterium
ACATTGCCCGGAATGTCCGGGCTCCGGGGACTGCGATTACCAGTGTAACCGCTGCAGATGAACCCGTGACATACGTACAGCGCCCCCTCACGCAGCGCGCCTTCAGGAAAGCGATCTCCCTGCCGTTTCGGCGCAATGACCTCCTCATTACCTATACCGGGTTGCACTTGAAAGAGCCTGCACAAAACCAGTTTGCCTACCAGTTGGCGGGCTGGGACAATGACTGGATCGCTGCCGGGGCGCAGAGGACCGCCAGTTACTCCAATCTCGATCCCGGCCGCTACACCTTCCGCGTGAAAGCGGCAAACAGCGATGGGGTCTGGCTGCCGGATGACAGGGCTGTCGAGCTCCCGATCGAGATCAGGCCACCCTGGTGGGCAACGTGGTGGGCGTATACGCTGTACGGGTTGATCATTGTCGGATCGCTGTGGGGATGGTACCGCTGGCGCACGCGGGAGCAACGACGCAAACTGGAACAACAGACACGCCTCAACAAAGCCTCCGCCCGTTTTGTGCCCAAGGCATTCCTGAGTGCTATTGGCCGGCAGAATATTCTGGAAGTCCAGCTCGGCGACCTCGTCGAGCGCGAAGTGACAGTACTGTTCTCTGATATCCGTGATTTCACCAGTATCTCGGAGAGTATGAGCCCCGAGGAGAATTTTAAGTTCGTCAATACCTACGCCGGAAAAATGGGGCCGGTCATCCAGCGCTATCATGGATTTGTCAACCAATATCTGGGAGATGGGATCATGGCGATCTTCCCTGAGCGTCCGGCCGATGCCCTGCAGGCGGCCATCGAGATGCAGCGGGCGGTGCAACAGCTGAATAAAGAACAAGCATCGGCTGACCATCCGCTCATTGCGACAGGCATGGGTTTGCACACCGGCCCGCTGATCATGGGCATCCTGGGTGACCGGGAACGGCTGGATGCCGCCACCATTTCGGATACTGTCAACACCGCGGCCAGGATCGAGAGCCTGACCAAGTATTATCGCGTGACCACACTCCTCAGTGCCTCGACATTGGCAGGACTGAACAAAGATGCCTACCACATCCGGTATCTCGGCAAGGTGCAGGTCAAGGGGAAGGAGATACCGGTGGATGTCTATGACTGCTTTGATGCGGATCTGCCTGCCCAAATAGCCTTCAAACAGGCAACCCGGGGTGTGTTTGAGACAGCGGTTGGGCACTTCCTGGCCGGTGATTTTGACTCTGCCGGCACCTTCTTTAATGAGGTGATCGCTACGAACCCTGATGACCAGGCCGCTATCCGCTTCCTGCGACGGACCCGACGTCTGGCACATGAAGGTGTTCCGGAGGGGTGGAGTGGAGTAGAGAGGCTGGGCCCGCATGAGCAGTAACTCGAAGCAGGTACAGGAGTCGCTTTGCAATGAAGCTCTGGACTACTGCTTGATCAACGGTACGACCTGCGTTACACCATCTTCCGTTCGAATGTGCAGGAAGTATGTTCCCGCCGCCAATGCACTGATATCAATCACGGACAAATGGGGCCCGGCGATTCGCCGGACCGATAGTCCCATCAGGGCGTAGATCACTACTTCCCCGATCGCGCTGTCGGCAGCATGGTCAATCCAGATATGCGTCCTGGCCGGGTTTGGGAAGATGGAGACAGTCAGGTGTGGCATCTCCCCGCCGAGAGAAGTCAGGGTACAATCGCCGTTGATATACTCCACGACTCCTGCTCTTGTGAGACACTGCAGCTCCATCAAGCCATTCAGGGCCAGGAAGCCAGTCATAGTCCCTTGCAAACTGCCGATGCCTTGCACCCATTCCTGTTCAACCATGCCTATGAAAGAATTATTCCCGAGAACCGTTATCCGTTTGCGCAGATCACCATTATCCAGAGTGATCGTATCAACAGCAGTGACGACGACAGCTTCCGACAGGGGGCCTACCAAAAGTGTATCTCCGTGCTGGGCGCCCATGTCAAACAACAGGACATCAGGTCCGTCCAGGCTGTCTCGATAGTAAACACGCTGTGCTTCTGCGCGATAGTACTGGCCGGCCTCCAACTCCGCAGCAAGTTCAACCAGAGAATCCGTCGCGGTGGCAGTGAGAATTGAATACTCCAGTGAATCGATCAGTTCAGTACCGGCAAACTGGTATTGATAGAAGAAATTCACGGTCTCACCATTGGAGTCAATCCCGATTCTTTTGACAATCCAGACATTCTCGTGATCAAGAAATTCCTGCGAAGACATCGGACCGATTGCCAGAGTAAGCAGGAATATGAAGTACAGGCGCGGCACCATCGTGGTTCGGGATTGTCGTTCTACTTCTTCAAGATACGCTGCCTGACTGAAAGAGCGACTCAATCTTCTCCCGGACCAGTGACCGGCATGGCATGTTTGTTACCTTGAGGATGCTCGTAGAATCAGAAAAAACCTAAAACATGCGACGATTTATCATCGGGATCTTCACTTTGTGTACTGCCAGCCTGGCATGTGCGCAAGCATTGCACGTGCCCACCTTTGAGGAAGTTATTTCCCTCCGCAGTGTCTCCAGTCCGCAAATCTCACCGGACGGCAGGCATGTCCTGTTCTCGTTGAATACCACTGACTGGGAGAACAACCGCTATGACTCCGAGATCTGGATTTCAAAGGATTCCGGTGACCCGTTTCCACTGACGAACACGTCTGACGGACGCAGTTTCGATGCCAAATGGTCTCCGGACGGCACCTGGATTGCATTCAAGGCCAGTCGCGATGCATCCACGCAGATCCATGCGATCAGGCTGGCTGGCGGTGAGGCACAGCCGGTGACACAGGTCGAAGGCAGTATCGGACAGTATGATTGGTCGCCCGACGGGACGCGGATCGCGTTTACGATGACCCCCAAGGAAGGAAAGGAAGATAAAGAGCGCAAAGAACGGTTTGGTGCCTACGCAATTGATGACGAAGAATACCAGTTGGCCGGGCTCTACATGATCGACTTCCTACCCGACGCCCGACAACCCAGCGAATTGCCCTGCCATGAAGAGTCGGACTCCTTGCAGGAGATCAACTGCATCCAATTACCAGAGCCCGAGGCGCTCATCGACAGCGTTGACTTTACCGTGCAGGGGTTTCTTTGGTCGCCCGACGGGACCCGCATGCTGATCAACAGGCGCCCTGATCCCCTGATCAATTCATTTTTCAAAGCAGATATTGCCATGTTGGATGTCGAAACAGGTGCACTGACCGATCTCGTCACGCATCCCAGCTACGATGCGGCGGTCGAATGGTCGCCCGACGGTAGCAGGATCTTGTACCAGTCAGCAGTGGATAACCTCGATTCCGTCTATTACTCCAACAACCGCTTGTTTATGATTCCAGTCGCTGGCGGACAAGCGAGAGAAGTGGGTGCGGCCTTTGACGAGAATATCAGTGTTGTCGACTGGACGCCAACCGGCATCTATTTTACGGCTTGGCAAAAGACGGACCGTGCGCTCTACCGGCTTGACCCGCAGAATGGAGCGATCACCAATGTACTGTCCGAGCCGGACCGGATCTTCGGAGTTTCCATTTCGGATGACGGGCGCAGTGCAGCGATCCAGGGCAGGAGTGATGTGAGTCTCAACGAGATCTATCGCTGCGACCTGGCATCCCAGGATCTGGTACAGATCACACGTGCATCAGACGCCATTGCCGGCTGGAAGGTGTCACACAGTGAGGTGATCAGCTGGACGAGCCAGGATGGTGCCGAGATCGAGGGCGTCCTGCACAAACCTGCTGAC
>JAWWBX010000384.1:0-3733 GCA_033720735.1 Saprospiraceae bacterium
GCGAATTGTTTCCGGGCCAGACCAATGCCGCGCTCCTTGATGATTCATTACAATTGCGGCAGAGTTACAATTTGCGGGAAGTGGACGAGCTGAAGCGGCTGATCGAGCACGGAGCGATTCTTGTGCCTCCGGAAAAACGTGATGAAATAGAGCTGGTCCGTGGCAAATGAACCGAATATTGCACTGGCCCGCCGCCTCAACATCGTGGCGTGGGTGATCTCGGCATTGGTCCTGGGACTGGTCGTGATGATGCGCCGGATCAAACTGGAGACTTCGGTAGATTTTTCGATGCTGCCGGCCGTGCACGCTGCGATCAATACCATCACCTCGCTCGTGTTGATCATGGCGTTTGTCCAGATCAGGAAAAAGCGGGTTGAACGCCACCGCCGGCTGATGTACGTGGCGATTTTCCTTTCCTTGCTGTTTCTCTTGTCGTATGTGACCTATCATATTACCACCCCGGAGACCGCGTATTGCAAAGAGGGTTCGATCCGTATGGTGTATTTCACTTTGCTGATCAGTCATATCGTACTGGCGGCGATCATTTTCCCTTTTATCTTGTTTACATTCATAAGAGCCTATACACGGCAGTATGACCGCCACCGCCGCATGGCGCGCTGGGTGTTCCCGATCTGGTTGTACGTGGCGGTATCGGGCCCGATTGTATATCTCATGTTGCGACCTTGTTATGGTTAGAAGAGTTAGAAAGACGATCCTCATTGCGGCGACTGCGCTGACCATCGCCTTGTCCGTAGCGCCATTGCAGGAAACGCAGGCCCAGTGTCCGATGTGCCGGATGTCGGTCGAATCGAATCTGAAGAACGGCGGCACGGCCGGCAAAGGCCTCAACCGGGGTATCCTGTACCTCTTTATGATGCCTTATTTGCTGGTAGGCACCTTTGGCATCATCTGGTGGCGCAACCGCGAGATGCACCTGGCCGAAGACGAGTAATCCCGGGACTGACGACCTGACTGCACATCTCTATCACCTCGCGTCCAATCCCGGGATACCCGATTGTGCCACCAAAAGAACTGCAGGACAACACCGTCAATCCGATCTTGCCCTGCCGCCTCCGTAGCTAGAAATTGAGTGCGTAGCCCACACCCAGACCGACTGCCTGATTCTTCACACGGATGTCGACCACCGGCTCATTGATGAGATCCGTGAATCCGTGCTGGTACGTCAGGTCTGCGAAGAACTTACCAGATCCGCTGCGCACCTCAAATCCGACACCGGCCAGGCCACCGACTTCCAGTGCATTGTACATGCTGCCCTGCAGGTCGATCGGGATCCGCGCAATGTCAAAATCAAGGAAGCTGTTGATCCGGGTGATGACTGTGCCGGAGAGCGCGTAGCCGACGGTCGGGCCTGCCTTGAGATAGCCGTTGACCGCACCGTTGCCAAATTTGTATTTGAGAGCGAGGGGTGCTTCAAGGTAGTGCAGCTTGGTGATCGCCTCCGCCCCGATCGGGACATTGGCGCCAAACACATCAACATTGATCCCTTCATAGACCTTGAAGCCTTTCTGCGTGTAGTTGAATTCAGGCGCAAAGTACCAGCCCTGGCCCATCGGCACTTCAGCGTAGAGTCCGGCGGTAATGCCCGGCGTCATTTGCGGGTCAAGCAGGTTGAATCCCAGGTCGAGCCCGCTGACGGCGATGTCAGACATCTGTACGCCGGCTTTGATCCCGAATTCCGCACCTGAAGCGTGCTGCGCATGACTGGTCTGCACGGCAAGCACCAGTGCCATTCCGATGATAAATGCATTGATCTGTTTCATGGCACAATGATTTTGTGTTGAATAATTGTACCCAGAAGACGAAGTCGCGAATGTTAATGGTCGTTAGGATGATGTTACGATGATGCTAAAGTGCACGGGATAGATGAGCGAGGGAAATGGAGGTTTGGACGGGTAGCCAGACGCGAATATCCATTCGCGTACTCCAATTTCGGACAGGCAGCCAGGTGCGCATATCGATTCGTGCACGCCCATTCGCACGCTCCAACCCTGAAGACGGATAGCCAGGCGCGAATATCCATTCGCGCATCCTCCACGCCCATATTCATTCGCGTGCTCCACCACCTACAGCCAGGCGCGCATATCCATTCGCGCATCCTCCACGCCCATTCGCGCATTCCTCACACCCACATCCATTCGCGCACAAAAAAGGGCCACCCGGCGGGTGACCCTTTTGATCTGCATTTTTGGTGTTCAGATTCCTTATCCAAACTTGTTGATCAGCCAGATGATCAGACAGATGGTCCCTCCGATCCACAGCAAGGTGCTGAGGAGTCCGAAGATCAGCCAGGTGCCAGAATAGAAACCGGCTCCCGATCCGGCCAGTGTCCAGAACAGGATGCTGAGCAGCAGGGCGCCACCCCATCCCAGCAACCAATACCAGAACCACTTGTCGACGGGATCACTGATCGAGCCGATGTCTTTTTTCGACTTGGCCATTTTGCGTTCGAGCACTTTCATGACCCATGCCGCTTTCTTCTCCATCCGGTACTGCTTCTTCTCGGCCCGCAGCAGTTTTCTGTCCTGCTTCTTTTGTTGACGCAATTCCTTTTTGGTGAGCGCCTTGGCCGAGTACGCGTCCTCCATCATTACCACACCCTCAGCAAAATCTTCGGAGTTGATGGCGTCTTTAGGGTTGGTATTCGCGAAGAGCGAAACAGACATGAGGCCGACTACAAACACAAGGAGTAATGACTTCAATTTCATAGTGCTAGGTTTAAAAGATGTTACCGATTTACGATAGGTAAAATAGCAAAAATTCGCATATGTCTCTCCATGATCTGAGTCAGCAGCAACGAGAGTTGATGGATGGGCCATCTGGATGTACGATCGGTCAACTGAGCAGTTTCAGCTGTGTGAGTTTTTCGCGCATGTAATGGACGAAATGGGTCACGTCGAGCTGTTGTCCGGTGACCCGTTGACACAGGTCCTCGGGGTCATACATCCGTCCATGCGCATGGATCTCGGTCCGCAGCCATTGCAACAGCTGGCTGTTATCCCCATTTCTGATCTGCGCGTCCAGGCCGGGGATGGCCGCTTCCGCCGCCGCGAAAAACTGGGCGGCATAAAAGCTGCCGATCGAGTACGTCGGGAAGTATCCGAATGACCCGTGCGACCAGTGCACGTCCTGCAGGATGCCGTTGGCGTCGTCAGGCGTATCCAGACCAAGATAGGCCTCGTACTTGTCATTCCACAGCGCTTTCATCCGGGCAACCGGGAGATCGGTATTGATTGCCTCGCGCTCGATCTCATAGCGGATCATGACGTGCAGGTGATAGTGCAATTCATCCGCCTCCGTGCGGATGTAGTTGGGTGCAATGCGATTGATCGCCTGGTGGAAACGCTCCAGGCTGATGCCGCCAAGCTGTTCGGGGAACCGTTCCTGTAATTGGGGATACCAGTGCTCCCAGAAGGGCAGACCGCGCCCCACATGATTTTCCCACAGGCGTGATTGCGATTCATGAATACCGAGAGATGCCGACGATCCGAGCGGGAGGCCATACTGCTCGGCCGGCAACCCCTGTTCGTACAAGGCATGGCCGCCTTCGTGGATACAGCTCCAGGTCATGTTGAGGAAATCGTGCTCGTCGATCCGTGTGGTCACGCGCACATCCTCAGGTGAGAAGCTGATCGTAAATGGATGCGGGCTGATATCCTGACGGCCATGATCGAGGTCATAACCCATCGCTTTCAGCACCTCCAGGCCAAACTCC
>JAWWBX010000385.1:0-3725 GCA_033720735.1 Saprospiraceae bacterium
CCGTTCAACGGCCGGCCGCTTTATTTCAACTTCAATGTATCGCACAACGTGACCTCGTTTGGCTACATCATCGACGTCAACTTCATGGTGCAGGAAGGCAAGTACAACTGGTTATTTACGATCCACAATTACAACAACCAGAACAACTACTGGCCGGGCCTGGGAGCCGAATTGATCCGCTATCCGCTGAATAAAGGGTTCATTTCCGGGGGGCTTGACGTCTGGATCCAGCCTGAGAATCAACGCTTTTTTGATAATCGCGGACAAGGCGGATTCGCTTTGAAATGCACCTACGATACGGCAATCAGCAAGCGCCTCGAATGGAGCATCGGCGCGGATTTCAAGACCGAAGGCGTGGTGTTTGGCATTCCGAAGACAGGTTCATCCTTTCAGCTCCGCACCGGCATCAACCTCTTACATTGACAGAAAATAAACCCAATGAAACACCTCAAACTCCTCACCACGATCACCCTGTTGCTCTGTTTCCTGCACCAGGCGACCGCCCAGCCCGGCATGGCCTACCGCAGCCAGTTGGAGCCGGTTTCGTCCATGACCACTACCTGGTCGGCAGACACGACGCAAATGAAAAAGATGCCCTTCAACACCTTCTGGTCGGGGGTGGGAATCGGCTTTGCGGTCGGCGGTACGGCCGGGATCATCATCGGCCTGACAGGACCTGATTGGGTGCTCGATGATGGCACCATCGTCCCCCGCTGGCAGCACGCCCTGGTGGACATGTTCATCTTTGCCGCGCCGACCATGATCATGGGCTCTGTGGTCGGGGTGCGTGAAGACATCTCAACCCTGGCTCCTTCCCGCCTCCATGCCGCCGCCGGCTTTGGCTACTCGTCAGTGAAGTCCTACAAGGACATGATCGCAGCGTGGGACGCCTCCGGCCTGCAATCAGAGATCCCACACTGGTTTGGGTACCTGCACTATCCGAATGGAGACGAATCAAGTACACCCTACACGTGGAATATCTCGGTCGATTACAACCTGTCGGATCATTTTACTGTGGGCTTCTCTTTTAACAACATGGTCAAACAGGAGATCAATGAAGCGGGCCACACGCACACCGAGAACGAGGAGTTCAACATCATCCACGAGTGGACCAAGGGCGAGACCTATACGCTGCTGGCCGACTATGTCTTCAACCCGATCCACGACCAGAACAAGAGCCGGCTTGAAGTTGCGGCGGGTGCCGGCATTGGATTTTCCAGTATCAAGATCGGTGGCGGGTTTGACACGCCGGACTCAGATTTTCTGATCAAGGAGCAGATCTTCACCCCGTACATTCGTTCAACCATCGATTACTACGCGCGCAAGACGCTTTCACTCCAATTAAAATTCGGGTACCGCCCCAAGCGGGCTGTTGACGTACCCGCCCAGACGAATGTGATCAACACGATCCAGGCGCACTCGATCAACTACCGGGCCTTTGAATGGTCCGTCGGGATCCGGCGCCATTTCGACTGGTGATCACAGCACAAAAACGATTCAACGCCTGACGCTCCCGCGAGCAACGCAAACAACTTGTCATGTATCACCGCCACCAACCGCGCCGGCATGCGCAGACCTACGAAAGTTTCGCAGAGCTGCAGCATGAGGACTACAGCCATCTCTTCCCCGAACTTGAGCCTTTTTTACCCGCCAACGACCTGCTGATGCGCCTCGGCGGCCACATGGGCCCGATGGTCGACCGTGACTTCGGGAGTCAGGGAGATGCGTTTGTCCGGTCAGCCGGGATCACTTTCCTGGGGCAATTTATCACCCACGATATCACCTTTGACCGGTTGTCCACCATTGAAAAACCCTCCGATCTTACCGATCTGCAGAACTTCCGCACGCCCAGCCTTGAGTTGGACTGCCTGTATGGGATGGGCCCTGAGAAACACCCTGAATATTATGACAAACAAGACCGGGCGTTGCTCGCCGTAGGCAAAAATGATGCGGGTAAAGACAATGATGTGGTGCGCGATCCGGACGGCAGGGCGGTCATCGGCGACGGTCGCAACGATGAGAACACGATCATCTGCCAATTGCATCTGGCCTTCATCAAGTTTCACAATGCCGTCGTCAGACGTTTGCGGGAGGCCAAGGAGGTTGCAGAAGCTGACATCTTCAAGGAGGCGCAACGCATCGTGTGCTGGCATTATCAATGGATGGTGCTCCACGACTTCCTGCCACAGATCGTGGACAAAGCTGTGATCGACGATATTCTGGTCAACGGGCGGAAATTCTATAAGCCGGAAGGCCGCGTGACCATCCCGGTTGAGTTTTCATCAGCGGTCTTCCGTTTCGGGCACAGCATCGTCAAGCCGCACTACATCATGAATGACGTGTTTGGCGGTGGCGTGTTGCAGCAACTGGTCGGGCTCAAGCCTGTGAAGGAAGAAGAGGTGGTCCAGTGGCACAACTTTTTCTGGCTCGATCCCGCCAAGCGGGTGCAGCTCGGACGCAAGATCGACACCAAGATCGCGCAGCCGTTTTTCCACCTGCCGGAGCAGATCATTCCAGGTCTGCCAGTCCGGTCCCTCCCTCTGATCACTTTGCGCAAGGGTAAGACGGTGGGGCTCCCGTCGGGCCAGGCGATCGCGACGCGCATGGGCTACACGCCCTACTCCCAGGAGGAACTGGGTCTGGCCGACTCCGGCCTGACCGAAGCCCCGCTCTGGTACTACATCCTCAAGGAAGCCGAGTTGGAAACGCGCGGTGAGCGTCTGGGTAAGGTGGGCGGCAGGATCGCTGCCGAAGTACTGATCGGCCTTCTTCAGCAAAACGCGGATTCGTTTCTGGCCCAATCCCCGGACTGGAAGCCAACGCTGCCGTCCGCGATCCCGGGTCACTTCTCCATTGAGGACCTGCTGCGCTTCGCCGGCGTGGCCGACAACAAAGCCGACCAGGCCGAGAGCCGCGATATCAAGAAGCGGCGCAAGCGCCTGGCGAAGTATCACAAGAAGTTCAAGCATGTCAAGGTCGACAACCCGCTGACACACGGCCGCTGGGACATTCTCCACTACGACTCCCAGATCGAAGCCGTGCACATGTCGCTCCTGCCCACCAAGAAGGTGCTCTATTACTCCGGATTCCGGGTCGCCGAAGCGGTCAATACCGAGACCCGGCTCTGGAATCCCAAGGACGGCGATATCAAGAAACCCACGACGTATGGCGATATTTTCTGCGGTGGACACTGCCTCACTTCGAGCGGGCGGGTTTTATCGACCGGCGGTACCATGGAATACCGCAACCTCCCGCCTGTTCCGCCGCCCATCGTGCGGTTTATCCGGCCGTTGGCGCCGGCTCTGGCCAAGCTGTTCGGGAGCAATCCCAAGTTTGTGATCCGCTTTGCCGGACCCACCTACCTGTACCGCTTTGACAACAAGCGCGAGGAGTGGGAGTTTGTCGGCGACATGGACGGCGGGCGCTGGTACCCGACCAATACGCTCCTTCCCAATGGCAAGGTGCTCATCCTTTCCGGCACTGATGAGGCCGGCGGGTTTGGCAACTCTGAGGTGTATGCCGCGATCAACCGGCGCATCGAGGTCTATGACGAAGACACCGGACTGGAACTCGTCGGACATATCCCCGATTTCGACACCGGCCATGCACATCACGATCACCATCAGGATGGCGACGGACATCAGCACGACATCGGCGGGGTGATCATCGACGAGGGGCCCAGTTCGGGGTTCCCGATGGTCTATCCACGCATGTTCGTGCTCCCG
>JAWWBX010000386.1:0-3698 GCA_033720735.1 Saprospiraceae bacterium
GGATCCGCATGGTCGGGTCAGGCTTGAGGTCATCGTCACGGCATCATGGCTCGATTCGGATACAGGGCTGGCGCTCCTGGCAGAAGTGGCAAGGCATCCGCTGGACGATTGGATGCTCCCGGCCTTTCAGGCTGCCACCGCCCGTCTGAGTGGCGTGGATACCAAGAAAAACGTGGATGACAGCGATGCAGTGCCTGCTCATCTGTCTGAACGTGATCAGGCAACTTTTCTACGGGGTAAGGAGATCTACGAACGCGATGGATATTGTATCACGTGTCACCAGGCTGATGGTCAAGGTGTCCCTGCCTCCGGATTTCCGCCACTTTCCGGTACCGATTGGGTGGTCGGCAGTCCTGAACGCCTGATTACCCTGACCCTCAACGGGCTGTTCGGGCCGATCACGGTTGGAGGCAAAGCGTACCCCGGGCAAGTCCCGATGACCCCATTCCGCGGTCTGCTTGACGACGATGAGGTCGCTGCTGTCCTGACCTATATCCGCAATGCATTTGGGAACGAGGCTGCTCCCGTCGATCCAGGGACCGTGCGCAGGATCCGCCGGCGGACACAAGACAATCCGGGATTTGCCACTCCCAATGAACTCCTGAAAGAATACCCGGATGCTGCTGTTCAATAAGACCTCCGACCTCATGAAAGGCACCGTCAGGATCCTGATCCTTTGCCTGGTGATCCATGCCATGGGATGCGCCGACACTGACGTTTCCAATGGGCCTCATGTCGTCTTTCTGATGGGAGACGAAGAATACCGGTCTGAGGAATCCATGCCCATGCTGGCACGCATTCTCAGACGGGAGCTGGGGGCCCGCATCTCGTTGTGCTATGCCGTGGACACCGCCGGCTTTGTAGACCCCAACCGGCTGGATCATATCGCAGGACTCGAAGCTCTGGAGACGGCAGATCTGATGGTGATGTTCCTGCGCTTCCGCGCTTTGCCCAGATCCGAATTGAAGTACATCACGGACTACGTCGAATCGGGTCGGCCAGTTGTCGGATTTCGCACGTCCACGCACGCGTTCCTGTACAGGGATGACCCATCGCTGGAGCACATGAACAATACCTGGCCCGTGCAGGTCTTTGGACAACAGTGGATCACGCATCATGGCCATTTCGATGACGGGGACAACCCGCTTACCTCGGTGACACTGGTTCCAGATGCGACCCATCCGATCCTGCAGGGTGTGGAACCCTTCGATGCTTACTCATGGCTTTATCATGTACATGGCGGAGATTGGAAGCTGCCCCCGGCAGCCGAGCCGCTGCTCAACGGCACCGCATTGCGATCAAATCATGCTGATCAAGGACGTCTCGACAAGTTCCCACTGACGAATCCGGTGGCCTGGACCAAGACCTATACCGGTACATCCGGCCTGACCGCCCGCGTCTTCTTCACCACACTTGGACACCCCTATGATTTCCACAGCACTTCAATGCGCAAACTGGCTTTGAATGGCATGTACTGGGCGTTGGGCAGAGAAGATGCGATCCCACCCGATGGCGTCGATGTTGCCGTCGAAGGGGAGTATGATCCGAACAATTCAGGTTTTGGAAAGCGGTACAAGCCCGGAATGCGGCCGCTGCAACTGGACTAGCTCCGGTTCCTCGTTTGACTGCCGGCTTGGACGGTTAGGTCCTTGCTGACTACTGTTATATCGCGCTGCGTATATTGGATAGCACCCGGTCATGTTGTATCTTGGGATTCTTCTCCCCGGGCCCATATTCCCTCCTGTCACATTCAAAACCCGTTTGTCATGCAACGCGCATCCCTTTTCCTCGCGTTCCCCCTGGCCCTGTTCCTCTCCGCCTGTCACCTTGATCAACCCGTGACGCCCGTCGATGACGGGACCATCGCATTGCGGGCTCCCAAACCCTCGGCCAGCGGTCAGGCAGGCATCCTGATCGGCGAACATGTGCAGCATTTTTCGTTCCATGCACAGCTTAACAGCGACGGAACCGTTTCGGGCAGTTGGGAATCCAAAAGTCCAAGCCAGGACATCCGCGCCCATGGTGAGATCACCTGCCTGGAATTTGAAGGCACGAATGAAGCATATCTCGTGGGCTTCATCACCCACTTCACCCTGGGTGAGGATCCCGTGTTCGTACCCGAGATCGGCGACGAGATCTGGTTCAATGTCATTGACAACGGGGAGGGGAACAACAGCCCGCCCGACCTGTTTTCCGATTGGTACTGGTTTGGCGGCAACAATGCCCCCTGCTTCAACTTTTCCTTTCCGATGATCGAGATCGTGACGGGCAATATCCAGGTGAAGCCGTAATTCACCACAGCACATCCGATTCAGACGGCTCGCCCGCTAGATCATCGCATCACGTGCTTGTTGCACACGTGCAGCCGTACCCTGGGCCGTCAGTGCGTCGAATGCCGTCCGGTACTTGCCTGCCAGGGCGGCATCACCCAGCGCCTGTGCTGAAAGGTATGCCCCCAGCAGGCTGTTGTAGCGATTGGGCGACCGCTCGAGTGCCAGGTCATAGCTCGCAATTGCTTCCGCATGCCTGCCCGTTTCCGCATACATGTCCGCAAGCAGTTCGCGTGCCGGCAGCACTTCACCCGGAGTGACCGGATTCTTGCTGGTCTTGGACTCCATATCGGCTGACTCCTCCATCATGGCCAATGCCTGGTCGGCCTTGCCTTCGGCATACAGCACCCACGCCATCACCGCTTTCTTCTGGATCTCGATCTGGTTCATCCAGTAAGAGTTCTTGCTGGTATTCGCCACCTTGGTTTGCAGTTCGGTCATGCGATCATGGATCTTCCTGGCTGCCTGGAGCTTCCCTGACCGCGCAGCGCCCAGACCACGTGCAAACTCGTGCATGGCCTCAAATTCAGGTGCCTTGTCCCAGTCGTAGTGTGCCGGAATACGTGATCCAAGCGCAGCAGCTTCCTCCCAGTCCTTGCGCTCGAGCGCAATCCTGCCGGGCATGGCAGCAAGTGCATAGGCCGTCGGGAAAGTGGTCTGCCACGGAGTCGGCAGGTCGAGCATGTTGCGATAGACATCCATCGCCTCCTGGTCCCGTCCCTGCTGCAAGTATGCATACACCAGATAGTCCAGCGCATGGAAATGGTGGAGACTCACCGCGCCATTGACGGGATAGTTGAGCGCAGCGGCTGCCGAGCGCAGGTTCCAATCGATCGATTCGTCCCAATACCCCAGTCGTGTGAAAATATGAGTTGGCATATGCAGCGCGTGCGGGATCTCCGGAGCGATCTTGCCGTAGCCGCGCGCAATGTCAAGCGCCTTCTCGGCCAGTGGCGGGTAATCGTACGCGTGGATCACATAGTGAAAGCCGGCGGGATGATCCGGGATCTCCTCAAGGATCTCCTCGGCAAGCGGCCCTGCATGCAGTTGTTTGGCATACGTCTTGTCGCCCGGATCCGCGGTAGCGAGGTGGGCCAGTATATAAAAGGATTTGGCCTCGAGGTCGTCAGGTAAAGCGTCGTAGGCCGCTTTCCACGCCGCTTCGTAGGCGGCCAAACGCTCTGACTCCGATTTATCTTCCGCATCCTGATAGTATGCGATGAGTGCGTTGCTAAACAACTTCTCCCGCTGCGTCGAAGCCCGGCGCGCCGCGAGTCTCGCGTGCTGCAGACCGTCTTCAAGCATTGCTGCCGTCGGCACATCCGGCCAGATCGGATGCAGGTAGGTCAGGGCCTTGCCCCAGTAACC
>JAWWBX010000387.1:0-3658 GCA_033720735.1 Saprospiraceae bacterium
ACTCCGAGAAGTTGCTATTGGCGACGGCATGGCCCACGATGTCGAGTGGCATGATCACTGCGTCGACAACATGGATGACACCATTGCTGCCGATAATGTCGGCTGCCACAACATTGATGGTTCCATTGATCGACACGCCACCGGCATCTTTCTCAATGAGCATTGACAAGGCGGTGTCATCAGGTCCGGTCGTCGCTGCACTATTCACGTACGTCTGGCCATCTGCAATCTCGCCTGATCTGATGGTTGCGCCGGCGATCACATGGTACAGAAGGATCTCGGAAAGCGCCTCATCGGTCAATGCATCGAGATCCACACCCAGTGCATTGAAGGCCGTATTGGTTGGTGCAAAGACCGTGGCGTCCGACAGGCCGGCCAGAGTATTGTCAAGGCCGGTACGCTGCAGTGCGCTCACCAGAATGCTGAATTGGGGGTCGTCGGCCGCAATCTCTACGATCGTTTTCGGATCGGGCTGTACCGGGTCGTCGTCATCACAACTGGTCAAAGTAAATGCCAGCGGCAGGGCGAGCAGTAGAGTCCAGAACAAATGCTTTTTCATGATTTAGAATTTAGGTTTTGACGGTTAAGCAAAGTCAGGAGTATAACTGCACAGGATCACTATTGTTTAATAAAAAAAAAAAATAGTTAAACAAAATTGTGTGAATCGCATTATCTTGTTGGAGTTTTTTTGATATAGCTAGTTTGGTAGATAGGGTTTGACAATTTGCAGTGCCGGGTAAATGCCCGGCGCTGCATTTGTCATTCTGAACAAAGCCCCCTATGTTTGCCGCATCATGATCACACAGAACGTACATCACGTGCATCATCATACCCTGCTTTGGTTGCAGACCGAAGACTGGTGATGCCGTAGTATGTGAAAAGGATACAACAAAGGCTTCCCGGTTTCCGGGGAGCCTTTTTTTGTTGGTTGAATGCAAAAAGAATGAAAGAACCATTGCGGATAGCGATCCAGAAATCAGGCCGGCTGAGTGACCAGAGTCTTGCTCTGTTGCGGAATGCTGGCATGCGCATTGCGAACGGACCGGGGACGCTGGTGACCCATGCGACCAATTTCCCTCTGGAGATCCTGTATCTGCGCGATGACGACATTCCTCAGTATGTAGCCGATGGTGTGGCACATGCTGGCATTGTCGGACACAACGTTGTGCTGGAGAAGGCGCGGGAGGTGTCGCAGTCGCTCGAGCTTGGCTTTGGACATTGCCGGATGGCGCTTGCTGTGCGACGGGAAGCTGCATACACAGGGGTGGAGTGGCTTGAGGGCAAGAAGATCGCAACCAGCTATCCGCGCATTCTGGACACCTTTCTTGCACAACAGGGCGTCTCGGCCGACATCGAGGAGCTCAGTGGAAGTGTTGAGATCGCTCCGGGTATTGGCCTGGCTGATGCCGTGTGTGACCTGGTGAGTACTGGTAGCACACTGTTGATCAACGGTTTAAAAGAAGTCCAGACAGTGGTCAGCAGCCAGGCAGTTCTGATCGCGCACCCGGGAATCAGCCCATACCACCTGGCGCTCCTGCAAAAGCTGGAATTCAGGATCAGGGCGGTCCTCACCGCGCAACAACACAAGTATATCCTGATGAATGTCAGGAGGGAGGCCGTGCCCGCCGTCGCTCGTATTCTGCCAGGCATGCGCAGCCCCACCGTCGTGGCACTCAACGACGAGGGCTGGTGCAGCCTCCATAGCGTCGTCAAAGAGGACGCGTTTTGGGAGGTCATCGATCAGCTGCGGAACGCGGGCGCCGAAGGTATACTGGTATGTCCAATCGAAAAAATGATCATATGAAGATCGTGATACGCCCCGATCGCGCAGGCTGGCCTGCCTTGTGCCAGCGTCCCGAGCCCGCCATCGAGGAACTTGAATCTACTGTCAGGGATATGATGGCACAAGTGAGGCACGGTGGCGACAAGGCTTTGCATGCTCTCACGCAATTACTCGACGGAGTGAAAAGCGAACAACTGGCAGTGTCCACTTTGCACCCGGTCTCAATTCCTTCCGATCTCGATCTGGCGATCACCATGGCCTGGCGCAATATTGAGGCCTTTCATCGGGCGCAGATACCACAGGAAATTGCAGTATCCACCCAACCCGGCGTCGACTGCTGGCGGCGCGCCTTACCCCTGGATCGCGTGGGCCTATACGTTCCGGGTGGCACAGCGCCATTGTTTTCTACCCTGCTGATGCTGGGTATTCCGGCGCGCCTGGCGGGCTGCAGGGAAATCGTCGTTTGCACCCCACCCGATGTGCATGGTGCCCTGCACCCGGTGATGGCTGAGGTGGCACGCCGACTGGGCATCGATCAGGTATTTACCATCGGCGGAGCACAGGCGATTGCTGCCATGACGTTTGGGACGGAATCGATCCCTGCGGTAGACAAGCTGTTCGGGCCTGGTAACAGTTACGTGACGCGCGCAAAGCAGATTGCACAGGAGTTTGGCGTTGCAATCGATATGCCGGCAGGCCCGAGCGAACTCCTGGTCATCGCCGACGCCTCATGCAACCCGGCCTTCGTTGCTGCCGATTTGATCAGCCAGGCAGAGCATGGCCCTGATTCACAGGTCATGCTGGTGTCCGATGACGAAGATGTCGTGCGTGCCGTGGTGGAGCAGATCGCTGCTCAGCTGCCATCGCTGCCGCGGGCCGAAATCGCGTACAAGTCGCTCGAGAGCAGCTATGGCCTGGTACTCGATGATCTCGATACAGCCATGGCGTTCAGCAATCTTTATGCGCCTGAGCACCTGATCCTGGCCACACGCAATGCAGAACAGCTGGCAGATCAGGTGCGACATGCCGGAAGTGTATTTGTCGGAAACTATAGTTGTGAGAGTGCAGGTGATTATGCCAGCGGCACAAACCATACGCTGCCCACCAACAGATTCGCCCGTCAGTACAGTGGTGTTTCGGTGGAGAGTTTTATGAAATACATCACTTTCCAAAGGATGACCAGTGAGGGTTTACGCCGCATCGGGCCGGCCATCGCAACCCTGGCGTCGGCAGAAGGCCTGGAAGGACACCGTCGGGCGGTGACCGTTCGACTCAAATCGTTGACAAATGTTTGACGTTCAATCGCTCATCCGACCACACTTGCGCAATATGAAGCCGTATGTCAGCGCGCGTCATGACTATCGTGGTGAAGCAGTGGCCTGGCTGGACGCAAATGAGAACCCGTTTCCAGCAGATTTGAACCGCTATCCGGACCCCGACCAGCAGATCCTGAAACAGACGATTGCACGCCTCAAGGGGGTTGATCCAGCCATGATCTTCATCGGGAATGGTAGCGATGAGGCCATTGATCTGTTGATGCGGGCGTGCTGTACACCAGGGAAGGACAGTATCCTGGTCTTGCCACCCACCTATGGCATGTATCGTGTGTCGGCCGCAATTCAGGGTATTGCGGTGGAGGAAGTGCCGCTGCGCGCCGACTTTTCCATGGATGAAGACGCGATCGCACAGACGCTCCGCACCGGAATGATCAGGATGCTGTTTGTGTGCTCCCCGAACAATCCGACCGGCACTGTGATGGATCCGCTTGCCATCAGCCGCCTGGCTGCGTCCTTTCAGGGACTGGTCGTGGTCGACGAGGCCTATATGGACTTCCATGCCGGGAGAGAAAATGATTCGATGTTGTCCCGCCTGATG
>JAWWBX010000388.1:0-3647 GCA_033720735.1 Saprospiraceae bacterium
ACCAGTCGGGTCGCACACTAGCTCCCCTTGCGTATGCCGTCACTCCTGAATTCCTCAAACGACGGATAGCGGATCGCTTCGCCACCGGCCTGCTCAAGGGCCGTATTCACTTTGCGCACTTTTTCCTGCACAAACGTGTCGAAGGTGGCCTGCACCTCACCCATTTCTTTACTGAGTCGTGCCGTGAGTGCGATCTGTGATGCTGAAGGGCGCCCAGGAAAACTGCTGACCTCCAGATACATCGTGGAGATCCTTTCCCTGAGTTTTTCATCTTCGTCGACGTAGAAATCGCCATCCAGAGCCACGTATTCGTTGCGTGTTGCTTCGGCAATCTCCGCCAGCTCCATGAGTTGTTCCCTGATCTGCGGATGCTGTTCCGCCCGTGCTCCTGCTTTCTCCCCGATCTCTTCGTAGACCGCATGGATATAGGCCAGCTGCTCGGTCAGGTTGTACAAGGTCATCAATGTCTCGTATTGCAGCGCCCGCTCCTCCTCAGAATACGGTGCCTCGGGATCGTACTTTAATTCGAACTGTGTCTTGAACGTTTCCTTCCCCTTGACCAGCCGTACCTCGTACGTACCAGCTTCCAGGTTGGGGCCCGACAGGGATCCGAACAGGGCCATCCGGTTGTTGGTCGGAGCGGCCTTCGGCTTTTCAAGGGCGGTCGGCATTTCCACCACGTTGATGCCCGCCGCCTTGCCGGCCGGGATCTCCCGGATCAGCTCGCCGTCCTTGTACACCTCGAAGTACATTTTGCCAAACATATGCCGGCGGTTGAGGTAGTACACGATGCGTGCGTTGTCGTTGGGATTTTCTCCGACAAACTGACCCGCACCTCCAAACCACCCACCGCCTGCTCCGGGATCACGCAGGACTGTTGGCGGCAGCTCAAAGAAGTGCACCTGGCTGGACAGCACCTCATCATTCACCTGACGGAGTGGCGTGAGGTCATCGATGATCACCACTCCCCGGCCGTGCGTGCCCATGACCAATGCGTGCTCGCGCGGGTGGATCACCATATCCCGAATACCCACTTTGGGGAGGTTGTTGTCAAATCGCGCCCATGACTGGCCGTTGTCGATGGAAATGAACAACCCAAACTCGGTACCCAAAAACAGCAACTCCGGTTTGATGAGGTCCTGGCGGATCGACAAGGCGTAGCCCTCGATATCGTCCGTGGCCAGTGACTGCCAGGTACGGCCACCGTCGCGGGTGACGTAAACATACGGCGTCCAGTCCCCGGTGCGATGCCCATCAAAGGTGACGAAAGCCGTGTTGCGATCATGCGGACTCGGCTCGACATCGCTGACCCAGGTATTGGCAGGCACCCCCGGCACATTGCGGGTGACGTTGCGCCAGGTGACACCGCCATCCATCGTAACCTGCAGGTTGCCATCATCCGTGCCGCACCAGATCACCTGATCGTCGACCGGCGACTCCTCGACCGCGTAAATCGTGCAGTGGTTTTCGGCGGTGGAATTGTCAATGGACAGCCCTCCAGACTCGTGTTGCTTCTGTTTTTCCTTGTCGTTGGTCGTCAGATCCGGAGAGATGATCTCCCAGCTGTCACCCCGGTCTTCTGACTTGAACAGGTATTGGGCTGCGAAGTAGATCCTGTCCGGTTTTGACGCACTGAGTGCAATGGGTGAATTCCAGTTGAACCGGTACTTCTCCCCTTCTCCGGCCGGATACGGTTTGATAAATTTGGCGACCCCCGTCTTCCGGTTGTACCGTACGAGGTTGCCGCCCTGATATTCGCTGTAGACGATATCGTGGTCAGTCGGATGACGGAACGAATAGAATCCGTCGCCACCAAAGGTGCGCTTCCAGTCACTGTTGGTAACGCCACCTGCCTTTTGCGATGGTCCGTACCAGCTGCCGTTGTCCTGCAATCCGCCGTACACGTTGTACGGGCGTGCGTCATCCACGCTGACCCGGTAAAACTGCGAGACGGGCAGATTCATAAACATCTTGAAGGTGTAGCCGCGGTCGAAGGACTCATAGACGCCACCATCCGTGCCGATGATCACGTGCTTGGTATTGTTCGGATCGATCCAGACATCGTGGATGTCCGAATGCACACCGGAGCCCACTTGCCGGAAGATCTCGCCCCGGTTTTCGCTGATGATGAGCGTTAGCCCGCATTTCATCACAATGCTGTCATTGAGCGGATCCACGACGAGATTGGAAAAATAGAACGGCCGCACAGTGGTATTGAACTCGTTGTTGACCAGTGTCCAACTTGCACCCTGGTCGGTCGAGAGGTATAAGCCCTTGCCTTCCTTGCTCTTGCATTCCACCGAACAATAGATCACGTCGCCATTGGATGGCGCCACAGCAATACCCAGCCTTCCCAGCATTTCGTCAGGGAACCCGTTGTGGATGGTCTTCCATGTTTTGCCACCGTCCGTGGTCTTGTACAGCGCGCTGGTACCGGTAAAGCCTGAGTCAAACTTCCAGGGGTAGCGGCGATAGCTCCACATGGCCGCATACATGATGTTTGGATCTTCCGGGTCGATATCGAGGTCAGCGCATCCCGTATTCTCATCGATATAAAGGATACGCTCCCAGCTTTTGCCGCCATCACTGGTTTTGTATACACCGCGTTCTTCATTGGCGTCCCAGAGATGCCCCATGGCGCCGACATAGACGATGTCAGAACTATCCGGGTGCACGATGATATCGCTGATCCGTTCAGAATCTCCGAGGCCCATGTATTGCCAGGTACCGCCACCATCCTCCGACTTGTAGATCCCGGTACCTACAGACACGCTATTGCGGACCCACACTTCGCCTGTGCCAACCCAGATTGTTTCATGGTCATTGGGATCGATCGTGATCTTGCCGATCGATTGGGTATGGTCGTCGAAGACTGGCCGGAAAGTGGCGCCGGCGGTGTTGGATTTCCACACCCCTCCTCCAGCGGCACCCACGTACATGATCTCGGGTTGCTCATCGACAACGGCCAACGTGCTGATCCGTCCACTCATCACCGCCGGGCCGATATGCCTGGCGCGCAACGCTCCAAACAGTGCGGAGCCGGTCACAGTTGTGGATTGGGCAATAGAAAGTACGGACAGCACAGAAAGTACTGTACCCAGCAATAAGCGTTTTCTCATCTCGATTCTGGATTTCCTGGTCGTGCGCCAGGCGGGCCAGTGGCTCACCGGCCGGACCTGGTACGATGATCTTAGTTATTCTTCTTCCGCTTCTCCTTGGACTTCTCCATCGTGTCACCAGACTTCATATCACCTTTTGGTGCATTCTTCATGAGCTCCTCTTTCTTCTCTGCATCCTTGGTCGCGTCTTTGGCCCCCGGATATGCGAAAAATGCGTCATCGATTTCCGGATTCAACTCGACCGAAGTCAGTGTGATCTTCTGGAACGTCTGGCCATTGACCTTTGTCTCGAGGTAAAAAGGAAACATAATCCCCTCGACCTCCTGATAATCGCTCATATAGGTTTCTGCCGGCATCCCGGCGGCCGGTCCGACGGTCTGCGTCGTACGCATCATGATCGGGATGTAGTACTCTGAGTCGAAGAAGTAGTACTCGACATCTCCGTTGTCTTTGGTCAGTTTCAGCTTGTGACACTGTGCGCCTTCTACTTCCTCGGTGCCTTCGTACTCGACCGTATGTCCCTTTTTG
>JAWWBX010000389.1:0-3625 GCA_033720735.1 Saprospiraceae bacterium
TACTCTTTCGGGCCGATCATCCACAGGATCATAAAGAGGATAAATAACCCGATGACAATGTAGAGTGCAATCATGGTTGAAGGGATTTTGCGTTATCAATTCAGTTAACAGTCGCTTTCCGGACGCTTCGGCACGCTTGCGTGGTTTACTTCATGTTTCCAAAGGTATAGTCTGCGTTCTTCAGTTCAAACGGACTGAGATCTACTTCTTTCGCTTCCATCGATGACTGGAGTTTGCCCTTCTTGTCATAGGAGAGGGATTTTAATGGAATACCCTGCACCGCCTTCAATTCATCATTGTAGGCATTCGGCGCAAATTGGGAGATCAGCATGCCCTGGGCATTGTGCCAGCTGACCCCTAACTGATCCGTTAGCCAGGTCTCGAACCGCTCCTCCTCGAATGTTCCTTCGTAGCCCTCACAGACATACCCGGCCACTTTTTGTTTTTTCCGGATCGGGGTGATGGTGTAGTTGAAATCCTCTTCAACCTGCTGTTGGCCCATGTTGCCCGCTAGCTTCATCATGTTGGGCAAAGCCTGCGCGGTTTTTTTATCTCCGTCGATCGAGTAAAGGACGGTCACGTCGTTGCCGACATCCATGAGCATGATCTGGCTTTCTTTCTCGGATGTGGCCGTCTGCATGGCGAAGATCGGCTCCGATTTAGAGTAATACATGCGCACGTTCTCTGGCTTGTCGCCATCGGTGGCAATCTCCATCAGGATGTTCAGGTCGAAGTGGTACGATTCCGGCAAATTGGCTGCGTCGTTCATGCCCTGCAGGAACATGGCATAGGACTGCCCGGCCCGGTAGTAGGCAGAGTCATCAGGCTGATAGGTCGAGTCCTGTTCGATCGCGTTGGCAAGCATCTTGTCAAAGGCACTTTCCATCTTCTCAGCCGCCTTGCGGGCAATGATATCAGAAAGCTTTTCCACGGCCATCCGCTCGAGTTCATTCCCCAACTTACGCGTCGTCTTGCGCAACAATCCATCGAGTTGTGCTGACGAAGCAAGCGGCCAGGCAAGAGCGGTAATGAGTACCAGCGGGAAGAGCCACGCGCGTTGAAAGATCAGGTGGGTTGTAGTTCGCATAAATGATCGGTTTGGTATATGGTCTAAAATTATACTAAAATCTGCTGGAATGAATGAAAGATCCAGGGCAGACCGGGTCGAGCCCGTTGAACCCGTCAGCTTCTTTCATTGTCCCGGGAATGGTGGGTCCCGGCCGGCGTGTCAGCCATCGCGAGTGACTCGCGGAGTGTCGAAATGACCGGGATCCTGCTCCAGCAGGACTTTGCACAACATTTCCGTTCCGATGGCGCTGATGAGCAGACGTTCTTTCCGGTCCGAGAGCAACGTTTGTGTCCAGTTGACCATGCCGCCGTCGATCAGGTCCAGACTCGTCGGGCCGATGGTCACGTTGATCTTGAATTGGAACGGATGGTAATAACTCCAGCCGGGCCGTTCAGTGCGCTTGACCGCTAGCGGAAAACGAGCTCGCTCAGAGAGTGTCGATGACCAGTCTGCAGGCATCTCGGCATATTCCATCACGACGGCCTGCAGACGGATCTGTCGTTCGCCGCAAATTGTATTGAGGAACTGCTGATAGAATCTGAAATGTTCTGCCAGGGCCGCGATCTCAAAGCCCATGTGCCCGCTATCGCGTCCCGCCGTGACCAGCGTGAACACGCGGAAATGTGCCGTGTGCCGCGGGTCAGCCAGTGGGGTGGCGCGGGTCAGCCGGTGACTGGTGCACAGGCGCAGCGTGCCATGGCGACTGGCACGTCGCCGTTGTGCAGCCAAGAGGGCGAGCATATTTGTGCAGTCGGACATCACCTCCTGACCACGTGTTGTGCCCACGATGAGTCCCTGGTCTACGGGTGCCAGCACGCTGCAGCTGCCGAGTGGTGCAATGGGTGCCAATTCGATACTTTCCCAATCCGGCAGCAGCCCGAAGGCCCTGTGATCACACCAGGCGAACACAGCTTGCGGCACGGTGGAAGGCGCCACAAACCGGTCGACGTGCAATTGGGCCATGAGTTGTGCCGGAGGCACCTTGGCAGCACGCCGATTGAACACGTGCATGAACAGCGAGGTCAGCTCACTGCGGGGAAGTTGGTCTGCCAGCACGGAAACCGGACCATGCAGCCGATACCGGTCGATAATGCGCGCCGCGATCGTGGAGGAGTCTTTCATGCGATAAGCCTTGGAGTTTCAGTCTAAATTAAGGACGATTGCCCGTGCAATGGAGGCGGGAGATCAACCGTTTCTTAAACATGCTGCGTGCGGTGATCAATGTCTGCCTCATTCTAACCGGCAACCTGGTTCTTCTCGCTCAGTCCGGCTCACCGCGTGCGGATGCGGTGGCGATGGTGCACTTCGATTTTGGCAAACATGACCTGCGGCCTGATGCCGACAGTGTGCTAGCCGCCTTTTACGCACGTCATGGTCAGCGAGACTGGGATTCGGTAAAGATCGTGGCACATACCGATGCCATCGGCACGCTGGGTGCCAACGAGGGGCTGTCGCAGCGCCGTGCCAGGACGATCCGTGACTGGCTGGTCCAGGCGGGTGTAGACAGTGCTCTGATCACCCTTGACTGGAGAGGAGAGCTGGACTCCGTGGCGGTCAACAGCGACGATCACGGGCGGCAACTGAACCGGCGAGCTGAAATACGCGTCTTCCTGGGTCAAAGAATGAGCCGCATTGAGGGCAGCGTGCGGGATTCCACGGGTCGTGGCATCCCTGCCCAGATCGTGGTGCATGGCAAGGCCTTCCGCGACTCGACGACGGCTGACACGGCCGGGCGCTTCACCATGCTGGTTCCGGACTCAACGGTGCTGGGCCTGGATATTTTTCATCCGGGATACCTCTATACCACGGAGATGTTCAAATCGGGTACGCAGCGGTCCCGGGCATTGCACTACCAGCCGCGACCCATCCGCCGCGATGTGACGTTTGAGCTCCACCGCTTCTATTTTGTTGGCAACCAGGCCGTGCTCCTGAAGCACAGCGAGCCGGAACTGGTAAGATTGCTCCGTTTCATGCAGATGAACCCCACCGTGGCGATCAGCATTGAGGGACATGTCAACTTTCCCAACCGGCCCCGCGTGAGTCGTGACAGCTGGGAGTTTGATCTCAGTTTCCGTCGTGCCAAACTGGTCTATACCTACCTCGTCGATCAGGGGATCGATCCTGCGCGCCTCACCTTCGACGGGTTTGGCAACTGGCACATGGTCTATCCGGAAGCGCGTGTCGAGGCCCAAATGGCCAAGAACCGGCGGGTTGAGATCAGGATTACCGATTACTAGTGGCGGGGTGGGGAACAGTGCCACTGCCAAGTGTCAGATAGCTGCGTCTTGGTCTATGTTTGTAAAATTACATTTCATGCAGTCTGCCCGATCTGCATCGGCTGCCCCACGGTACCTGCCACTCACTGCTCAGGAGCCTTCCTGAGCGCAGCCACGTACTGATCCAGATATACCTGTTTGCTCTTAAGTTTGTACTGCATGACCCAGCGCGGGTGGGGCAGGGGCACGACCTTGTCGAAAAAGTGCTGCTCCTTATTCAGATCGGTGAGATACTTGAAATTCTTGCCCTGTCCCATCGAAAAGACCACGTCGGTCCTGA
>JAWWBX010000390.1:0-3612 GCA_033720735.1 Saprospiraceae bacterium
GCGTATGCCCCCTTGCCCAAGATTTGAATCGAATTCACTGATCAGAGCGAGCTCGCTGCAGCCTGTTGTCATTCCGAGCGGAGTCAGGCATCGACTGACGGAGTCGAGCTAGCGTATGCCCCCTTGCCCAAGATTTGAATCGAATTCACTGATCAGAGCGAGCTCGCTGCAGCCTGTTGTCATTCCGAGCGGAGTCAGGCATCGACTGACGGAGTCGAGGAATGGATGGCACAGCCTCCTCCAGGATTTCGAGCGAAGTCGAGAAATCTGTATTTTTAACAGTCCACATTCCGCCACATAAACCTTCCACTGTGCAGCGTCACAACTACTACGTCTATATCATTACAAATCGATCACGGCGAAGCCTGTATATCGGAGTCACGAACAACCTTCGTAAACGATTGCGTCAGCACCGTGAGCTTGCGGGAACGAACCTGACATGGGCAGGTAGGTACCAATGCCGATTCCTGGTCTACTACGAGGAGTTCAAATACATTGACCAGGCTATTGCGCGGGAAAAACAACTCAAGCGCTGGAGCCGCAAAAAGAAGGACTGGTTGATCAGTACAAAGAATCCTGACTGGAGATTCTTGAACGATGAGTACGAATAACCCTCACCAGATTTCTCCACTCCGGTCTTCCTCGACTTCGTCCCGATTTCATCGGGACTCCGCTCGGAATGACAAGTCTGACTCTCAATTGCTGTTTGGTATGGACATTCTCGTCGCACTTTGATGTGATTTACACCTCTGCCAGGTATGGAGGACTATGCTCGAGGAAGAGTGTGTGAGGGAAAGCAATTGTCATTCCGAGCAAGTAGCCGCAGGCTACGCGCCGAGGAATTAATCGCAACCACCCCCTCATTTCGACCAAGCGCTGCCGAGCGTTGCGAGGGAGCGTGCGCGGAGAAATCTTTGTCCAGGCTGCATTTAGCCAAAACGACACTAACACATCCCGGCGGAAAGGGCTTCCGTCCGGGATGTTGGTTTTCGCGCAGGAGAGGATGTTTTGTTTTGAGCGCGCTGACTGCTGGTCCGGTGTTGGCCTCCGGACTGTTTTTAGGGTGTTTGAGAGGGATGAGATTAGAGGTAAATGGTGCCCGCACCCGTTAGTCCGGTATGCAGGTCCCTGACCTCCACGGTGAAGATGCCGTCGTTGAGGCACTCCAGCCAGATGGTGTTGGACAGCTCCAGTCCATCGCCGGTTGTCCACACCACCTCGAAGCGGTCCTGCCGGTACAACTCGGGATTGGGGTCACCGGGGTCATGGGCCAGCAGGGACACCTGGTCTGAGCCGCAGGCGTAGCTGCGGATGGCGACATGGAGGCGGTCTGTCTGGTTGCCTGCGTCACGCACGACTTCGGCGGGCGGGCCTTCAACCAGGTTGTCGCCGCACGATTGGAAAGTAAAGGAGATCAGGATCAATGCAAGCAGGGAAATGCATGCACCAGAAAGGGTTCTCATTGTAGATTGAAACTTAGGTTAGGTCGGTGTGCTCCAATGCAGTCAAAGATGTCTGCCGGGGCGATTCCTGTCGACCATTCACGACGAACGGTATCGGAAAGACGACGAAACCCAGGAGGATGCGTTGAGGAGATGAAATGATCTGATGGCGTTGCTTCAGCCATCATCAAACTCACGGCCCTGCTCGGTATATTTACCAGATGCGATCGCTCCACATCACTGCAGCATTCAGTATGCTCAAGGTATGCGTGTTGCTCGCAACGTATGCGCTAGCGCCTTTCAACCCGCTACAAGCGCAGATCGCTATCACGCCTGAGCGGATCACCATTGAGGATGGCCTGTCCCAGGGATACATTGCGGCCCTGGCCCAGGACCGGGAAGGCTATATCTGGATCGGCACCAAGAACGGCCTCAACCGGTATGACGGCCGGGACTTCGAGATCTTCACCAATGACCCGTCTGACCCCTACAGCATCAGCGATGACTGGACCACAGGGATACTGGACCACGGGGACTATCTGTTGGTAATCGGTGTCCGGGGCGACCTGGACATCTACAGCAAGAAGACGAAACGTTTCTACCATGTTCCGGAGGTCATCACCAGGTTTGGCAGGCCGAATAGTACGCCCAAGATCTCGCGGGACGCCCTTGGTCAGCTCTGGATCTTCAGCGGCGGCATGCAAAAGCTGGTCAGGGTCATTCTTCCGGATGGTTACTGTGAAATGATCGACACCCCGGGGACATCCTCAGAAGAAGTAGAAATTCTGGAGATCGATCTGCCCGTAGCGAACCATCTCGGATTTTCTGAGGATGGCCGGTCTGTACTGGTGTTTACACCTGACCAGACTTCACACCTCGTGGATATTGCCTCCGGTCAGATACGGGATTATTCGATCAACCCTGCAGAAGAAGACGAGATCGTGTCCTTCAGGAGGTTGTCCGGAGGTGAGATCCTGGGTTACTCCAGGTACGCGCTGAAGATCTACGGTAACGGTAGACCAAAGCAGGTGCAAACCGAATTCCAGATCAACGGGGTCATCGTAATCCCTCAATTGGGTCATCTCTGGATTCGTACTCTGGACGAATTTCTGCTGATCTCAACAGATCTCCTTGATCGTGCATCAATCGGCCGCAAAGATGCCATCGCCTTTCTCCCCGGCTTCATCGGCTTGACGTTTGAATGGCTTACCGACCGGTCGGGTATCACCTATATCGGCACGGGCGCCTATGGGATCCTGAAAGTGCATCCTCATATGCTGTCCATCAGGCACTTCTTCAAGGACACCTCGATCTATGCCACCCCGTTTGCCACGGATGACGGTGAGATCCTGGTGTACAATACCGTGCCGCCATTCGGGGTGTTGTATCACCCGGGCACTGATCCGAAATTTGAATTTGTGACAGCGTACCTGGGCGCTGCCAATGAAGGGATGATGCTCCAGTGCTCTCAGGGACAATACTGGTTGCTCACCTGTGAAGATCATGAAAAAGTGTGCTTCTATTCCGTGGACACCACCCTGCAAACAGTAACCTGGAAGGCGGAATTTGGCTGTACTTCTCCCGCCAATTTTGCTGCCATGGCCGACCGCTCCGGACATCTTCTGCTGGCCTGCGAAAGCACCCTGGCGGTCTACAACACCAGGACGGACGATTTGCAGCTGCATGACATGAGCGCTGTTTCGAATGGCGAAAGCGGCTACTACTGCATGGTGGAGACAGCGTCAGGGATCTATTGGATCGGGTCCCCGATCGGACTGATCCGGGCTCAGGATCGGGATGGGACATTCGAGTTTGCATTATACCAGGTAGCGGAGGGTAGGGCTGACGGACTACAGAACAATCATGTCGCAGCACTCCTCCGGGATCCGGTCGACAGCTTGTGTTTGTGGCTGGGCACCAAGGGGGGCGGGTTGCAAAAGCTGGATACCCGGACGATGGACTGGACGACATTTAACGCGAAAAATGGCTTGCCCAACAATGTCATCTATGGCGTCTTGAGCGATGACAACCATCACATCTGGATGAGTTCGAACAAAGGGATCATCCGGCTCGATCCCGCCACGGGCAACATCACCAACTTTGTCGAAGCGGACGGCTTACAAAGCAGTGAGTTCAACACCTTCGCGTACACCAGTACTCCCAATGGCCA
>JAWWBX010000391.1:0-3604 GCA_033720735.1 Saprospiraceae bacterium
CCTCAATACGCACATCGTCCTTTATGCCCGAAATGAAGTCCCCGAGGAATTGTGCTAACACTTCAGGATGCGTCATCCACATCTCGTGCCCGGCATTTTCAATGTGCACGTGTTTGGCCTCTGGCCACCGTTGCACCAACACCTCATTCACACATGTCAGCATCGGCATTGTGTTGCCGGAAGTGACGAGCATGACCGGCGGGGCAAGATCAGTGCTGAGAGCAGGAAAGGGATCTTCTGAATGCACGATCGCCTGCATTTCGGTCAGGTTGGCTTTCAGGGATTTCAGCACTTCGGGCGGCACATGCTCCTGGATATCCGCGCCCGCAAAGAATTCAAACAGGGCCTTCATGATCAGGGTAGTATCCTGGGTCGCAAAAGCCTGAGCGACGGCGTCAATCAGTCCCTCTTGCGCCTGCTGGTGCCATGACGCGCAACCAGGGAGCCTCAATAATGGTGGTTCCGAAAGGATCAGGCTCTCCACCATGTCCGGATGGGCATGGGTATAGGCGAGCGCAATCAACCCGCCGAAAGAATGACCGACCAGGTGCAAGCGATCCACGTCCAGGCTGCGGATCAGGGTTGCCAGTTCTCGCGCCTCGGTGATGGGCGAGTAGTCCGTGCCCGGTGTATAGGTCTGCGGACGCGGATGGTTGTACCTCCTGCTGTAGGTGATCACGCGATAGCGGTCCTGCAGCGCTGCCAGTTGCGGCAAGAACACCCGGTAGTCTTCCTGCGCCCCGTGAATGAAAAGGATGGTCTCGCCGGCACCCGCTTCTTCATAATATAATTGATCGTCCTGCTGCTGATCACAGGCCGGGACGATCAGGAGCAACCACAGCGCGGCTGCAAGCGTGATTTGATCAATCGACATAAGCGTAGTTGTTATAAGCCATTGCGCGCTCTACGTCATGACCGTCGGAAGGGACTGAGTGCCATATACTGCACGCATGTCAGGGGTCGTTTTGCCGTGCATCTGCGTCATAGGGGAGGTCTTGTGCGTACACATCCTCGTAGTCCGGTTTGGGCATCGCCTCAAACCGGACGGCTTTGATCCGATCGTCGCCGTTGCGGTATGCTTTGATCACGCGGTGCAGTCCGTCCATGACCCGGTTTTCCGGACAAAGGATGATGGGGTATGCCAGGTCGGTTTCCTCAACGAGTTGCATATGCTCGGCAAAGGACCGACAGTCCGTGACAGGCCCGAAGTCCTGCGCGGTTGAGATCTCGCTGAGTTTCACTTCAATCACCGGCAGGCCGTGAGACTGCTCAATAAGCCGGTCAACATCCCAGGCGTAGAAGCCCTTCCGGGACGGTCGAAAATGATACTGTTTTCTCATGCCACGATACTTGAGCATGTGTGAATATGCAATTGTGCCCGGCAATGCCAACAGGCACCCGCCCACCTGGACGTATTCCTTCAGGAGCGCGAATGCTGGTGTCAAAAGAATGATTTGTAAACAGGTTCACTCCTCAATGGCCTTCGAAACAGTACTAGCAGCCGGATCATAATAATGTCGATGGTGCGTGACACCTTCCGACATGAGGTCACGTCCAGCAATGACCAGTTCCCAAACCTCTTCATCCATGGTCTCCTGGCTGTGAATGTCTTCGGGCGGTGCAAGCCAATACACGCTCTCCCCAGGCATCAGTATCTGCTCCTTCTTCACCCTTAGTTCTGCGTGGCCCTCGGAGCTTCCGTCGTCAGTGCGCTCCCATTGGATGTAACGATCTCTCCCTTCGAGGACATGTATCACCCCCCACGTCAGGTGGTCATGAACCGGTGTGGTGCTTTCAGCTGCAAACCGGACGATAAAAAGCGTAATGCCATTTTCGCCGTCCGAGGCCAGTGGGGCAGCCGTCATTGAAGATGACCCGTGAATCTCATCGAGATCGACGAGATCTTTCAGATTACCTTGACCTGCCAATTTCGCCAGAGATTTCTGAATTGCCCTCATTGCGTCTTCTGTCACACCAAACTTTTCCAGCGCATCCCTCGATTCTGCCATGGTCGTCTCAATTGCAGACCTGAGTGCGTCGTGCGTGTCTGCCTGCGACTTGCTGCCACATCCGGACATGATGATTGCCAGTACAAATAGCGCCGGTCCCAACAAGCGGCTGAGATTGAAAGCTCGCGAAGTGTTATTTGTTTTCATAAGGAAAGCACATTTTGTCCATTGATCAGTGGTAAATGCCAGAGCATCATGTCCAATGATTTTGTGCGAACGTTCTTGCCCACGAGACGGCTGATCTGGCTGCCCAGCGAGTCTACATCTCAAGATACGAATTGTTGAACGTACAGATCTGATGACAACTACTGCAGAATCGCAAGTCAACGGTAAAGTCGCCGTAACGCCCGAGGCGTTCAACTGATTGACCGGCAGATGCACCGGCTGCAATACGGGTGCTAGCACCTCGTCACTCAAAGGCGTGGCTGAACGGCAGGCATTCCTAACTTCAATATTTCAATTCACCAATTTTCTTCAGATTCCTGTCCCAAATGTGAATGAGGCCTTTCTCATCTGTTGTAACCAACTTTGAATCATCGCTGTTCCAGTCGATCCCCCAAAGTAAATGCGGTACAGGTTGTTCTGATACCAAGTCACCATTTTGATCCCAAAGGCGCAATTTGTCACTTGCCGTTGCCAATAAGGTGCCGTCTTGAGACCATTTGAGGTTTCTATATTCAGCCTTGCTTTTTTCGACAGTTCTGATGTTTTCGCCATCGGCCGACCAAAATTGCAATAGCGGCGGATAGTCGTATTTAAAATCTCCATAGTCACCTGTTACAAACTGCTCTCCGGAAGGATGCCATTCAACACATAGCATCAATACTTCTTTATCTCTATGCTGAATATGCCGAATGGAATCGGAGCTGAGATCATAAAGGGTGATTTTCTCGCCGACAGCAACAATGATATCTTTGGATGGATGCCAGTCCAAACCCATGATCCCTTTTTGTCCGGTGACAATTTTCTTCAGCAACTGCCCTTCCTGATGAAAGATCCCGATGTTTCCATCATAATCGCCAACTGCCAGGAATTCTCCACTTTTATGCCAGTCGATGGCTCTGGCTCCAAAGTCGTTGATGCTGTCAAGCTGAACTCTCTTGCCGGTGTCCAGATGGAGTATGGATGTTTTTGATTTACCACCTTGCATGGCAAATGCCAGTATGTTTTGAACGGGATGCCACTTGGTTTTGGTGATCGTTCCTTTGACAGGGAGATTTGTCAGCAGCCTGCTTTCTTTTGTAGAAAACAGCCTCAGAGTATCCTGCGTGCCTCCAACGACGATGATAGGGGCATGAGGATGCCAGCTGGCAGTCCATAGCCACCAATCTTTGATTTCGCGGGGTTGATTTGATGTATTTTGACTTTTAATACATCCGACGGTAGATAGGACGATAAGACAAAGTAGTATTTGCTTCATCATTTGTTTTCGTGATGAGCTCAGCGCGAGGCTATAGTAAGTGGGGATGAGAAAGTACTATCCACGCCGCTGAGTTGTACACAGTGCTGGGCCTCGTTTTTAGTTCGGTTGTTCGACAATTTGTTCAAGCTCTTTCGCGATAGCTACTTCTTCTTCCACCTGATCGTAGACATTC
>JAWWBX010000392.1:0-3582 GCA_033720735.1 Saprospiraceae bacterium
AGCCTGGGAGGCAAATTGCGTCAGTGCATTGGCAAAAAAACGGAAGTTGCTCGATGCCCGTGGGATGTCGACAGCAGTTGCGAGTTTGACGGGCTTGCCATTGTCACGACTCTCCGCAGCCGCGAGCTCGTCGTGCCGCGCTTCAATGCGGTCGGCGATGGCACTCAGTATGCGGTGCCGCAGGTCAAGGCTGGTGCGTCCCCAGGCAACCTGCGCCTTGCCCGCTGCCAGCACAGCTTGTTCAACATCCTCTGTGCCTGAATCGGGAATGCGCGCGTAGACCTCACCACGTGCCGGCTCGATATTGTCGATCCATTGTCCACTCGCAGGGTCGGCCCACTCTCCGTTGATATAATTGCGAATGGTGATCATTCCGGAATGCGGTTGGCGGTGAAATAGTAACCAAGTCGGCGTTTCATATCATCCGGCAGTTTAGGCAATTCGGAGCGCGGAATGAGCAATGTGGAAATGTTGTACAGGTCGGAGAAGATCTGGTGCTCCCGCGCGGTCGCCGCGAGATAAGCATGACCGGATGAACCGCCGGTGCCGGTTTTGCGACCGATCATCCGCAGTACCATTTGTGCGTGCCGCTGCCGCCAGTTGGTAAAGTGCTCCTCGATATCCATCAGGGTGGAGAGCAGTTGGTAGGGCATTTGCAGAATGGGCTCTTCGCGGTACAGGTGGATCAGCAATGCGGCAATGGTCGCCTTGTATGACAATTTGAGTTCTCCCTTCTCCCGGAGTTCCCGGTGGTGCGACGGATTGAGGACGGTCGCAAAGTACGTGTCGGTGTCACCCAGCATGCGCAGGCGCTGCTGCTTGGTGCCATCGGTCAGGATCTCGCTGTCCATGATCGCCTTGCGCTCGCTGGCCAACATTCGTTGCACCGCCTTTTTGTATTCTTCGATGAAATTGAACTCATGTGATTCCAGGAAAGGTGTGCGCTCAAGCCATTGTTCGAGCAACTCGAGCAGGGACCGCCTCTCTTCCAGCGTTTCCAGGTGCTCGCGCCGCGCCGCGTCAAACACGGCATGAAACGGCGCTTCATTATAATGGAGGCGCTCGCTGGTGCGCAGCCCCATCATGATCTCCACCACCCTGAACTGATAACTCTGAAAGCCGCTGGCAGGGAAGAGGTAGTTGCGAAAATCGAGAAAATCAAGGGGTGTCATGGTTTCGATGACGGTGATCTGCTTGATCATCAGCTCCTGGATCTTGGTGATCCGGCGGAGCCGGGCGACGGCTGTTGAGATCTCACGCTCATCAACCAGGTCATCTTCAAACATCTCCATGACCGACTGCAACTCGTGAATGATCTGCTTGAACCACAGTTCATACACCTGATGCACGATAATGAAGAGCATCTCTTCGTGCGCCGGCCGTCCCAGCTCCGCACTGCGCAGATGCTGGGCACCCAGGACGCGGTCGAGATCGAGGTAGGAGTGATAGTGGACGGAGGAATATTTGTCAGACATGGGCTGTCAGAGTTATTCAGATTGGGGAAGTCTTGCGATCACCTTCATCTCGATCAACAGGTGCGGATGCGGCAGTTGATGGACAGCCACGGTGGTGCGGGTTGGTCCATCGTATCCGAAAAATGTGCCATACACTTCGTTGTACCCGCCAAAGTCATTCATGTTGACCAGGAAAGTGGTCACGTCGACGATGTCCTTCAACTCGGCGCCGACTGAGCGCAGGATCCGTTCGATGTTGCGGATGACGGCCCGGGTCTGTTCCCGGATGTCGAGCGAGGTGGTGCCGAGCTCGTCTACCTCGACACCGGCAAAGGTATTATCCGGCCGCCGTGAGCTGGTGCCCGAAACAAAAATGAGCTCGTCGACCACTTTGACATGGGGGTATTTACCGCGCGGTACCGCGCCATCATCGAGTACTTTGCTTTGCATCGTCGATCTTTCTGCAATGTGTGGCGGAATTTACGAAAAAGGGAAGGGGCTGACCTCAGGAGACGAACGATTCAACAGGTGGTGAGACCGTGCTGCTGCCACGGCGGATGATCTTGTCAGAACTTCAGATGGCGTACCGTCAGCGCATTATTGATCAGCTGACGCAGAGAGTCGATACCGATGCGCAGGTGGCGCTCCACGAAATTGGCCGTGACACCCTTGTCGCTCTTGTCGGTCTTTACCCCCTCCGGAATCATGGGGATGTCCGATACGAGCAAAAGTGCCCCGGACGGGATCTTGTTGTAAAAACCAACGGAGAACAGAGTCGCCGTTTCCATGTCGACCGCCATACACCGCAGCTTGCGCAGGTATTGTTTGAAGTCATCGTCGTGCTCCCAAACCCGGCGGTTGGTCGAATACACGGTTCCTGTCCAGTAGTCAAAGCCTGAGTCGCGGATCGTGGTGGAGATCGCCTTCTGCAGGGCAAATGCCGGCAGCGCTGGCACTTCCGGCGGGAAGTAGTCATCGGAGGCACCTTCTCCACGGATGGCGGCGATGGGCAGGATCAGGTCACCCAGTTTGTTCTTGTCGGAGCGCAAGCCGCCACACTTGCCCAGAAACAGGCAGGCCTTGGGGTTGATCGCTGTGAGCAGGTCCATGATGGTTGCGGCATTGGCACTGCCCATGCCGAAATTGATGATGGTGATCCCGCCGGCAGTGGCCGATTGCATCGATCGCTTCTTGCCAATGACCGGGACATCGTGCCAGTCGGCAAACAACTGTACATAGTTGCTGAAGTTGACCAGAAGAATGTACTCGCCGAAGTCTTTCAATTTGCGCCCGGTGTAGCGCGGAAGCCAGTTTTGTACGATCTCCTGTTTGGATTGCAAAGTGCGGTGATTAATTGAAAGACTGAAGATAAACCAAATGCGACACTGGCATGCTACTCCTCTTCCTCATCCGTGATCGCACTCGGTGCATGGTTGAGAATCGCATCGAACAAGTCCGGTGAAGCCACGGCTTCAACGCAAATAAAATCGCGCATTTCCACATCTGACATTTTGTTCAGCTCCTGTTCGATCGTCTGACGTTTCCATTTTCGCACTGCATAGAGCGCTGCCGCCACATGCTTGCACACGGGGCCGTGCGCGTGGGGGCACTCACAAAACCAGTCCTCCAGCTGCCGGCGACCGTGCAAGACCACCGTATAACGGGTTTGCCCCTCAATCACCACCGTCCAACCCTCAGCCGTTTGCTCCAGGTCACGGACCGCCCCGCGATCAAAGTAGTCCTTGCCGCGTTCGAGGATGATCGCGTGGACGTGATCTTCGAAGTCGTGGTAGTTCATGTGGTTATTCGATCACAATTTTCTTGGTCGACCTTGCCGTGCCGTCGCTCAGGGTCAGGAGGTAGATGCCAGGCAGCAGTTGTGAGACATCCATTGTCACGTGCCCGGTGACGGGCTGGTGGATGATCGTGCGTCCCGACAAATCGCTGATCTGCGCTTGCAAGGTACCGCCAGGCTCACCATGGATCACCAACTCATCATGAGCCGGAGTCGGGTAGACCTCGAAACGAACGGGTGGGGCTGTGCTCTCCCGCGTATTGCTGGTGAGGATAAATGAATCAAAGAATGCAACCGACTCCAGAAAGGCAAGGGGAGCACAACCGGCATGAT
>JAWWBX010000393.1:0-3581 GCA_033720735.1 Saprospiraceae bacterium
ACTTGTTTTCGAAACCATGCGTTCCAGCGGCCCGGGCGGTCAGCACGTCAACAAGGTGGAAACCGCCGTTCTGCTCAAATTTGATATTCCCAATTCGTCGTTGCCCGAGGACATCAAACGCCGAATGATCAAGCTCGGCTACAGCGGGATGACCGCCGAGGGTGTGATCCACATCAAATCACAAGCCACCAGAAGCCAAAAGAAGAACAAGGTGATGGCTCTGGATCGTCTCAAAGCACTGATCCTGAAAGCCATGGAGGTCCAAAAGAAGCGGAAACCCACACAACCCACCCAGGCATCTCAAAAACGCCGGGTTGACAAAAAGAAAAAGCACGGCAAGACCAAGCGGATGCGCGCGCAGGACTGGCTGGATGATGATGATTATGACTAGGGAAACTAAACTTTGACCGTGTAGCTGTGCACCGCATCCGCAATCGAGATCACCAGCGACGGATCGTCCTCGAATGCATTCCCCACCACGATCACATCGGCCCCGGCCTCGACATTCTGGCGGGCCAGTTCCGGGGTCCGGATCCCGCCGCCGATGATGAGCGGGATGGAGATACCTCCACTCACGCTGGTGATCATCTCCTCTGAGATCGGGGTCTGCGCACCGCTCCCGGCATCCATGTAGATGGCCTTGAGCCCGAGCATCTCTCCCGCCATGGCCGTACAGAGCGCCACATCCTCCTTGTCGGACGGGATGGGCCGGGTGTTGCTCATGTAGGAGACGGTTGTCGGTACACCCCCGTCAACCAGCATGTACCCGGTCGGGATGATCTCCAGCGGACTCATTTTGAGGTAGGGCGCGGTGATCACGTGTTTGCCGATCAGGAGTTCGGCGTTGCGGCCCGAAATGAGTGACAAGAACAGGATGCCATCCGCCCGGTAGCTCAGCTGGTACGAGTCTCCCGGGAAGAGGACCAGCGGGATATTGCACTTGGCCTTGATCGACTCCAGGCAGGCATCGAGCTGGTTGTTGACGATGAGGCTGCCACCGATAAAGAAGAAGTCGACGTTGGCACGGATCGACAGGTCCACCAGCTGATCCAGTTTGCCCAATCGCACCGAGTCCGGGTCGATGAGGACGGCGAGCTTCTTGCGGGAGGACAGTTTGGCCTCCTGGAATTTTTGGTAGATGTGCTGCATGTAGTTTAAAGATAGGCGTTTTAACTCTCCCCCTGACCCCCTCTCTTGCAAAGGGGGAAGCGAGCGTAGTGAGAGGGTGCCGGCCGGTGTGAGTTCACCTATCTTTATCCTATGATCACCCTGAACAAATACCAGCTCACCGAACTCCTCAACCCCCATGACACCATCGAAGTACTGCGCATGGCCTTCCAGTCTTCCTGCGAGGTTCCAACGCGCAATGTGTATGAAACGTCGGCAACCGCCGGTTCCGGCATGCTCCTGATGCCCGCCTGGGACTACCACGGCTACCTGGGTGTCAAGATCGTGACCACCACCCCGGGGAACCGGGACCGGGACATGCCCTTCATCCAGGGGGTTTACCTGCTGTTCGATCAGGCGACCGGAACGCCACTCCTCCAGCTCGATGCAGCGATCCTGACCAACGCGCGAACTGCCGCTGCCAGCGCTCTGGCCTCTTCCTATCTCTCGCATGACGAAAGCCACACCCTCCTGATGGTCGGCGCCGGCAGCCTGGCACCGTGGTTGATCGCTGCCCATCGCGCAACCCGTCCGATCGGCAAGGTCCTGATCTGGTCCCGGGGATTCAGATCAGCAGAGGAACTGGCGTCGCGCTTGCCGAATGCACAATCGGTCAAGAATCTGCGCACCGCAGTCGAACAGGCACAGATCATATCCTGCGCCACGCCATCGACCATGCCACTGATCCGCGGTGAATGGCTAAAGGGCGGGCAGCACCTCGATCTGGTTGGCGGTTATACCCGCGATATGCGTGAAACCGATGATGGTGCGGTTGAAAAAGCGGACATTTTTGTCGACACTTCAGATGCCTGGGAGGAAGCGGGCGATCTGATCCAGCCGATGGAAAATGGCCGCATTGCAAAGAAAGACACCATTGCCGAGCTCTCTGACCTGTGCACCGGCAAACATCCGGGACGTACTTCGCATGAACAGATCACCCTCTTCAAGTCCGTCGGACATGCGCTGGAGGATATTGCGGTGGCGGCCTGGGTGTATGAAACCCTCCCCGAACCCCTCCCTTGACAAGGGAGGGGCGGCGAACAATTGTGCGGCGGGGAGGGTTCAACTATCTTTGCCTGTTCGTTGTAGTTCAATATGAGTTTCAAACTGGAATCGGATTTCTCTCCCACTGGCGATCAGCCGCAGGCGATCCGGCAGCTGGTGAATGGCGTGCAAGCCGGTGAACCAGCGCAGGTGCTACTCGGGGTCACCGGATCGGGCAAGACCTTTACCATCGCCAACGTCATCGCCGAACTGGACCGGCCGACGCTGGTCCTGACGCACAACAAGACCCTGACGGCCCAGCTTTACGGTGAGTTCCTGGAGTTCTTCCCGGACAATGCGGTGGAGTACTTCGTCTCCTATTACGATTACTATCAACCGGAAGCTTACATCACGGTCTCCGACACCTATATCGAGAAAGACCTTTCGATCAATGAGGAGGTCGACAAGCTCCGCCTGCGTGCCACCTCCTCCCTCCTGTCAGGTCGGCGGGACATCATCGTGGTGGCCTCCGTGTCCTGCATCTACGGCATGGGCAACCCGGAGGACTACACGGCGGGGATCATCCGGATCAAGCGTGGCGATGTCGTAGCGCGCACGTCTTTCCTCTACAAACTGGTCGAAAGCCTTTACAGCCGGACAGAAGCGATCCTGCAACGCGGCAATTTCCGGGTCAGAGGTGACACTGTGGATATCAATCTGCCATACGTGGACTACGGCTACCGCATCACGTTCTTCGGGGATGAGATCGAGGAGATCGAGATGATCGAGATTGAAAGTGGCAAGCGCATCCAGGAGTTGGAGCATGCGGCGATTTTCCCGGCCAATCTTTATGTGGCACCGCGAGATCGCATGAAACAGATTATCCGCGAGATCGAGGACGAGTTGTTCGAGCACGCTGAATTCTTCGAAAAGGAAGGCCGCTATCTGGAAGCCAAGCGCATCCGCGAGCGGGTCACCTTCGACCTGGAAATGATGCGCGAACTCGGTTATTGTAATGGTGTTGAAAACTACTCGCGCTTCTTCGATGGCCGGCAACCCGGCACACGGCCGTTTTGCCTGCTCGATTATTTCCCTGACGACTACCTGCTGGTCATCGACGAGAGTCATGTGACCGTGCCGCAGGTCCGGGGCATGTGGGGCGGTGACCGGGCCCGCAAACTCAATCTGGTGAACTACGGCTTTCGTCTGCCCTCGGCCCTGGACAACCGCCCGCTCAACTTCACTGAGTTTGAGGGGTTGACCAACCAGGTGATCTATGTCAGTGCGACGCCGGGTGACTATGAGCTGGAGCGCACCGAAGGTGTGGTCGTAGAGCAAATTGTGCGACCTACCGGCCTGCTCGATCCGCCGATCGATGTCCGTCCGAGCGTGAATCAGATCGATGATCTCCTGGACGAGATCTCCGACCG
>JAWWBX010000394.1:0-3579 GCA_033720735.1 Saprospiraceae bacterium
AACGAGCGCCAGGTGCATCTCCATAGCCGGCGTGTCCACTGTGACCGTTGTGGTGCATCCGAATGTTTCTCATTCACCACTACGGACACAAAGAACACAACGGGGGGCAGATGCATCTGAACAGCCGGCGTGGACTGGTTTCGCAGAACTCGGAACGCTGAACCCGAAACCTGCTCGCAAAGCGTATTTTTGCAGGCCCATTGCCTCAATTGAGCTATGCTGATACTGCTTCTTGCCGTTTTTGTCAACATCCTGATCGCCGTGTGCTTCAAGATGTTCTGGCGGAAGGGGGTGGACTCGTTTGTTGCGATCGTGGTCAACTATCTCGTGTGCATGGTGCTGGGGAGCGCACTGGCCGGCGAGGTGTCGCTCCTCTCCCACGGCTTTGGCACGGCCTGGGTGCCGTTTGCGCTCCTGCTCGGGGTGTTGTTTGTTTCGGGATTCAATATCACGGCCCTATCGATCAAATTCACCGGGATCACGACCACGGCTGTCATGTCACGGATGTCGCTGTTGCTCTCGGCGGGGTATGCGATCGTGGTCTTTGCCGAGCCGCTGGGTCCGGTCAAACTGATCGGTATTGCGCTGGCCGTGGTGGCGATCCTGCTCATCAACCGGCGGACGGACGGCAAAGGACGTTTTGCCAGCGGACCATATCTGTTGTATCCAGTGCTGGCCCTGCTGTTTGCCGGGGCCATCGAGAGCGTGCTGTACTACATCAAGGCCATGCAATTGTCGATCGACACCGACCTGCAACTCACCACCTACGCCTTTTCCGTGGCCGGGGTCATCGGCAGTGTGATCGTGGGTGTGACCTGCGCCACCGGCAAGCGGCGGATCCGGCGCAGGGACCTGATCGGCGGACTGGCGCTGGGACTCCCCAACTTCTTCTCCATCTATCTGATCCTGATGCTGCTCAAGATGGGCTGGCAGGGCAGCGTGCTGTTTCCCGTGCTCAACCTGGCGATCCTTGCGGTGTCGGCGGTGGTCGGCATCTACCTGTTCAGCGAAAAGGTGAGCCGGCTCAATGTTATCGGGCTGCTCGCCGCGCTGGCCGCCATCGGCGCGATCATGCTGGCATGAGCGAGATCTACACATACCTGACCCTGGCCGCACCTTCCGAAGGTAGGTACACGGAGAAGGGCAGCAAGTTCCTCACTTCGGTGTACCCGGTCAGTTCGCCGGAAGACCTCGCGGAGGCGCTTCAAACCGTGCGTGCCGCCCATCCCAAGGCCCGGCATGTTTGCTACGCCTGGCGCCTGCTGGAGGACGGCCGGCTGGTTGAGTACTCCACCGACGCCGGTGAGCCGGGAGGCAGTGCGGGCCTGCCTATTCTCAATGCGCTAAAAAGCGCCGAACTCATCCAGGTTGTCGCGATCGTGGTCCGTTACTACGGCGGCACGAAGCTGGGTATTCCCGGTCTCATTCAGGCCTATCGTACGAGTACTGAGGATGCCATTGCGCATGCCAGACCGGTCACCCGCACCCGCCGCGTCCGTTACCGCCTCTCCATGCCCCTGGCGCTGCAGCCGCATTTCCTGGAGGCCTGCAAGCGACTGGAGATCCCGGTGTCCGACCTTGCCTACGATGCCCGTTTTCATGTCAATATCGACTGCGCCATGCCCGGACATGAAGCATTGCTGCTCAACTTGCTGCGCATGGTGAGTCAGCGGGACCTCGGGGCGAGGGAGGCGTATCTGGCGTATTTGGGAATGGAGGTGAGTCTCTAGGTAATGACCTCTCGCTGTAACGGTATCGCTTGCGAATAAGTAAACAATTATTTACCTTTACGGAAACCACATAGACCTTTGAAGTGTTCTGAATTGTTGAGGCTGCTCAAGAAGGAAGGATGGTATGCCGTTTCACAAAAAGGTTCTCACGTCAAATTACGGCATCCTGTCAAGCGGGGGACTATCATCTTCCCTGACCATGGCAGCCAGGAGATAGGAAAAGGACTGGAGATCAGAATCAGGAAACAGGCCGGACTCAAATGAAGACAACCAAGAGGAAGATCGCGTTTACCATTGAGAAGACCTCCACAGGGTTTTCGGCGTATTCTGATACCTATGCTGTCTATACAACCGGCAGTCACATCTCCGAGTTGTTGACCAATGCCGTGGAGGCCTGCAACCTGTTCTTTGAAGATCAGGGCATCGAGATCAGACCAACCAACATCGAGCTGGAAATCGACCTGAAGCAGTTCTTTACGTACTATCGGGTGATCAATGCCAAGTTCCTTGCGGAACGTATCGGCATGAACGAAACGTTGCTCTCCCAATATGTGCAGGGGCACAAAAAGCCTTCGCGGAAGCAGACCGAGCGCATTCTGACTGGTATCCGTGAAATCGGCCAGGAACTGAGCGAGATCAATCTGAAGTACCAGTCATAACATCTGCAATGGGTGAACGCAAATGATCCGCCGATGGTACCCGGGTGAGGTCACCCATGGCGTCCGGGAAAGCATTCATTTTGCGCGGCATTGCTTATCTTGATCTTCCACACAAACCAAACCACATGTCCCGTTCTACCAAGGGCCGCCGGCCGATACCGCCCGAGAATATTTACAGAATTGATGCACTCGAAAAATGGATGCGTCAGAAGCGCTACAGTGCAAGCACCATCCATACGTATCTCAGCTTACTCAAGCAGTTTTTTGCATTTCACATTCCCCGCCTGTGGAATGAGATCACGGAACAAGACATCATTGATTTCAATTACAACGAGATCATCCGGAAGAACAAGGCGTTTGCCACGCACAACCAGTTCGTGAATGCGCTGAAGCTGTTTTATAGACTGCATCACGACAGTCTGGTCATTCCGGAGAACATTGAGCGGCCGCGCAAGGTGCGCAAGTTGCCAAATGTCCTGACGAAGCAGGAGGTCGAGCGGATCATCCAGAGCACCGGCAATCTCAAGCATCGCACCCTGCTTGCTCTGGTCTACGGCTCCGGATTACGCATCGGTGAAGCATTGCGCCTGGAATGGACCGATGTGAGCCGGGCCGAAAAGCTCCTGTACATCCGGCAGAGCAAGGGACACAAGGATCGGCGGGTGCCGCTATCGGACAAGCAGATCAAGATGCTCGAAGATTACTACCGGGCATACCGGCCCAGGAAGTACATCTTTGAGGGACAAGATGGCGGCAGGTATGCGCATCGCAGTGCACAGCAGGTCTTCAAGCGTGCCGCACATAAAGCAGGCATCCGCAGGCGCGTGACGCTGCATACGCTCAGGCACTCCTATGCGACACATCTTCTTGAGGCCGGAGTGGGACTGCGCTATATTCAGGACATATTGGGACACAGCAGCCCGAAGACAACGATGATCTACACGCATGTCAGCGGCAAGAAGATCGGTGAGATCAAGAGTCCTCTCGAAGATCTTGACATCTAGACATATAACTCGCTATATTTCGGTGTGATTCTCTCTCCATGTGCATACATGTCGCGACAATCACACGTTTATAAACTAGTTGCTGCACATGAGCAGTATTGCCATACGATTTGGTATAAAGGTTTGGGCAATTACATGGGCTTTAGGACTATGTATTCTACTTGTTGCTACAGCTTTTGGATTTGA
>JAWWBX010000395.1:0-3568 GCA_033720735.1 Saprospiraceae bacterium
AGGGCATATAGGCGAAGCGTTCCGACATGTTGGTACCCACCGGGAACACCACATTGGAAACGATAGAAAGGGTGATCAGGTAAAACAGGATGCCAAAGACATGCACATGCCGCTTTCTCCAGCCCATCACGACAGCTGCCACCAGCGCCAGGTATGCCAGGAGCGAGAGCAGGGCCTGCCAGTCTCCCCATTGCATGAGGTCGATGTGCCTGGGATAGTAGTCATGTGTGAGGGGGTGCGGGAAAAACAGCAGCTGCAGGTATTTGCCCAGTGTGTAGGTGATCGTGGCCAGCTTTTCCCCGATGTCAAAATCCACGTATTGCCCGTTTTCGATCTTGAGAAACGGGTTGTTGAGCAGTTCACGCGGCGTGTCGCCAAATTCCCAGCCGATCACCTGGCCGCGGATCACCAGGAACAACACCGCAACGGCCAGAAATGGCAGCGTGGCACGCACGGCCTTCATCCAGGAAGTGCGCGCAAAGAACACCAGTGTCAGCGGGATGATCGCCAGGAAGGTGATCGCGTTCTCCTTGGACAGCAGTGCTCCCAGGAATGCCAGCATGGCCAGTCCGGTCTGTTTGAGATTCGGTTTGGGGAGGGCGCGGAGCATCAGCCACAATGCAGTGAGACTCAAGAGTAAAGACATGATCTCGTCCCTGCCTTTGATATTGGCAACGACCTCGGTATGCAGTGGATGCACCAGGAACAAGCCGGCCCCGATCATCGCAAAATGCCAGGCCCGGTCGGGCCAAGCCGTGCGTTGCCCCATCCACAGCAGGACGTGGAAGATGAGCACCCCGGTAAGACAGTACAAGAGCACATTGATCAGGTGCCCGATGAAAGGTGATTCTCCGAAGAGCTCATACTCGACCGCAAACATGACCGGGGTGAGGGGCCGGTACCGTCCGCCGGACACCAGGCGCGATTTCCCCTCGGTCTTGAAAAACCCGAAGAAGGTGTCTTTCGTTAGCAGTCCCGGGATACCACTGATACCATCCTTGGTGTACATATTGTCAGTAATGACGATGGCATCATCCTGGGTATAGCCGTGCGGCAAGGTATTGGCGTAACACAGGAAACCTACAATGCACAAACCGATCCAGGTGCGTTTGACAAGCCGGGCGTCAAGGGGTTGGACGGAACGTTTGGATGGTTTGCTTTTCTTTCTTGTTTTTCTGGACGCCATGCGCGTATTGTTAAAACACGTGACAGATGGTTTCGTCCTTATTCGCCCTGGGTGTGACTGTGGTTGTTATACTGCAATGTGGCTGATGCCGGGTTGTGTGCTTTATATCGCCCCTTGCCAAATTTCGTACCATTGAAGACGGTCGTCTTCCTCAATCGCTGCTGTTCATCGGGTGGTAAGGCAATGAACTCAGCGCATTGCCTGGAGCAACACCCGCGATATGCCTCGCCGCACGTCGGACACTGGATGAACAGAATATGGCAGGCATCGTTGGCACAATTAACGTGCGTGTCTGCCGGGGTCCCGCATTGATGGCACCGGGCGATCACATCGTCGGAGATCCGCTCACCCATTCGTTCGTCGAACACGAAGTTCTTGCCAATGAATTTGTTGCGCAGCCCATTTTGTTCCACCTGTCGCGCATACTCGATGATTCCGCCGTCGAGCTGATAGACCTCCCTGAACCCGTGTGACTTGAGATAGGCACTGGCCTTTTCGCAACGGATGCCGCCTGTACAATACATCACGACCGGTTGCTCTTTCTTGTCGGCAAGCATTTCGGCCACCAGCGGGAGCGACTCCCGGAAGGTCTCGACGTCGGGACAGATGGCATTCTCAAAATGCCCGACCTCGCTTTCGTAATGATTGCGCATGTCGACGACCGTGGTTTCCGGTTGATCTGTCAGGGCATTGAATCCAGCCGCATCTACATGGCGCCCCCGCTTGTTCCAGTCGATCTGGCGATCATCGAGCCCGTCGGCCACGATCTTGGGGCGCACCTTGATCTTCAGCATGAAAAACGACTTGCCGTCATCCTCAATCGCCATATTCAGCCTCGTACCGGCCAGGCCAAATGCTGACAGGGTGGATTTAAGTGCTCCCATTTGGGCCGCGGGCAATGAGATCTGCCCGTTGACGCCTTCTTCGGCTACGTAGATCCGACCCAGGACGCCGAGCGGTTCCCAAGCGTCGTACATCTGGTCACGATATCCTTCCGGTTGCGCAATGGGCATATACCGATAGAAGCTCAGGGTCGTGCGTGTCTGGGCGCTCTCCTCCATTTGCTGCTTGAGGATCTCGTGATTGACCAGGTTATAGCGTCGCTTCTTTCCCATCAGTTGTCGCGTCGACAGGTGCAAATTTACAGATTTCCCATCTCCGTCCATGCTGGTGCCAAACCTCCATCCGGCTCATCACATTTTGACAAATCTCGCGCTGAATGCCCGCCCAGCGTGTTCGCCGGTCAAAAAGTACATGCCTGGCGGCAGTTCCGCAATCGAAACAAAATCGGCACATGCACTTTTCGGGATGACCCGGATCACCTGACCGGTGATGGAAACAAGCGATAAACCGGAGCACGGTTTTCCGGATGTCGTGCGCACGGATATGTCGTCCCGGGCCGGATTCGGGAAGACCTGCAATTGTTCCACAGCAGGTGGCTGCCGCACACTGCTCAGCGTCAATGCCTTGCGTACTGCAGCCAGAGCATTGATCCGGCCGTAACCGTAGGTATTGTTGGGAACATCCTGATCCGAAAGGCTGTCACACACCTGTGTGGTCACCAGCGGAATCGCAGTAGATCGAATGATGTCCTCGATGACCCCGACCTGCCCGGCGAGATCCGGATTGGCGGAAATGATCAACGCAACCGTCCCGGCGACATGGGGCCCGGCCATACTGGTACCGTTGGCAAAGATGTAGTTGCTGTCGAGCCAGGCCGATCGCACACCGACTCCGGGCGCCACGACGTCTGGTTTGATTCTGCCCGAACTGTCGACCTGTACGGCACCCCGACTGCTGAAATCCGCAATGGTGTCATTGATGTTGGTGGCGCCAACGACAAAACTCTCAGCAAACATCCCTGGGGGGCGGTTGATCGTGTTGCAGTCTGGCCCGGCATTCCCCGCTGAGGTGACGACCACGATCCCGGCAGCCCGCAAATTGCCGATGGCCGCGCGAATGAGTTCAAAATTGCCCGGATGGCACCCCTCCATCGGCGGGCACGACCAGCTGTTGTTGATGACGTGCGGGGCACGGGCGGGATCGGGTTTATTGCCATCGAGGTCGGTGGGAGCCAGAAACCACTCGAAGCATTCGATATAGCTCGCAGGGCTTCCGTATCCGCGTTCCATGTTGCGGCATGCGATCCAGCGGGCACCCGGGGCGACGCCGATCGTGTCCATCCCGGAGCGGCCAACCATGGTACCCATGGTATGCGTTCCGTGCCCGTTGTCGTCGCATGGCTCCCTCACATCAAGTCCGCAAGGGTTGTTCTCCGGTGCCACGATCGAATCCATATGCAATGGACTGATGGCATGGATCGCGTCGTGCCAGTGATAATTGTGGTCGACCGTATCCTCCATGGTGCCAAGGTACCTGGTG
>JAWWBX010000396.1:0-3555 GCA_033720735.1 Saprospiraceae bacterium
GCACCGTGAGATGGCCAGTGGACTTTCAGCCCCGGTCGGTTTCAAGAATGCCACAGACGGCAGCCTGAACGTAGCCATCAATGCTCTAAAATCAGCAGCTAATCCACACCGCTTTCTGGGGATTAACAGCCATGGCCGCGTGGCATTGACCCGGACCAATGGTAATGCTCATGCCCATGTCGTTTTGCGTGGGGGAGACGGCGCGCCAAACTATGATGCGGATTCTGTCGGGCAATGTGAGCAGGCGCTGGAAGATTCGGGCATCGAACCCACCATCATGGTTGATTGCAGCCATGCCAATTCAGGCAAGGACCCCTCCAGGCAGCCCCTCGTGCTGGGTGACATCGCATCCCAGATCCAGCAGGGAAATCGCTCCATCATTGGATTCATGATGGAGAGCAATCTTGAATTCGGTAACCAGAGTGTCGGTCCTGAAGGGAGAGACGGGCTGCGATATGGCGTTTCCATTACCGATTCCTGTCTTGACTGGTCCAGCACCGAGAGTTGTCTTATTAATCTGGCCGGTGACATTCGTCAAGCCATGGCGCTACGTGCCAGTGATCAGCTAGAGCCTGCCTGATGGCGAGACAGGATATCTCGCCTGGTGTGTGTCGGGTCCTTCTGGTTCAACTCTGAGCCGAGGGAGGTCACAACATTGTGGACCGAATCTTTTTGGAAAAATCGGGGTCGTCAGGCGTGATGGTGCTGTCTACCCTCGCTTTGGCACGAGTCGCATCCATGCTGATTTGGGTGTTGAGGATGTTGTGTTCGAACAGCACTTCATCAGAGTAACCGGGTAGCAGGATACGGTAGTCCAGCCAATGGTGGAGGTCCGTGTAGCGTCCTGACTCTGCAAGCAGTCCGGTGAGGCAGTTATCAGTGAGCGTGTTGTAGAAGTCCGGGGTATGGCCAAGATTGTCTGCGCGACGAAGAAAATTCAGCAGCAGGGCGCGTCCTTGCAACGCAGACCCATTAAGCGGGTAGAGGTAAACGGGACTCTTGCGTAAATGCGAGCGTATGCCGATGACATCCTGCTCTGTCGCGAGCACGACAAATTTGGTGTAGCCCCGGAAAGCCCCCGTCAGTGGATCGTAGTGATCCTGGTCTTCACGCAGGCGCGCTTCAATGGAAACCGCCAGAAATTGACCGTCAGCAAACTCGAAGGAGGCAAACGCATGCGCGAGGCCTGCGGGGCCAAAGTGTGAAAGACCAAACCATACCCCTTTCAGTGAGGATAACCGGTAAGTGCCCTTCTGGTAACGCTCCTCAAGCACATTGCCATCGGTATCGTAACGAAAGTCGCGGAGATGGTTGATATGCAGCGTATCGCCGTTGAGATGAATTTCGGGAAGCACCCGATACGCGGATTTCCAGTTGTCGTCCTGGACCGGCTCTCTGGTGCTGAACCAGATCGCATAACTGGTCAGTGCTGCGACAACCATTAAACTGATAATTCTGCGTTGAGTAAGTCGCATAGGTCAGGGTTCCCCGTTACCGGAATACGTGCCCGAAATAGAGGTTAAACGAGTAGTGGTCCCCTTCGGTTCTGCCTATGGAGATATAACCCGGCCCCAATGGGGTTCGTGTGCCGAGAAACAGGCTGCCACCGTGCAATAGCGAATCTATATCTGCATCATCGCGATCCTGCCAGACATTGCCTGCCTCATAGGATGCTCCCGCATAAATCTGAACTGACGCCGGCAGAATCAGATTGCGACGCAGGGGCTTGGTGATCACAACGCGACCGAGCGCGCTCTGTGTTCCCCAGATACTGTCAGGTGGGAGCCCGGACAATCGCAGGAATCCGCCCAGTGGCTCGATGGCTTCTGCTCCCGGTGATTCCTCAGACAGCGCTGCGCTGGCCTCCGCAACAATCGAGAAACCCGCCAGTGAGGTCGCCAGACCTATATCAAACAGCTTCCTGTTGTAGTCCTGATCCGCGCCATAGTCCTGGTCGTGATGTTGATACTCAAGTGTGGCTTTGAGTCCGTGGGAGGGAAAGGCAAGATTGTCATAGGTATCCCAGCCAAATCGGGAGAAGAGATAGCGGTCACTGTATTCCTCATCATCGAAGAATGGGGCAACTTGCACATCCAGATCACCGCGTATGGCGCGAGAGCCGAACCGGAGTTCTCCGCGTTGGCGAAAGAGCGCGGCGCCGATATCCATCCCGCCATACACCTCGGTGCGGCGATAGGTCGCCGCTGCGGGGTTATCGATGTCATTGTTAAAGTAAATATCAATGGAGTCCGCACGGTAACCGGCAATCGGTTCCACAAAAAAGATGAGTCTGTGGTCAATGGGCTGAAAAAAGCGTGCCTCAAGCAGAGGGCGTGAGCCCAGATTGGCAAAGATGGCCGCTGTGCCGCCATAGCTGTTCAAGCCTGCAATACGCAAGGAGCCAAACAGTCCAAAGGTACCATTGCCCTGCATATCATCTGAGAATTGCAAGCCGATCTGCGCAAAGGTGTTGCTGGTGTCCCGCTCTTCAGCCTCTATGTGGAGTTGATTGCTGCCGTTATTGTTGCGGATCTGGTAGCGAATGCTGTCGTGATAGTCGAGCGCATAGATATGGGAGATGTCGTTTCGCATGGTCTCGCGGTCAAGCGGCTCGCCAACCTTCTGGCTAATCATCGCGCTTATCACCCGGTCGCTGACAATTCCACTGTTGCCGATGGTGATCTCATCAATGACCAGGTCTCGTTCAAGCGGCAGGTGGCGATGCGCATATTCCGTGTTTTCCGGTGGTTTGCTTTCCACGGGGCCCAATACCGCTATCGCTGCCAGATAACCCGCATCGATAGCCTGTCTGGCTTTACTGAAATCGCTACTGGAGATGTTGTTCAGGTCTGGCGTGATGACAATGTCCTGCTCGCCAAGTCTGTCGAGGCTTCTGTCGCTGTTGTTCCTGACCATCAGGGCGCTCAGTTGAGCCAGCACCATACCGATGGAGCTGATATCGTCTTTTTCCCATCGTGGACTCCCGACATCCACCACAACCAGTCTATCCATCGGGTGGTCATCAAGTGCATCAATGGGGATGTTGTTGGCAATGCCTCCATCCACCAGCATCTTGCCGTCAATCTCGATAGGTTCCAGCAGTCCGGGAATGGACATGCTGGCCCTGACCGCCGAGCTGAGGCTGCCTTGCTTCAGAACGACCTGCTCACCGGTAATCAGATCTGCCGCCACTGCACGATACGGCACCACAAGATCATCGAAATCGGTTTTATCCCGAGTGGGGGAGAACAGTTCATCGAGGATCAGGGTCAGGTGTTGTCCCTGAAGGGCTGCTCGTGGAAGCGCAATGCCGTTACGGTTGATGCGCAGCCGGTAATCTACCGGGGCGCCGGCGTCCAACTGTCGATAGGCATAGAGGGAGTGTGAGCGAGGGGAGTTGTCAGAGAAGGCTTGCTGCCAATCCATCTCAACGGCAATCTGCTCAATCTGATCGACCGAATAGCCACTGGCATAGAGGCCGCCAACAATGGAGCCCATGCTGGTGCCTGCTACAGCCTGGGGATAGATGCCATGCTCGTGCAGCGCTTTGAGGAC
>JAWWBX010000397.1:0-3551 GCA_033720735.1 Saprospiraceae bacterium
ACCTTCCCTTGTTCCCTGAGCCGTGTAAAGGTCTCACTGATCTCCACCGGATCCATCAGTGGACTGGGTCTATGGATCAACAGCAAGTCCAGGTAGTCAGTCTGCAGAGCGCGCAATGATTGGTCAACGCTCCACGTGATGTGGGCAGCGCTGGTATCATAACTCTTCTGTGCATATGGCCGTCGTGGCGACGGCATCTTGATCCCGCATTTGGTCACCAATTGCAGCTGCCCGCGCGGGATCCCACGCTGCTGGAGAGCCGCTCCGAATTCTTCTTCAGTTGTGTGATCACCATAGATGTCGGCCAGGTCGAAGGTCGTGATGCCAAGCTCGAAACAATGCTGGATCAGGTCAGCCTGGTCGCTGATGGAAAGACGGTGGCCCCAGGCACCCCACTTCCAGGTGCCGGCGATTATCGGAGATACCTGCATGCCATCACGGTGCAGGCTCGTCGGTTGCAGGACCATCAGCGATTGAGTTCGATCACGTGCGACAGGGTACCGTCGTCCTTTCTCTGAAAGCGCAGTTCATACCAGGCATCTTCAGCGAGGAAGGTGTCGCTGCCGGCCGGGAGCAGGTAAAACTTGCCGGCAAAGGGCGTATCGATCAGGAGCCGGCCGTCCTGCCAGTACACCGATACAGGCGCATCATTCAGCTCATAACTCCCAACATACTTCCTGAGCTGTTCGGCTGGCACGGCGACCACCGGCATGGGAGGTTGCGCGGGACCGGCCTCCAGCGGGACAACCTCAGGCTTGCTCACCGGAGCCCCGGTGCGGGCTGCCCACAGCATTTCTGTCAACCGTCGCAGATCGTCACCGTTGACGCTTTGCCGCTGGAAGGTATTGGCTCTGTTGACCATCACGACATTGTCCTGGGGAAAGACGATGACGGCCTGATTGCCAACGCCCTGTGCGGAATAATTGGGGTACGTACTACCGTACAACCCTGTCCACCACATGTACCCATACCCCTGGTCCTCACGCCGGGTGTTGTGGGAATAGGCGGTGGTGCTTTCTGTCACCCAGGACGGCGAGATCAACTGACGCCCGTTCCACATGCCCCTTTGCAGAAAGAGCTGGCCAACGCGTGCAAGATCCCGGGCAGACATTCTGAACGGGTACGCCGGGTACCTTGAGTGTTCGGCCTCCAGGTGGTAGTAGGTATCAGAAAGACGGAAATCTTCCATACCGACCGGGTCGGCGATCTGTGCCTTGAAGTCTTCGAAGAAGTCTTTGCCGGTATGCTGCATCAGGATGGCACAAAGCGTGTTAAAATCCCAGTTGTTGTAGTACCAAAAGGTATTGGGTGGGTGGCTGCCTCTGGCGGGCCGCGCGCGTTTCATGGCTTCTGTCTCGTAAGCAGCCGGGTGGAACACGCCAGAACGTGCTTTGAGCAAGTCACGGATCGTGGCTGATTTTTCCTGTTTGGTGAGTTGGTGAACATCGTCAATGCCCAGCTCAGCCAGCGTCTTGTCGTGATCAATCACGCCCTGGTCGACATAGATTCCGTACAGGGCACTCAACAGACTCTTGCGCACCGAATGGCACATGAAGCGCCGTGTAATGTCTCCGTGGTGCGCGACCACCTTGCCGTCATGGATAAGCATGAACGCAGCGGAGCCGATTTCGTCTGCGTATTTCCAGGCCGCTTCAATCTTCGCGGAGGACCAGCCGGCTTCCTCAGGCGTGGCATACTGCATCCAGGATTGCCCGTTGAGGCCGGCGGCCAGGAGCAGGCAACAAATGAGACTTGTCAAAATGCGCGTCATATTCAGATATTTTTTGATGGTTTATTCTGCAATGTACACCCACCGGCCGCCCACCATGGTCCGCATCACCTGGACATTGCGGATCTCTTGCGGAGCGATCGTCAGCAAGTCGCGGTCCAGGATCACCAGATCTGCCAGTTTGCCGGGGGCGAGCGAACCTTTGATCTTTTCTTCAAATGAGGCAAAGGCTCCGTCGGTGGTATAGGCGTACAACGCCTCCTCGACCGTGATCTTTTGCTCGGGTACCCAGCCGTCCGGATTGGCATCGTCCAGTGTGCGTCGGGTCACGGCGGCGTAGATCCCTTCAAGAGGTGTCGGCGGAGCCACTGCCCAGTCACTACCAAATGCGAGATGGGCACCGGCATCGAGGATAGAGCGGAATGCATACGTCGTACGCACACGCTCGGGCCCGATGACTTTCTCCGCCCAGCGGCCGTCATCGATGGCATGATAAGGTTGCATCGAGGCAACCACCTTCAGTTCGGCCAGGCGCGGGATATCTTCGGGAGCGAGATGCTGCGCGTGTTCGATACGAAACCGCCGATCACGTAGTCCATTCTGTTCAGCAATCTCTTCAAACATATTGAGCAGTTGATGATTGGCGCGGTCACCGATCGCGTGTATCGCGAGATGCAGGCCGGCCCGGTCGGCACTGTCGATCCAGGTGCGCAACAGATCCATGTCCTGCAGCAACAGGCCACGATCATCCGGGGTATCCGTAAAGGGCGCGTGAAACGCAGCCGTATGCGACCCGAGTGATCCATCGACCATTCCCTTGAGCACACCGATCCGCAGCCATTCATCGCCGGTACCACTCTGAGCAACCATGTCTCGCAGCGCCTGCCAATCGCTCAGCCCGACTGCCACATAGAACCGCGTGAGCAGCTTGTCCTGAGCATGTGCGCGACGAAAGACATCGAGTACCTCCGGTCCCGCGATGTCCATGTTATGGGCGGAAGTCACACCTTGCGCGGCGACAAAACGCATCCCCGCCTGCAGCGCCTGATCCTGACGGGCATGGTCTGGGGGCGGGATATGACGGCTTACCAGCGCCATGGCATTGTCCTTCAGGACTCCAGTAAGTCTTCCCTCAGCATCTCTGACGATGGTACCACCTGCCACATCCGCGATAGCATCAGAGACACCAGCAGCACGCAGCGCGGCAGTGTTGACAAGCGCCATGTGGCCGTCGAGCCGCGAGACGAAGACAGGGTGATCAGCCGTGACAGAGTCGATCCAGTCACGGTGCGGCAGTGTGCCACCCCAGAGTTCGTGATCCCAATCGCCTTCTGTGATCCAGGTACCCGCAGGGACCGTTCCGGTAAATGTAGCCAGCCGCTTGATGAATTGTGCGGGAGAGGCCGCATCACGCAACTTCACCATCGACAGTCCATAGCTGCCCGACATGAAATGCACATGACAATCGATAAAGCCCGGCACCACCAATCCGGAGTCGAGGTGCATGATCTCGGTATCCTGGCCCCGGAATTTCATGACCATCGCCTCTGACCCGACCACCAGGATCGTGTCACCCGCAACGGCCATCGCATGTGCTGTCGGAGCATCCCGGTCAGCCGTCCAGATCTTGCCGGTGATGATCAGGTCAGCATTCTGCGCGGGGGGTGTTTGCTGACAGTTGGCAAGCACCAACATGATCAGCACGTACCAAATGTGAGCCAGGCGTTTCGTCATACTCCAAATTACCAAATCGCCTGCAACAAAATCATGCGCCGTTGCTGAGTCTGTGAGGGCGGAGCTGGGCAGGTTGGAGTATATCGTA
>JAWWBX010000398.1:0-3533 GCA_033720735.1 Saprospiraceae bacterium
ACGATCGAACAACTGATGTTCTGGAGTGCCATGGCCGTGTTTGCTTCCGTCTTCGTTTTGAGCCTGACCGCGAGCCGGTCACGCAAATCCCGGCTCATCCGTGCCGGGATGGTCCTCGGTATTGCGGCGGTATACGCGATGGCTTTCCTGCGGTTCTCCAGCGCGGCTGACCGCACTCACCTCGTAGAGTACAGCATTGTCGCGTTGCTGATCCTGGAGGCGCTGCGAGAGCGATCGGCGAACGGACGACCTGTGCCACGGGCGGCATTGTTGGCGTTTCTGTTGACCGCTGCCATCGGCGTGCTTGACGAGTCGCTGCAACTGTTCATGCCAAACCGGGTATTTGATCCGATAGACATGGCCTTTAATTGCGGAGCCGCGGGCGCTGCGGTGCTGGCGGCGGTGGGCATGACGTGGGCGCGAAAGAGATTTGCAAAAGGCGAAAGGGCATCAAAAGGCACGGAGTGACGGACGTGTCGTATATTTTGTTGTTCCATCATGTGGTATTGGACATGACAGAGTTTTTCGCATCCCGACATTCAAAGCTTCCCCGCGCGCACCACCTCGGGCAATGTTTTTTGATATTTCTCATGACGCTTTGCCACTTGCTGCCGGCACAGACCGGGGACTTGCAGCTCAGATATTTTGGCACGGCAGGTTGGGAGATCTCGGATGGCCAGGTGACAGTGCTCATTGACCCCTATCTGTCACGGATCAAACTGGGTGAAGGGCCGGGTATCAGCACAGATGATACGCGCCGGGGCTTCACACGTGACGATCATTATGAGCCCGACACGCTCCTGATCGACAGTCTCATCTCTGAAGCTGATTTCATTCTCGTCCATCACTCACACTTCGATCATATTGCTGATGTGCCTTACATCGCAAAGAAAACGGGCGCAAAAGTCATTGCGACTGAGACCGGCTGCAATATTCTCAGGGCGTATGGCGTGCCCGGGGAGCAACTTTACCCGGTCGGCGGAGGGGAGGACTACCAGTTTGAGGATTTTTCAGTGCGGGTATTGCCGGGCATTCACTCGGCACTCAATGACCGGCGGTATCACGACTCGCGCAGGTATCCCGAACCTCCTGAGGCGCCGCTCAAGGTATCGGAGTTTATTGAAGGCGGGTCACTCATGTTCCTGGCAAGATTTACCGGTCACAATGTGCTGACCATGGGATCGATGAATTTCATTGAGCGAGAACTGGAGGGGCTGGCGCCGGATGTCCTGCTGGCTGGCGTCAATTTGTCCCAGCGAGGCATCTATAAATACACCGAGAGGCTGTTGGCTGTCACCGGGTTCCCACCAGTAGTCCTCCCGACCCACTGGGACAACTTTCGCGTGCCCTACGGCTTTGACCAGGACGCCGCGATCGAACAGAAGCTGGTGCCGTTCATCGAAGAAGTGCGAGCGGTGTCGCCGGACACGCAGGTGATCATCCCTGTCCATTTGGAGACGATCACCCTGCCGGTGCAACGCAGGGATTGATGCGTTGACATGCATGTAGTATTTGCGCCTTCGTAAGACAATGGCGGTGATTCGCTATTTTCAGCCTTCATTGATTTAATCAAAGCATCAGTTATGAAACAACTTCTCTTTTTCCTGTTTGCCATGGTGGCAACTGTTTTTACGACGGAAGCGCAGCAAAACCAGCCCGCTCCCAGCCCGGCGGCCAAGGTCCACCAGACGGTTGGCCTTACCGACTTTGTGGTTGAGTATTCACGTCCCGGCAAGAAGGACCGTGAGATCATGGGCGGCTTGGTCCCCTATGGCCAGAAATGGCGGGCCGGCGCAAATGCGGCAACCAAGTTGACTTGCAGTACGGAATGCACCATTGGCGGTGCCAAGCTGGCGGCAGGCTCCTATGCGGTACTCATCACACCAAACAAGGACAAGTGGACACTTCATTTTTATCCCTATGAAGGCAGCCGCTGGACCTCCTACCGCGACAGCGATGTCAAACCCATTAACGCGACGTCGAGCGAAATCGTGGAGATGCCGTGGGATGTAGAAACATTTGCCATCGCCTTCAACAATCTGCGCAATGAATCGGCTACCCTGCACTTCATCTGGGAGCGCGTCAATGTCGTGTTCCCCGTGACGGTGCCGGCGGCCAAGTAAGATCTGGTGATCCGGAGCGTACCGTGACACGGCGATGCTCCTGCACATTTCTCTCGCGGCGGATGGTATGGTTCCCGCACTTTCCCCGAACTTGGGGAGATACACCGTACCTGTGAAGCATACCATCCGCTTTCTGACCTTTCACACCCTGTTGGTTCTTGCCATCGGCTGCTCGGCTGATCGGGCCGGTGACACTACCGGTTTTGACCCGTGGACCGCGGATGAAAAGGCCTCTTTGTTGTCTGAGCTGGACCGGTCGCAGGATGCCGTCGTCGATGCATGCCGGCTCCTGACCGCAGATCAATGGCAGTTCAGGGAGTCTCCTGATCGGTGGTCGATCATCGAGATCGTTGAGCACCTCCAGCTACAGGACCTGATGTTCTGGCGAGAGCTGTACGTGCTCATGCAGTTTCCCGCCATGCATTATTATCATGGTCTGCATAAGGCACCCGATTCCGTATTCGTGTCATATGCCACGGTCACCGGGGCAAACACCTCCCGGGCGCCGTGGTACATCCGACCTCATGGCCGGTGGCAGACGATTGAGCAAGCGCTTGAGATCTACCGGGAGACGCGCGCCAGGATCCGGGAGCTGGTTGAGACGAGTGAGGTCGATTTCCGACAGTACATCACACCACGTGGTTGGCGTGACCAGGCTGAATTGCGTGATCTGCATCAGTTGGTGCTGCTGCTGGTGGCACATACTGATCGGCACCACGGACAGATTGAACGCGTGAAAGCGCATCCAGACTGGCCCGAGTAATGGGTGGCGCATGATACCGTTTGCTCAAGGCATGCGACCGCTTGGTGAATTGAACAAACGTGAGGTTGTGTGCCACAATAGCCATGCTTAATTTGTAACGCTTTAATCATGCAGATCATGTCAGACTTTGAAAGCATCACCAGCCGGGACAAGAAAGTCACCATCGAGCTCACCGACGGCCGTTCCATGGACGTACATGTGCATGGTTCTATTACAGTAGAACAATCCGGCTTCCTGATCGTCAGTTCCCAACTGGAATCTACAGAGGAGATCTGGTTGCCCCTTGCTTCGATCAACATGATCCGTGGCGGGCAGGTGTTGGAAGGCTGGAACCCATCTGCGGGCTAGGCCCTGAACGAGTACATTCGCTTTGTGCGCAGGGCCTGAGTGATGGTCAGGTTGGGCGAATGGATATTCGCCCGCTGGCGTCCCTGAAGTACTTCGCTTCGCTTTGACTTCAGGGCAAGCCCCGAAGTACTTCGCTTCGCTTTGACTTCAGGGCAGGCCCCGAAGTACTTCGCTTCGCTTTGACTTCGGGGCAAGCCCCGAAGTACTTCGCTTCGCTAGGGGTGATGGGAGGGCCCGGAGGTCGGCGGTTGGGGTTGGAGTGATGGCAGGGCCCGGCGGGAGTGGGGGGGCGTAGGCGG
>JAWWBX010000399.1:0-3512 GCA_033720735.1 Saprospiraceae bacterium
CCACGGCCGAATGTGCCGGCATAGACGTAGCCATTTTCAATCACCAGGTCACTGACAATGGTGTTGGGCAGATAGGTCGAGTAGTACAACCACTCTGCAATGCCGAGAGACGCATCCTTGAAGAAGACCCCGATCTCTGTGCCGATGTAGATGTCATCGTCCGAGCCTGGATGGTAGACAATGCATCTGACCGGTACATTCGGGAGGTCTCCTGAAATGTTGGCCCAGAACATCCCGCCTGTGGAGGAGAAGAACACTTTATTTCCGGCGCTGTAGCCACTGGCTGTGATCCAGACGCGGTCCGGATCATCGGGATCCACCACGACGTCCGAGACCATGCCCAGTCCGAACATCGGGTTGGGCAGTGTGTCCCAGGTGGGGTTGGCGGCACTCAGGTTGGTCGTCTTGAGGAGATGTGCACCAGCCGCAATGTACATGACATCGGGATTACTCACGCATTGATCAAACCCCCAGATGCCGGTAGAATCAAGCACATTGAGCGTGCCCAGGCTGTCAAAATTGAAGTCCCAGATGGCGCCTGCCTGGTTACCCCGGAACAGCTCCCGTCCTTTGCTGATAAAGAAATAGTCCGGATCGGTGGTATGCATTTCCAGCTCACAGAACCAGAATCCGTCGGTTTCCTCCCAAATGATAATATTCGAACCAAACTGTCTGCGGACCAGGCTGTTTTGCGAGGTGATATATTTGATCGAACCATCTCCGGTGTGCCACACGCTGGCAAATCCGTCACCCCCCAGCAAATGGTCGCAACTGGTCGCACCGGTCCCGGCCAGGTTGGTGCCGTTGTCCTGCGTACCGCCCAGCCACTCGTTGTTGTGTGCATCGATCTCGTAAAACTGCATCATGCAGATCCCTTGTGAGATCTCGGTCCAGTCATTGCCACCATTGGTCGAACGGTAGATACCGCCATCGTTCGCTGCGTACAAGGTGTCCGCCACAAAATACAGGTTGTGAAAGTCGGCATGCACATAAGGGCTGGATGGCTCCATTGCGCGTGTCCACCATGTTTTCCGGTTCCAAATGACACCGGCATCATTCGATTTCCAGACATTGATGCCGCCTGAGTACAACGTGAAGCCATCGGCAGGATCCACGGCAAGTGCAAGGTCATATGTTGCCTGATCCGTGCTGTCGGTTCCGCCTGCCGTGGCGTCCAGGATATTGGGGGTGTTGGCCGACATGGCAAAGGTGTTGCCACTGTCAAACGAGCGGTAGGCGCCGTTAAACATGCCTGCAGTGCCGGTATTGCCTCCGAAGATGGCATAGACGCGTTCCGGCAAGGCCGGGCTTACGGCAATTGCCATCCGGCTAAACGTCACAGGGAAGGACGGGTCATTGTCGACTGACCAGCTCTGGCCGGTGTCGGTGGAAATCAGAAATCCGGCCGACGAGGCGGCGTAAATAGTGTCCGGGCTACCCGGTTTGAACTCAATGTCCCAGACGTGTTTGCCCGATTCGACCTGGGTCCAGGTATCCCCGCCGTCGTCCGTCCTGAAAATGCCGATCGAGCGCATGCCCACCAACAGGATGTCGGGATCGACAGGATGCATCATCAGTGTGTACCCGTAGCGGCTCTGCGTCACGGTATAGCTCAGGCCGGTGGGATCCCAAGTGACGCCGCCATCGGTCGTTTTCATAACTCCCACCGACCGTGTATCGAACCCATCCCCGTCGCCGGTCAGAATGTACCAGGTATCAGGATCTGTATGATCGATGGCAATGCCGGAGATGCCGATCGACGCGAATACTTCCGTTTTGGGTGACCATGTGCCCCCCCCGTCGGTGGTGTGCCAGAGCCCCCCGGCAGCCGTGCCGGCCCACATGATCTGAGAGTTGGTGGGGTGAAAGGCCATGCAGTTGACGCGGCCGAGGCCGCCCTGCGAATTTGCGCTGAAGGCCGTGTAGTCAAACGGACCGAGATTCTCCCAATCCCCGTGCGTTGCGCGATTGCGCGTATGAGCTGCCATTTGCTGCACACGCCGATAGGCGCGCAGATTCTGTGCTTCGGCATTGCGGATGAATCCGTCGGCATCGATCCGGTAACGCATCTTTCCCTTCCAGCGCATGTACTGCTTGTAGCCGGAGCCCCGGCCCCGGTCGCGCCCGGCGTAGTAGCGGTCCAGTTCATCAACGATCTCGAAGTAATTGTCCTGATCGGCAACCACCTCCCGCCAGTACTGGCCCTGCAGGACCAGAGGTGTCAACAGGAGAAGAACGATACCGGCTGCCTGGATATATCGGTGCATGGCCTACCTGTTTTGGGATGCTTTGAGTTCAGCGTTCTGTTGTTCCAGTTCACCCACCCGTTCGTGCAGTTGCAGGATATAAAGGGTGAGCTCTTCGATCTTCTCCATCATCATGACCTGCATTTCACTCACGGCGATCCCCTCGCGTTTCACGATGTCCGCCGAAGGGATGCCTGGCAAGTGGTGGTTCTGCCGGATATTTGCATCAAGCTCGTCGAGTGAAAGAAGAGGATAGGATGCATCGAAAACGTAATCCGGCCAAGCCCCCTGCAGTTGCACCCGTAGCTCCTCGGCAATCACCTTCCCGGCGACACTGAGCCGGTAGCCGGCCGGAACATTCGAAGTTCCGATGCCTACGTCTCCGCCACCGCTGGCGATCACGACATCGTGATTGGTGAGTTTGTTGAGGTAGAGGGTCTCATCGACAGTACTGATCTCGTTGCCGTCAAGCAGCATTTCACTGAATCCTCCCGATGTGTTGAGCAGGGATAAGGTGGCCGAGGCCAGGGTCGGATCTCCAGAAGAAGGGATGGTCTGACCGGAGATGAGAACCTTCTTGTTGGACGGGGCATTGGTCCCGATTCCCACGTTACCACCTCCCTGCACCATGCGTACCCCGCCGGCGCTGTTGCCCTGCAGGTCGAGGGTGCTGTTGAGATTACCCGTCACGTCTATTTCATTCCCGTCAAGCACCATGGAGTGCGCGTCGATATAGAATGGAGCAGTTCCGGGGAATGTCAGTTTGAGAGCTCCGGTCGTGCCGTTACTTTCCGGGCCGATCACATGGACCTTGGAACCCGGGCTGGTGGTACCGACTCCAATGTCATGGGTGTTGTTGTAAACGGCGTTTGCCGTTTCAACCCAGTCGCTGTCTCCTGAACCGAGGGTGCCGATCTTGAACTTGCCATTGCTGTCGACGATGACATTCCGGTCACCGACCCCGGCCAGGTCACTGACCCGGAAGGTACCCTGTACGTGCAACTTCTCTGCCGGATTGGTGGTGCCGATGCCGACATTACCATTGCCCTTGATCGACATCCTGTCGCCCGAGTTGCCCGGGCTGCCATAGTAGAAATTGAGGGAGCCATTGGCCGCTATCGAATCTGACTTCCCGGCAATATCCCAAAAGGTACCCGGCTCCGTGCCCGTCTCGAGCTTGATCCGGGCAAAATCGCTATCATCCTCGGTAATACGCAGGTTTGGCCAGCCGATCCCGCTATTGTGAACGATATGCAGTTTGGCCAG
>JAWWBX010000400.1:0-3510 GCA_033720735.1 Saprospiraceae bacterium
CCGAGCGCCGTATTCTCATCCCCGTTTGTATTATCGTGGAGGGCGTTTCTGCCGATGCCGGTATTACGGTTGCCATTACCGTTGTTGTATAGTGCCCGGTAACCTACTCCCGTGTTGTTTTCCGAGCTGTTGTTCTTGTAGATGGCCTCGCGCCCGATAGCGGTATTTTGTGTGCCGCCCGTGTCCTCCCAAAGCGCACGGTAGCCAACTGCCGTATTGCTGTTGCCGGAGGTATGGCTTTGCAGTGCCTCGTAACCTACAGCCGTATTGGCTTCAGCGGACTGGCTTTGCTCCAGCGCCTTCATGCCCACAGCGATATTGTACTTGCCGTTTGTGTTGGAGTACAGCGTGTGAAGACCGAGCGCCACATTGGAATGCCCCCCGATATTCGCATACATCGACCGGTAGCCGATCGCCACATTGTAGTCCCCGTTTTCGTTGAAGCGCAGCGCATCACCACCGATCCCCACCAACTTGTTTCCCGTGGTGTCGTGATTCGCTCCGGCATTCCGGCCGATAAAGACATTGGCGGTGATCTTATCTTCCAGGTCTGCGGCACTGACGTTGCCACCAGCTCCTTCACCTATCCTGACAGAACCGCCGGAATTGAGGATCTCAAGCCTGCCGTCCGTCATGCGGAAGAACTCTGTCCCGTTCGTTTCAAACCGGATCTTGTCATCGTCCGGATCTTTCTCAACCTGGATCTTGGTGTCGTGATCCGCGTCCGATAAACCCAGTGCAGGAGTGAGATACCCGTTGACACGGAGCCACTTGTTGTCAAACTCGCCGTAGATGAGTGCATTGGCAGAATCAGCGTCGGTGCTGGAAATGTACAGGGTGCTGTCCTTCGTTTCATGGTATCCGGCTTCGTGGCCCAGGAAAACATTGTATCTGCCAGTCGCATTGTAACCGGCCCGGGTGCCAAGGGCTGTATTGAACCCGCCGAAGCCACTGTAGGATCTGAGCGCTGCAAAACCGATCGCAACATTGTGAAAGCCACCACCACCTGAGAGCGCCTTGCTGCCCATCGCAGTATTGTAATTGCCAAGACTGATACCGGTGCCTGTTGAGTCACCGACAAATGTGTTGTCCGTATTGTCGAGCGATCCCAGATTCTGGCTGCTTCCCGCCGCACGACCTATCAACACGGTTCTTCCCGTATTTCCTACATGAATGCGGCCCTCTTCCATCCTGTAATACTCGGTTCCCTGGATATCAAAGCGAATGGTGTCATCATCCGCGCCTTCCTCGACCTGGATCTTCGTGTCATGATCCGCATCCGAGAGACCCATGGTAGCGGTCAAATGGCCGTTGATGCGCAGCCAGTCGTTGTCAAACTCGCCATAAATCAGGGCGTTGGCAGAGTCGGCAGTAGAGTTCTCGATATAAAGGCGGTTACCAGCGGTCTCGAAGTACCCGGCCCTGTAGCCGAGAAAAATACTCCCGGTATCCAGTGCATTGAAGCCGGCTTCTGCCCCAACCGCAATATTGCCAATACCGACTGTGTTCAGTTTCAAGGACAGGTAACCCAGGCCGACATTGTGTTGTCCGGTTGTATTGCCCACAAGTGCATGGTAGCCGCTCGCAACATTGCCATTTCCTGACGTATTATTATACAGGGCCGCCTGGCCTGAAGCAACATTGTAAAAGCCGGAAGTGTTATTGAACAGTGATCCGGCGCCGGTAGCAACATTGCGGCCACCCGTTGTATTATTGTAAAATGAGTTGTGCCCAATCCCAACGTTAAGGAAGCCCGTCTCACTGTTCTGTCCGGCGGCATGCCCGATAAATACATTTTTATTGGCGTCCAGGTCATCCGAAATACCCGCACTGTCACCCAGAAAAACTGAATTACCGGTGTTAAGCACATGAATGCGCCCATTGTCCATTCTAAAATACTCGGTGCCGCCCAGGTCAATCCGCAAAATGTCTTCATCCGGCGACTCTTCGACCTGGATCTTCGTGTCTCCGTCAGCGTCCACGAGCATGTAGCCACGCCCACCGACCATCTGCCAGGCCGATCCTTCGAAGCAGTAGAAACTGCTGTCGTTGGTCACAAAGACCATGAGGCCGGTGGCCGGATTCATGATGGCATCACGTTCGGCTGCAGTCATTCGTGGAATGAGCACCCCGAGCGAGTCGCTGGTGATCTCGAGGATCGCCGAGGGATCGGGATTGGTGGTACCGATGCCGATGCGCTGGGCGTGCAGCGAGGTGATCGTGAGCAAAAGCGTGCAGGTCAATGGGAGTGCGATGAGATGCTTCAACGATTTCATGCCAAAAGATTTTTTGGGTGAGACTGGATGTTTCGTCGTAATTGCTATTGTCTTTCCTTGTTATTGCCCCTTTCCTGCCTTCAAGACAGTTTCGGGGTGGCTGACATCAGGTCGGAGGACGGGTATTTCCGGTCGGTTTAGTTGGTAGATACCGTAGCAACCCTCATTGACAACTTCAAAGTTGGGCTGAATGCCATTGACCAGCTCGGCGGTAAAGCCGGGATTGAGATCCACGGAAGTTGCCGCGTCGTAGAGCGTGTACTGGTGCGTCTCGATATTCTGCGTGGAAATGATATACCCGCTTGACTCCACCCGCTGCCCCGTGATCGCGGTGGCCGGACTCACGGCATCCATATTGCCGTTGCACGATCCGTGGGTGATGCTGGCCTGCGCCAACCGAGCTGCGAGGTATACCCATTGACGGTCTACCTGCTCGCCGGTCCAGGTATGTGCACAGGGCCGGCATCCGTAGGCCATAATGTTGTATAGGTCGGGATCGTACGACACGCCACAGTCATCGACGATTGTTCCGTTTGCCGAACCGCCACCATTCGTACAGAATGTTTCATTGTAGTCACCTGTGCATTCACACTCATCGGCGGGTTCGTCACACCAGTCGGTACCATAGTCTGCGGCCGTGCTGCACAACTCGTCACCATTCCAGAGACAGTCGTAGCATGAACTGGCAGGATCTCGGGTCACATTCTCGATTGGTCCCTGAAACGTGTGATACAGGCCAAACCAGTGTCCGATCTCGTGGGCGACGGTCCAGCCCCAGCCGGCATGGGTGTTCTTGTGAACGAACATATTGTCCGGTTTATCCAGATCGTATTCCGGTAATCCGGCCGGGAATGTCGCGCTGCTCCCCGAGGAAGTGTAAAAGATGTTCAAATGCCCGTCAACACCAAACGCGTTGTAGATCAACCACCAGTTCGCACCATCTGAGGAGGTGTAGGGGAGGTTGTACCAGTATTCGCTGCAGATGTCATTGACAGATACCAGGTTCAGGTGAACATTAAATCCGATATCTGCAAACCATCCGTTTGTGAAGTTGATGTCATCTTCTATTTCGGCGACGATCGGTGCATTACCCCCGGCGGTAGCGATACAAACACCTGCAAACGGGACCATCGTCCGGTGTGCCGTGACATTGATGACGGTGGCCTGGTTGCGCCGGTTCTTGAGAGCCATCCCCTCTTCATAGAATTGCGCATAGACCTCCCGCATCCGGATA